>NZ_CBCRZG010000001.1:0-525879 GCF_965137015.1 Tsukamurella hominis | reverse complement strand
GACCACCCCCGACGNCGCGAACGGAGTCGCCATGTCCCCCGCACCCGCCTACACCGAGGTCGACCGGATGGGCGACTCGCGCTCGTCCCGCAACGGCGCCGTGATCCGGAACTTCCTCCTGCACACCGAGGAGGGGAACAGCACCGCCGAGCGCCTCGCCGCCTACTGCAACGACGCGGCGCACGGCGCGAGTTACCACTACACCGTGCGCGACGGCGTCGTCTGCGACGTCGTCGACACCGATTTCGCCTCGTGGAGCGTGCTCAGCGCGAATCCGTACACGATCAACCTGTGCTTCGCGGGCAGTCACGCGGGTTGGTCCCGCGCGGATTGGCTCGAGCGCCGCGACGACCTCACGATCGCGGCGTGGCTCGCGGTCGCGGACGCCCGGAAGTACGGCTTCGCCGCGACGGTCATCGCGCCGCCGTACCGGGTCACCGAGGGCATCAGCGATCACCGGTACGCCACCCGCGCACTGGGCATCGGCGACCACACCGACGTGGGCGACGGCTTCCCCTGGGACCTCTTCGCCGCGGACGTCGCCGCGTTCACCGGCGCTGCGGCTCCCGCGGTCGGCGCTCCGGCAGACGGTGCCGCAGGTCCGGCCGCCGCGCGCCCGGCGCCCGTCCCGCCGCCCCTCGACGCCGCGGCGCAGGCAGAGGCCGCGATCGGGGCCGTCGCGGCCCGGGCCGCCGACTGGCTCGGCCCGCGGAAGGACCTCGTCGCGGTCGCCTGCCCCGACGGGCGCGGCTGGTTCGCGGCCTTCCGGGGCGGCACCGTCTACTGGACCGCCCTCACCGGCGCGCATGCAGTGCCGACCCGGCTGCTGGAGTCCTACACCTCCTACCAGCGGGAGACCGGCCCCCTCGGCTATCCGGTGGTCGACCACACGGAGCTGCCGGACGGGCAGGTCGAAGCCTTCGAGCGCGGGGTGCTCTACCGCCGCCGGGACGCGGCGCAGGGTTTCTTCGTCGCGGGCACCATCGGCGCCCGCTGGGCGCGCGACGGGTACGAGAAGGGCCCCCTGGGATGGCCCGTCTCATCGGAGATGCGGCTCGCCGACGGCGGCGTCCGGCAGGACTTCGAACACGGGCGGCTGTACTGGTCGCCCGACGGGACGACGGTGGTCGGCGGGGCGGTCGCCGCCGAGCCGCCCGCCGCGGCCGGCGCCGCACCTGCGGCCTGACACCGGAGAGGTGGAGATCATGGAAGAGACCAGGAGCCGGATCCTCCCGCGGAGGATCCCCGAATCGGTCCGGCGCGCGCTGTACGCCACCGCGGGCCCGCTCGTCACGCTGCTCGCCGCGGGCGGCCTCATCCCGGGGAACCAGGCCGCCGCCTGGACCTCGCTGGTGATCGCGGCCGTCACGCTGCTCATCGCTGTGGTCAACTGCGAGTCCCGCTGGCGCAACGCCGTCTACCTCACCACCGCGGCGCTCCAGGCCGTGCTGCAGGGCTACGGCATCGGCACGGACGCGACATGGGCGGCGATCGGCGGCCTCGTGGTGTCCCTGCTGGGGATCGGGCTGGCCGCGGCGTTCACGCCGTCGGGGCTGGCCGAGGAGAACCGCACCGCACCGCCGCGCGCCGTGGCGGTGGGATAGCGACGGGGAGGAACGACGAAGGCCCGGATCGCATGATCCGGGCCTTCCGTTGTACCCCCGATGGGATTCGAACCCACGCTACCGCCGTGAGAGGGCGGCGTCCTAGGCCGCTAGACGACGGGGGCTAGAACTCCTGCCGACGCGCGCGAGGCGCCTCGACGATGTCGATGAAGGTAGCACACCTGCATCGAACGTACCCCCGATGGGATTCGAACCCACGCTACCGCCGTGAGAGGGCGGCGTCCTAGGCCGCTAGACGACGGGGGCTAGGACTGCGCCCTCCGCACGCGGAGGGCGCTGTCACGCTGGCCTACCAGGACTCGAACCTAGAATGGCTGAACCAGAATCAGCTGTGTTGCCAATTACACCATAGGCCAATGACTCTCCCCGAGATCGTTTCCGACCTCGTTTTGAGCCGCGATCCAGCTTACCCAGCCGCACTGGGAACGCCAAATCGCCAGGTCATCCCCTACTGCGGCGCGGCACCGTCGGCGGGCACCAGGGCGCGGGCGGCAGCGAGCCGGCCCAGCGTCCGGTCCCGGCCGAGGAGCTCGAGCGACTCGAACAACGGAGGGCTGATCGGCGAGCCCGTGACGCCCACGCGGATCGGGGCGTAGGCCTTGCGCGGCTTGAGCTCGAGCTCGTCGATGAGCCGGCCCTTGAGGGCGCCCTCGATGGCCTCGGTGGTCCAGTCCGTGAGCCCGTCGAGCGCGGCGATGCTCTCGTCGAGCACCTGGCCGGCGTCGGCCTTGATGTTCTTCGCAGCGGCCGCGGGATCGACCTCGAAGTCGGCCTCGTCGACGTAGAGGAACTTCAGCAGATCCCAGGCGTCCGAGAGCACCACGATGCGGGTCTGCACGAGCTCGGCGGCGGTCGGGAACTCCGCGCCGAGGCGCGCACCGTCGACGAAGCCCCGCTCGACGAGGAAGGCCCGCAGGCGCGCCTCGAAGTCCTCGGGGGCGAGGAGGCGGATGTGCTCGGCGTTGATCGCGTCGGCCTTCTTCTGGTCGAAGCGCGCGGGGTTCGAGTTCACCCGGTGCACGTCGAAGGCGGCGATCATCTCGTCGAGACTGAAGACGTCGTTGTCGGCCGAGATGCCCCAGCCGAGCAGCGCGAGGTAGTTGAGCAGCCCCTCCGGGATGAAGCCGCGGTCGCGGTGGTGGAAGAGGTTGGACTCGGGATCGCGCTTGGAGAGCTTCTTGTTGCCCTCCCCCATCACGAAGGGCAGGTGCCCGAACTCGGGGGTGCGCTCGGCGACGCCGATCGCCTCCAGCGCCTCGTACAGCGCGATCTGCCGCGGCGTGGAGCTGAGCAGGTCCTCGCCCCGCAGGACGTGCGTGATCTTCATCATCGCGTCGTCGACGGGGTTGACCAGGGTGTACAGCGGGTCGCCGTTCGCGCGCGTGAGGGCGAAGTCGGGGACACTGCCCGCGGCGAAGGTGGTCTCGCCGCGCACCATGTCGTTCCAGGTGAAGTCGTGGTCGGGCATCTTCAGCCGCACGACGGGGCTGCGGCCCTCGGCGAGGTAGGCGGCCTTCTGCTCGTCGGTGAGGTCACGATCGAAGTTGTCGTAGCCCAGCTTCGGGTTCCGGCCGGCGGCGACGTGCCGCGCCTCCACCTCCTCCGGGGTCGAGAAGGCCTCATAGGCGTAGCCGCCCTCGACGAGGCGCCGCACGACGTCCAGGTGCAGGTCCTTGCGCTCGGACTGCCGGTAGGGGCCGTACGGCCCGCCCACCTCGGGCCCCTCGTCCCAATCCAGGCCCAGCCACCGCAGCGACTCGAGGATCGCGGCGTAGCTCTCCTCGCTGTCGCGGGCGGCGTCCGTGTCCTCGATCCGGAAGACGAAGGTGCCGCCGGTGTGTCGCGCGTGGGCGAAGTTGAACAGCGCGGTGCGCACCATGCCGACGTGGGGCGTGCCGGTGGGCGACGGGCAGAAGCGCACGCGGACGGACCCGGGCGCGGCGGCGGTCGACGGTGCGGCGGAAGACTCAGTCACGACGTCCAGCGTAGTCGCCGCGCACGGCACGCCCGCTCACGCGTGCGCCGCGACCAGCGACCGGATCTTCTCGAGTTGCAGCGCGGAGACCTCGTCGGCGCGCTCGTCCTCGGCGAAGACGTTGGAGCAGATGATCGCGTCCTCGCGGGCGAGGAACCCGGAAGCGCCGAGGTGGCCGAACAGCTCGTCCCAATCCACATCGCCGTCGCCGATCGTGAGGTGCTGGTGCACGCGGACCGCGTTGCCGGGCGGGTTGGTGATGTACCGCAGGCCGTGCGAGCGGCGGTGATCGAAGCTGTCCGCGGCGTACACCGCGCCGAGCCGCTCCCCCAACTGCGGGATGAGCGCGGCCGCGCGGTCGCCGTAGTGGAAGGTGTGGCTGCCCACGTACACGAAGCCGACGGCCGGCGTGTCCAGCCCGCGGATGATCCGCCAGGCCTCGAGCCCGTCCTCGACGAAGTCGTCGGGGTGCGGGTCGAAGTTCAGCGTCACGCCCTCCCGCTCGAGCAGCGGAACGAGCTCCTCCATGCTGCGGTAGAAGCCCGCCTCGGACTCCTCCGCGCGCTCGGGCCGGCCGCTGAACTCGGTGTTGATGACGGGAACCTCGAGCTCCGCGGCGATCGCGATGATGCGCCGGAAGTTCCGGACCCCCGCCTCGCGCTGCGGCTCGTCGGGCCACGAGATGCGCTGCACCGGGAGCAACGACGTGATCCCGACGCCCGCGTCGGCGGCGCGCTTACGCACGCGCGCGAGCTGCGCCCGGTCCACGCGCGGGTGCGCGAAGAACGGGATGAAGTCGGCGTGCGGGGTCAGCTGGATCCACTCGTAGCCGGCCTTGGCGGCCACGTCGAAGAAGTCCTCGAAGTCGTGCGTCGCGTGGTACGGCGTGGGATCGAGAGCGATGCGGACCACGACGCCCCCTAGGCGCGCTCGGCGTAGAACGCCGGCATCTCGGAGAGCTCGACGGGCACGGGGCCGGTCGTCTCCAGTGCCTGGACGCCGGCGGCGCAGCACACGGCCACCTTGTAGCCGTCGAAGGCCGACGGCCCGGCGATGGTGCCCGCCTTCGCAGCGTCGACCCAGGCCTGCACCTGGCGGTCGTAGGCGTCGCGGAACCGGGTGGTGAAGTCCGCGTGGTCGGCGACCGAGAACCGGCCCTGCTGCCACATCTGCAGGCCCGCGGGCTCGCCGATGCGGGCGACGCCCTGCTCGAAGACGGCCTCGGTCTCGACCTGGTAGCCGAACGCGATGGAGACGTTCATCTCGACATCGACGAGCACCCCGTTGTCGAGCTCCATGAGTACGAGGATCGGCTCGCGCAGGTGCTCCGGGCTCCGCGAATTACGGCGCGGGTACTTCACTTCGACCGAGGTCACGACGCCGCCCGCCAGCCACGGCACGACGTCGAACTCGTGCACCACGGAGTCGTTGATGAGCATGGTCTGCACGTAGCTCTCGGGCACCGAGGCGTTGCGGTGGCGGGCGTGCAGCATGACGAGCTCGCCGGCGGGCTTGGCGGCCACCACCTTTCGCAGCTCCTCGTACTCGCGATCGAAGCGGCGCATGAAGCCGACCTGGATCAGCTGGCGGCCGCCCGCCATCTCGGCCTCGACGACGCGCCAGGAGGACTCGGGGTCCTGGGTGAGCGGCTTCTCGCAGAGCACGGGCAGGCCGGCGGCGAGGACCTTCAGCAGCGCGTCCTCGTGGAACTGCCCGGGGGTGGCGACGAGCACGCCGTCGACGACGCCCGAAGCGAGGGCCGCGTCGAGGTCGGCGAAACCGGCGGCGCCGGGCGCGAGTCGGAGGGCGGCGGCCCGGCGGGCCTCGTCGGGCTCGACGACCGCGGAGACGGACGCCCCCGCGGTGATGGTGGCGATGCGCTTCACGTGGTCGGCGCCCATCATGCCGGCGCCGACCACGGCGACGCGGAAGTCGTTGGTCATCTGTGGGTGTCTCCTTGCGGGGCTTCGGGGTCCGAGCTCGATGCCCGGGTTCGGGATCAGCGGGTGCGGGTGAGCGGGTGGCAGCCGAAGATGTGCTGCCGAGTTCGGGTGGCGATGCCCGCGGGGAGGTCGATGTCGCAGCCGGGCATGTCCTGCTCGACGATGGCGAACAGGTCCGGGTTGATGCGCAGCGCCGCCTCGATGACGGGCGCGAAGTCCGGGATCCCGTTGGGCGGCTCGACCATGATGGCGGAGGCGGCGTCGGCGAACGGGGTGTCGTTCTTGAGCACCTCCCAGATCAGCGCCGGGTCGATCTGCTTGAGGTGCAGGTAGCCGATGCGCTCCGGGTGGCGCTGCATGAGGGCCACGTTGTCGCCGCCGTAGTAGGCGAAGTGGCCGGTGTCGAGGCACAGGTTGACGTACCGCGGGTCCGTCTCGGCGAGGAGGCGCTCCACCTCGCCGGTGGTGCCGACGTGGCTGTCGGCGTGGGAGTGGAACTGCTGCTTGATCCCGTACTCCTCCGCCAGCGCCTTTCCGAGCCGGTCGTGGCCGGCGGCGAGCGCCTTCCACTGCTCGTCGTCGAGAGTGCGGGACTCGAGGGCCTCGCCGGTGAGATCGGAGCGCCACAGGTCGGGGATGACGACGATGTGCTCGGCGCCCAGGGCGCCCACGAGGGTGGCGACGTCGCTCACCTGCTTCCAGGCGCGGTCCCACTGGTCGGCGCCCTTGTGGAAGCCGGTGAAGATGGTGCCGCCGGACAGCTCGAGGTCGCGCTTGGCGAGCTCGTCGCGCAGGCGTTCGGGGTCGGTCGGCAGGTAGCCGTAGGGGCCGAGCTC
Source organism: Tsukamurella hominis (assembly GCF_965137015.1). Taxonomy (NCBI): domain Bacteria; kingdom Bacillati; phylum Actinomycetota; class Actinomycetes; order Mycobacteriales; family Tsukamurellaceae; genus Tsukamurella; species Tsukamurella hominis. The sequence continues at coordinate 519,500 of NZ_CBCRZG010000001.1, read as the reverse complement.
GATGTAGTGGTAGCCGGCCTCGGCAACCTCGTCGAGGAAGCGGTCCCACGGGGTCTGGCGCGGGTGGTCGGCGAACCAGACGCCCCACGAGTCGGGGGCGGTGCCGATGCGGAGGCCCTCGGTGTGGGCGGCGGCGGAGGCGGTCGTGCCCAGGGTGTCGGTCATGACGGTGGTCCTTACGTCGGATCGTGAGAGTGGTGGGGCGAAGGCTCAGCCGAGCAGCGGCCGCTGCGCCTTCTGCTGGTCGAGGTACTCGGCGCGCGCGGTGACGGTGCTGTCGATCGTGGACACCGCGGCGACCGGGACGTCCCACCAGCCGTTGCCTTCGGGGGCGTAGACCAACGGGTCGTTGTGGATCTGGATGACGGTGGGGCCGGTCGCCGCCTTGGCGGCGCGGACGGCCTCGGTGAGCTCCGCGACGGAGTCCGGTCCGGGCGCGATGTCGATGACCCGCGCGCCGTAGCTGCGCGCGTTGGCCGCCAGGTCGACAGGCAGGAACGCGCCGCGCTCGAGATCCGGTGCGGGGACGCCGCCCGACTCGTCCGCGGTGCGGTACCGGGTGCCGAAACGCTGCGAGCCGACGGTCTCGGAGAGGTGGCCGATCGAGGCGTAGCCCTGGTTCTCGACGATGACGACGATGAGCTTGATCCCCTCGGCGACGGCGGTGACGAGCTCGCTGTTGAGCATGAGGTAGGAACCGTCGCCGACCATGACGACGACGTCGCGGTCGTCACCGAGGGCGAGCAGCCCGCGCTTCGCGCCGAGCCCGCCCGCGATCTCGTATCCCATGCAGGAGAAGGCGTACTCCACGTGATAGCCGAGCGGGTCCCGCACCCGCCACAGCTTCTGCAGGTCGCCCGGGAGGGAGCCCGCGGCCTGGATGATGACGTCGGCCGGGTCCATCGCGGCGTGCACCGCGCCGATCACCTCGGGCTGGCCCGGTAGGTCGGCCCCGGTGGGCGCGAGGGCGACGTCGACGATCGCGTCCCAGTCCGCCTTGGCCGCAGCGGCCGCGGCGACGGATTCCGCGGGAACGCGGTAGTCGGCGAGTTCCGCGCGCAGCGCGGCGAGGCCCTCGCGGGCGTCGGAGATGAGCGGCAGCTGCGAGCCGTGCTTGTAGGCGTCGAACGAGGCGACGTTGAGGTTCACGAAGCGCACGCCGGCGTCCTGGAAGGCCGTGCGGCTGGCGGTGGTGAAATCGCTGTACCGGGTGCCGATCCCGATGATCACGTCGGCCTGCGCGGCGATGGCGTTCGCCGCGGCTGTGCCGGTGGCGCCCACGCCGCCGAGGTTCAGCGGGTGGTCCCAGGCCAGCGCGCCGCCGCCGGCCTGCGTGGTGCCGACGGGGATCGACGTGGCCTCCGCGAACCGGCGCAGCTCGTCCTCCGCGCCCGCGTAGAGGACGCCGCCGCCGGCGACGACGAAGGGGCGCTTCGCCTCCCGGATCGCCGCGACGGCGCGGGCCAGCGGGCCGCGCTCGGGCAGGGGCCGGCGGAGGTGCCACTCACGGTCCGCGAGGAACTCCTCGGGAACGTCGACGGCCTCGGCCTGGACGTCCTCGGGCAGAGCGATGGTCACGGCGCCGGTCTCCGCCGGGTCGGTCAGCACCCGCATCGCGGCCAGCGCGATGGAGAACAACTGCTCCGGCCGCTGCACCCGGTCGAAGAACTTCGAGAGGGGCCGGAAGGCGTCGGAGACCTGCAGCCCGATGTCGTGCGGGTGCTCGAGCTGCTGCAGCACCGGATCGGCGACGCGGGTGGCGAAGGTGTCGGAGACCAGGAGCAGTGCGGGCAGGCGGTTGGCGGTCGCGAGCGCGGCGCCCGTGAGCATGTTGGCGGCGCCCGGGCCCACGGAGGCGGTGCACGCGTAGGTGCCGCGCCGCCGGTGCATGCGGGCGTAGCCGACGGCCTGGTGCACCATGGCCTGCTCGTTCCGGGCCTGGTGGTAGGGCATGAGCCCGGCGTCGGTGGTCGCGCACTGCAGCAGGGCCTGGCCCACGCCGGCGACGTTGCCGTGGCCGAAGATGCCGAAGGTCGCGGGGACGGTGCGCTCGCGCACGGTGCTCACCGTGCCGTCGGCGTGGGCGATCTCGTCCACGGTCCACTGGTGCGCCAGGAACTCGATGAGGGCCTGGCCCACGGTCATCCGCCGGGTGCTCATCGCTCGTCTCCTTCGGTCCGTGCGGCCGCGTAGGGCAGCCGCGGGTCGGTGGCCTGCGTGGGCCAGGTGTCCCGCAGCCAGGCCTGGCGCGGGTCGTCGCTGATCAGCCAGACCCGTTCGGGGTCGGGGCCGGCCATCACGTTGAGGTAGTAGAGGTCGTACTCGGGGGCGGCCATCGCGGGGCCGTGGTAGCCGAAGGGCACGAGGGCGATGTCGCCGGTGCGGACGAGGGCGTTGGTGTCGATCTCCCCGGCCGCCGACGAGTAGGTGACGAAACTCCCGAAGGCGTCCGCGGTCTCGGGCACGGTCCCGGCGGGCAGGCCGCGGGCGGGCGCCGCCTCGAAGTAGTAGATCTCCTCGAGCCGGGATTCGTGGCCCGCGACGTGCTCGTCGTGCTTGTGGGCGGGGTGGCTGCTCCAGTTGCCACCGGGGGTGATCACCTCGCACACGATGAGGGCGGCCGCGTCGAGCGCGCCGGGCGTGCCGAAGTTGTGCACCTGCCGGGTGTCCCGGCCGGCGCCGCGCAGCTCGACGGGGACCTCCGCGGCGGGGATGTACCGCGTGGAGCGGCGCTGCGACGTGGGTGCCTCGGCGATCGCGATGCGCGCGGTTCCGCGCACGGTGAATCCCCCACCGGCGCCGACGTACAGGACGTCGGTGGGACCGTCGAAGACCGACGCGCGGCCCGCGAGGGCCACGGACGGCGCACCGTCGAAGCTCGCGCCGGCGGCACCGTCGAGCTCGACGTGGCACCCGCCCGAGAGCGGCACGACGATGCGCTCGATGTCGCCGCCGGGCAGCACGACCGGCGCGTCGCCGAGGTCCGCGATGCGGATCCCGGTGTGCGCCCAGCCGGGCAGGGAGCCGTCGACCACCGATTCCCACCCGTCGCGCGCCAGCGCGCCTCGGGCGTGGAACCATTCGTTGGGCGTCGTCGCCATCGCCGTCCTCTCCTGTTTCCGTCCTCGCGGACGATGGTGCTGCCGGAATGAAGTCCGCGTCAGTCGTTCCGAGGGAATCCCAGGTCGACGCCGCCGTGGCTGGGGTCGAGCCACCGGCTCGTGATCGCCTTGAGCTGGGTGAAGAACTTCACGCCCTCGGCGCCGTGCGCCTTGGTGTCGCCGAACATCGAGTCCTTCCAGCCGCCGAAGCTGAAGGTGGCCACGGGGACCGGGATCGGCACGTTGATGCCGACCATGCCCACGCGGATGTCCTTCTGGAACCGGCGGGCGGCGCCGCCGTCGTTGGTGAAGATCGCGGTGCCGTTGCCGAAGGCGCCGGCGTTGATGAGGTCGACGCCCTCCTCGTACGAGGCGACACGCACGATCGCGAGCACGGGGCCGAAGATCTCCTCGGTGTACACCCGGGAGGTGGTGGGCACGCGGTCGATCAGGGTCGGACCGAGCCAGAAGCCCGCCGCATCGCCGTCCGGGGTCACGTCGCGACCGTCGACGACCACGCTCGCGCCGTCCGCGACGGCGACGTCGATGTAGGAGGCGACCTTGTCCCGGTGCGCCTGCGTGACGAGCGGCCCCATGTCGCAGCCGCGGCGGCCGTCGCCGATGCGCAGCCCGGCCATGCGATCGGTGATCTCCGCAATCAGCGCGTCCGCGACGGGCTCGACGGCGACGACGACCGAGATGGCCATGCACCGCTCGCCGGCCGAACCGAAGCCGGCGTTGATCGCGGCGTCGGCCGTGAGGGCGAGGTCGGCGTCGGGCAGCACCAGCATGTGGTTCTTGGCGCCGCCGAGGGCCTGGACCCGCTTGCCGTGCGCGGTGGCGGTCTCGTAGACGTACCGGGCGATGGGCGTCGAACCGACGAAGGAAACGGCGGCGACGTCCGGGTGGGTCAGCAGTCCGTCGACGGCCTCCTTGTCGCCGTTGAGCACGGTGAACACGCCCTCGGGCAGGCCCGCCTCGCGCCACAGCTCCGCCATCCAGATCGCGGCCGACGGATCCTTCTCGCTGGGCTTGAGCACCACCGCGTTGCCCGCGGCGATCGCGATCGGGAAGAACCAGGCGGGCACCATGGCGGGGAAGTTGAACGGGCTGATCACCGCGACCACGCCGAGCGGCTGGCGGGTGGAGTAGACGTCGATCCCGGAGGAGACCTGCTCGCTGTACTCGCCCTTGAGGTGATGCGCCATGCCGCAGGCGAATTCGACGACCTCCTGGCCGCGGCTGATCTCGCCGAGAGCATCGGAGAGGACCTTGCCGTGCTCACTGGTGATGATCTCGGCGAGCTCACCCTTGCGGGCGTTGAGCAGCTCGCGGAAGGCGAAGAGCACCGACTGGCGCTTGGCGAGGGAGAGCTCTCCCCAGCTGTCAGCGGCCTTCTTGGCGGAGGCCACGGCGGCGTCGATCTCGGCGCGATCGGCGAGCGCGACCCGCTTGGTCACGACGCCGAGCGCGGGGTCGTAGACGTCGGCGGTGCGGCCGCTGGTGGACGGGTACTCGGCGCCGTCGATCCAGTGCGGGACGACGGTGAGGGTCTCGGTGGTGGTCATGGAGCGGCTCCTTCGCGGAGGTGGATGCGGGTGGTCAGGCGCCGTGCACGAGGCCGGCGGCGGTGTCGACGGCGGCGGTCACGTCGCCGTCGCGGGGGTAGAGCAGGGTGCGGCCGACGACGAGGCCGTGCACGCCTGGCAGGGCGAGCGCCTTGGCCCACGAGGCGTAGACGGCAGCGGGGTCGCCGCCCGGGTCGCCGCCGAGGAGCAGCGTGGGCAGCGTGGTCGCCGCCATGACGCGTTCCATGTCGTCGACGACGGGGAGCTTGAGCCAGCTGTAGGCGGAGGTGTTGCCGAGGCCGGAGGCGATGGCGACCGAGTTGATGACGGCCTCCGTCGAGAGGTCGTTGCCGATCTTCCCGCCGGTGCGGCGGCTCATGAAGGGCTCCAGCATGATCGGTAGCTTCGCGGCCGCCGCGGCGTCGACGGCGCGGGCCGTGGCCTCGAGCGTGACGACGGTACCGGGGTCCTCGAGGTCGACGCGCACGAGCAGCTTGCCGAAGTCCAGGCCGCCGCGCCGCATCGAGGGAACGTCGTAGGCGGTGTACCGGTCGTCCATCTCGAACGCCGCGCCGCGCAGGCCGCCGCGGTTCATGGAGCCGACCACGATCTTGTCGTCGAGTAGGCCCAGCAGCGCGAGGTCCTCGACGACGTCGGGGGTGCCGAGCACCCCGTCGACCCCGGGGCGGGAGAGGGCGAGCGCCATCCGCTGCAGCAGGTCGTACCGGTCGGCCATGGCCATCGCGTCGGAACCGACGCCGAGCGCGCCGCGGGCGGGGTGGTCCGCCGCCACGATGAGCAGCCGGCGGTCGCCGCGGACGAGGGGGCGGCGGATCCGCGCGCCGAGCACGTCGGCGATGGCGTCGGGGTTCTCGTGCCGGGCGGCGCGCAGCCGGTCGAAATCGCCCGCCGTGAGCGGGCCGGTGGTGCGGGCGGTGTCAGACATGATTGTTGTCCCGTTCCTCGATGACGGACTCCACCTCGTCGGTGGTGGGCATGGCGGTCGAGCATTCGCGGCGCGAGGCGACGATGGCCCCGGCGACGTTGGCGAAGCGCAGGACCCGCTCGAGCGGCCAGCCCGCGAGCAGGCCGTGGCAGACGGCGCCGCCGAAGCCGTCACCGGCGCCGAGGCCGTTGATCACGTCGACGAAGTGCGGTGCGACCTCGACACTCTCGTCCCGGGTCTTCGCGAGGACGCCCTTGGGGCCCTGCTTCACCACGGCGAGCTCGACGCCGCGCTCCAGCAGGGCGTCGGCGGCGCGGCCGGGCTCGGTCTCGCCGACCGCGACCTCGCACTCCTCGCGGTTGCCGATGGCGACGGTGACGTGCTCGAGGGCCTTGCCCACCTCCTGGCTCGCGACCTCGGCGGACTCCCAGAACATCGGCCGGTAGTCGAGGTCGAGGACCGTCAGCGGGGCGCGGCCGCGGGCGTTCCACGCCGTGTGGTGCGCGGAGCGGCTGGGCTCGCGGGAGAGCCCGGTGACGGTGGCCCAGAAGATCTTCGCGGAGCGGATCGCGTCGAGGTCGAGCGCGTCGTCGTCCAGCATGAGGTCCGGCGCGATCGGGTCGCGGTAGAAGTAGAGCGGGAAGTCGTCCGGCGGGAAGATCTCGCAGAAGGTGACGGGGGTGTTCAGGCCGCGGACCTCGCCCACGTACCGGTCGTCGACGCCGAGGCGCACCAGCTCCTGATGAACGAAGCGCCCGAACGGATCCGCGCCGGTCGCCGTGATGACCGCGGACCGTCGGCCGTGACGGGCCGCGGCGACGGCGACGTTGGTCGCGCTGCCCCCGAGGTACTTGCCGAAGGTCTCGACGCGATCGAGTCCGACACCGTCCTGCAGGGGGTAGATGTCGACCCCGACCCGCCCGATGGTGATCAGGTCGAACGGGGCACCGTGGGTACCGGCGTCAGTCATGTGGGAGGCCCTCCTTAGCCTGGTCCCGGACGAGACGTGGATCACTCCCGCTCGTTTGTCCTGTCAATCTAACAGAAGGAGGCGACATTCATCAATAGGCTTCTAGCTGCGGAAATCCCCCGGTCCGCGGCATCACAGATCCACAAGAAGCGCCGGCTACCGGCTGACATGGGCGCCATATGTGCGGACATAGACCTGATCGCACCGCAAGGGGCGATTGTACGAACAAACGCTGATCAGCGCCCGCATTTCCCGCTTCGGTGCACTAGACTGCATCGCATGTCTCCCGCCCCGGTCTCGGTCGAACTGGACCGCACCAGCCCCGTGCCGCTGTACTACCAGCTGGCGCAGGCCCTCGAACGTTCCATCCTGAACGGCGAGCTGGTGCCCGGCGACCGGATCGAGAACGAGATCGACCTCGCCAAGCGGCTCACCCTCTCCCGTCCGACTGCGCGGCAGGCGATCCAGGCGCTGGTGGACAAGGGGCTCCTGGTGCGCAAGCGCGGCGTCGGCACCCAGGTGGTGCGCAACGAGGTGCACCGCGCGGTGGAGCTCACCAGCCTGTACGAGGACCTGATCGCTGCGGGTCAGACCCCGTCGACGGAGCTGCTCGACTACCGGCTCGGCCGGCCCGACGAGGAGATCGCGGACGAGCTGGGCATCGAGCACGACGCCCAGGTGGTCTCGATCCGGCGCCTGCGCAGCGCGGACGACGTGCCTCTGGCGATCCTCACCAACTACATCCCCGCGGAGCTCGCCCCCGCTCCCGACGAGCTGCAGAGCAAGGGCCTGTACCAGTGCCTGCGCGGGCGGGGCATCACGATCGCCCAGGCGCAGCAGCGGATCGGCGCCCGCATCTCCGACGACGAGGAGTCCCGGCTGCTCGACGAGCCGGCCGGCGGCGCCGTCCTCACGATGCAGCGCGTGGCCTTCAACGAGTCCGGCACAGCCATCGAGCTGGGCCGCCACGTGTACCGGGCGTCGCGGTACTTCTTCGACGTCTCGGTGTTCAGCCGCTAGCCGTCCACCGCCGCGAGATTGGGCGGCACGACGATCTGGATCGCGGTGGGCCGCGGCCGGTGCGGACCGTCGATCGCGCCGTGGAAGGCCATGATCGCGTGGGCGGCGCCGCGCAGATCCGCCCGCAGGTCGTGGTGCAGCACCGCCGAGATCCGGCCCGCCAGCAACAGTTCGCGGTTCGATTCGGCGAGATCGTGTGCGATGTAGCCGCGACATCTCCTCCCCGCGTCATCGAACGCCGCGATGATCCCCCGGTTGCCGCCACCCGGCGAGTAGACCGCGGCGATGTCCGGGTCGCTCGCGAGCACCGCGGCGACCTCCCGGCGGCACACCGCGTCGAGGCCGCCCGTATCGGCGATGCCGACGATCCGCCGCGCCGGGTCGGTCCGGCGGATCTCGCTGCGGAACCCCGTCTCCCGTTCCTCCTCGCCCCGGAAGTGCCGGCCGCTGGTGACGACGAGCAGGGCTCCGCGCGCCTCACCCACCCACTGGGTGACGAGGTGCGCCGCGGTCTCGCCCGCGGCGCGGTTGTCCATGCCCACGTACGCGATCCGGGCGCTCTGCGGGACGTCGGTGACCGCGGTGACGACGGGGGTGCGGCGCGCGGTCAGGCGCGCGATCGCGGCCGCGACCGCGGGCGTGTCCGGAGCCTTGAGGACGACGCCGTGGCTACCGCGACGCGCGATGCCGTCAAGCTCCGCGATCAGTTCCTCCGGCTCCCACGCCTCCCGCAGGTGGTAGCGGGCACGGAAGACCGCCGGGCGCAGAGTGGGGAGCTCGGCCTCCAGCGCGGCGCGGGTCAGGTCCGAGAAGCGGCGCGGAGTCTCCATGACGAGATCGAGCATGAACCGGCGACCCGACAGCCGCAGCTGTGAGCGCTGCCGGTCGAGATCGGCGATCGCCTGCCGGACCTGTGCCGCCGTCCCCTCGCGCACCCCCACGCGGCCGTGGAGCACGCGGTCGACGGTGGCCTCGCTGACGCCCGCCTGCTGCGCGATCTCGCGGATCGGATGGGAGTGCGACACCGCAGGCCTCCTCGCGCTGAGGGATTCTTGAGGGTTTTCCGGGCTACCCGGGACCTCGACAGCTTGCCACGATGAATCCGGGGATGGACACCGATTCCCCACTCCCGCTTCACATCGACGTCAGGAAAGCGACATGCCCACCACCTTCTCGGCCCGGACCGGGGCGCCGGACCGCACGGGCCGGATCAGCGAGGCCGACTGCAGCCTCGAGGAGTTCACGGCGCAGCTCGAGTTCGAGACCGACCTGGCCGCCTACCCCTACGCGGACCGGGCGGTGCGCGGCGTCCTGTTCTACGGCGCCGCGGCCACGGAGGCCGCGGCCGATCCGGACAGGCGCGAGCAGCTGTCGGACGAGCTGGCGCGGGCGCTCCTGACCGGCCCGGGCATCGTCGTCTTCGACCGTGCCTTCGACGACCGGCACGGCCTCGACGAGTCGACGGCACTGTTCACCGCCATGATCGCCGAACAGCGCGCGAACGGCTCCGGCGGCGGCGACCACTTCGCCGCGCCGGGCGCGAACGACCGGATCTGGAACGCCCTGAGCAAGCATGCGCTCCGCGATCCCGCCTCGTTCGCCCGCTACTACGCCAACGACGTGCTCGCGCTGGTCGCGACCGCGTGGCTGGGCCCGATGTACCAGGTGACGTCCGCGATCAACGTGGTGAACCCCGGCGGGACCGCACAGTCCCCGCACCGCGACTACCACCTCGGCTTCATGGAGCCGGAGACGGCGCAGCGTTTCCCTCGGCACACGCACCTGCTCTCCCCCGCGCTCACGCTGCAGGGCGCCGTCGCACAGGTGGACATGCCCGTCTCGTCGGGTCCCACCCCGTACCTGCCGTACTCCCAGCGCTACGAGCCCGGCTACCTCGCCTTCAACCTCCCGGAGTTCCGGGACTACTTCGAGGCGAACCACGTTCAGCTCCCGCTGCGCGCCGGCGACGCCGTCTTCTTCAATCCGGCACTGTTCCACGCCGCCGGCTCGAATCGATCGGCGGGCATCCGCCGGATGGCGAACCTGCTGCAGATCAGTTCGGCGTTCGGACGCGCGATGGACGCGGTGGACCGGTCCGCGATCCTCCGCGCCGTCTACCCCGAGCTGCAGGGTCTCGCCGCCGCCGGAGAGACTCGCGCCGTGGAGAACCTCGTCGCCGCCTCGGCCGAGGGGTACGCGTTCCCGTCGAACCTGGACCGGGACCAACCACTCGACGGCATGCACGGCGAGACACAGGCGGAGCTGACGCGCCGCGCGCTCGCGTCCGGCCTGGCCCCGGAGGCCTTCGCCGCCGAACTGGCCGCCCTCGACGAGCGGCACCGCCCGTGACCGGGCGGCCCGCCGATCTCGCGGACAGGGTCGTGTTCGTGTCGGGCGGCAGCCGGGGCGTGGGCGCCGCCGTCGTCCGCGCGGCCGCCGCGGCCGGGGCCCGCGTCGCCTTCTCCGGTCGGGACGCCGCTGTCGGGGAGGCGTTGCGGTCCGACCTGGCCGCGGAGGGGACGGAGGCGCTGTTCGTTCGGGCCGACGTCGCCGATCCGGCGCAGGCGACGGGGTCGGTGGAGGCGGTGGTCAAGGCCCTCGGCCGGGTCGACTGCCTGTGCAACGCGGCGGGTCTCACGTCTCGTGGCACCCTGACCGAGACCACGCCTGAGCTGTTCGACGAGCACGTCGCGATCAATCTCCGGGCGCCCTTCTTCACGATGGCCGCCGCGGTGCGTGACATGCGCGCACGGCGTGCCCCCGGAACCGTCGTCAACATCATCTCGATGTCGGCACACGGCGGACAGCCCTACCTGGCGCCGTACGTGGCCGCGAAAGCCGGGCTGATCGGGCTCACGAAGAACGCGGCCCACGCGCACCGGTTCGACCGGATCCGGATCAACGGCCTCAACATCGGCTGGACCGAGACGGAGGGCGAGGCCCTGGTGCAGAAGCGGTTCCACGACGCCCCGGACGACTGGGCCGAGCGCGCCGGGCGCGAGCTGCCCGCGGGCCGCCTCGCCTCCGCTGCGGACGCGGCTGCGGCGGTGGTGTTCCTGCTGTCGGACCGCAGTGGCGTGGTCACCGGCTCGATCATCGACTGGGACCAGCAGGTCTGCGGCGCCTACGACTGAAGACTTGCACCTCGAGCCCATTTGACCGAACATAACGACATGTCGCGCATCGCTGCGCTGATCCGCAGGCGCGAGGCCGCGAGCTTCAGCCGACCGCTCGCGCTCCTCGTCGCAGGAGCACTGTTCCTCGAGAACCTCGACGGTGCGGTGCTGCAGACGGCAGCGCCGGCGGTGGCCCGCGACTTCGGGGTCGCCCCGGCGGGCGTGAGTCCGGCCATCGTCGGCTACCTCCTCGCGGTGGCGGTGGCAGTCCCCGTCGCGGGCTGGGTCGCGGAGCGGTACGGCACGCGACGCGTCTTCCTGTGGGCGGTCGCCGGTTTCACGATGGCGTCGGCCGCGTGCGCGCTGGCACCGGACCTCCTGTGGCTGTGCCTCTTCCGCATCGTGCAGGGCGCCGCCGGAGCCATGATGATCCCGGTGGGACGGATCGCTGTGCTGCGCTCGGTGCGGCCGGTCGACCTCCTCGCGGCGATGGCCTACCTGACCTGGCCGTCCCTCGTCGCGCCGGTGGTCGCTCCGTTCCTCGGCGGCGTCATCACCGATGTCGCGGGGTGGCGGTGGATCTTCGTGCTCAACGTTCCGATCGGCGTCGCACTGGCGATCGGCGGGGCACTCCTGATCCCGCTGAACGACACGAGCCTCCGAACGCCGCTCGACCGCTGGGGCTACCTGCTCACCGCGGGTGCGGTCGTCTGCCTCACGGGCGGCGTGGAACTGCTGCGGGGCGGACGGCCGTGGGTCGTGGCCGCGCTGCTGGTGGCCGCAACACTCCTCGCCTGGGTGGCCGCACGAGGGATGGCGCGTCGCCCCCACCCGCTGTTCGATCCGGCGGTCATGCACATCCAGACCTTCCGCATGGGCAACGTGAGCGGATCGATCTACCGCCTCGTGATCACGGGCGCGCCCTTCCTCTTCGTGCTGCTCTTCCAGGCCGGGTTCGGATGGAGCGCGGCCGCGGCGGGCGCGATGGTGACGGCGGTCTTCGCCGGCAACCTCGCGATCAAACCGCTGACCTCCCCGATCATCCGGGTGCTGGGGTTCCGACGCACCCTCGTCTGGTCGATCGTCGCGGGCGCGGCGACGCTGCTCGCCTTCGGGTGGGTGCACGCGTCGACGCCCGCGCCGGTGATCGCCGCGCTCCTGGTGTTCTCCGGGGTGGTCCGGTCCATCGGCTTCAGCGCCTACAACACCGTCATGTTCGCCGATGTCCCCCGCGACCTGCTTCCCGCCGCGAACGGCCTGTCCGCCACCCTGCAGCAGGTGGGCACCGCCCTCGGCATCGCGGCGGCCGCCGCAGCCGCGAGTCTCGGCACGTCATGGGCCGGGCCGGATGCGGTCGAGCTGGGCTATCGGGTCGCGTTCGTCCCCTTCGCCGCGCTGCTCCTGCTTCCCCTCCTCGGGGCGCTGCGCCTCCCGGCGAACGCCGGCGGACACGCCACCGCCCGACGGTGACGGGCACCGTCGGGCGGGTGGTGTCGGAGGCGGCTACACGACGATCGTGACGCCCTCCACAGCGGACCGCCGCGCAGCTGCGAGGGCGCGGGCCTGCGCGATCGCGTCGTCTCTGCCGAAGGCCGGCTCCGCCCCGCCGGCGAAGGCGGCGCTCGCCGCCTCGAACTCGATCCGGTACGCGTCCTCGTTGTCGGGCCCCGGTGGCGTCAGGCCGAAGGCGCCGCCCGGATCCGCCGGCAACCGCTCCGCCCGTTCCCCGCGGATCAGCTCGACGGCGCCGAACCGGCACAGCCACGGATCGTCGACGACGATCCGTCCCTTCGTGCCGACGAGCTCGAGCTGGTCACGCCGCTCCAGGTCCAGTCCGACGTCGATCAGCCCGACGACGCCGCCCTCCAGTTCGAGGACCGCGGAGGCACGCAGATCGTGTCCCGCGCCGGTACCGGCCGGATCGGCGACCTGCACGGCGCGCACCGTCGACGGTTCGCCGCCGAACAGCCGCACCGCGCTGACGCAGTACCCGCCGAGGTCCGCCAGCGCGCCGCCGCCGAGGTCGGTCGAGCGCCGGATGTCGCCTGCGGGGGCGCTCACGCTGAGCGCGGCGCGGACGAGCGCGAGCTCACCGATCGCGCCCTCCGCGAGCAGTCGACGGACCAGCAGCGTCTGCGGGTGCAGCCGCCACATGAAGCCCTCGATCGCGTGCCGCCCCGCGCGCTCCGCGGCGTCGAAGACGGCTGTCGCCTCATCCGGATCCAGGGTGAGCGGCTTCTCGCACAGCACGTGCTTCCCCGCCTCCAGCGCCCGGATCGCCCACTCACCGTGGAGCGTGATCGGCAGCGGCACGTAGACCGCGTCGATGCCGCTGTCGGCGAGCAGATCCTCGTAACTCCCGTACGCGGCGGGCGATTCCACCTCGGCCGCGTAGGCGGCGGCGCGCCCCGTGTCACGGCCCGCGACGGCGGCGAGCTCGGCGCCGTCGGCGGCGGCGATCGCGCGGGCGGCGACGCGACCGATCCCCGAGGTGGCGAGGAGGCCCCAGCGCACCGTCACGCCCGGACCTCGACCACGGCCCCGGTGCGGAGGGACTCGGCGGCGGCGTCGGCGAGCACCAGGGCCGCGCGGCCGTCGTCGAACCCGGGCGATGCCGCGCCGCCGGTCTCGGTCATCGTCACGAAGGCGTCGAGCTCGGCGCGATAGGCCGGGGTGTACCGGTCCAGGAAGAAGTTCAGGACCGGCCCCGCGGCGCCGGTGTGCGCCGCGCCCGAGAAGGCCACGGAGGTCGCGTGCTGGTTGGCGGCGGTGAGCGAGCCCAGTGCGCCGAAGGCCTCGAGCCGCTGGTCGTAACCGTAGGCGCAGCGTCGGGAGTTGGTGATGGTCGCCAGCTGCCCGCCGGCGCCGCGCAGCACGACCATGGCGCCGTCGATGTCGCCGGCCGCGCGGATCTCCGCGGAGACGAGGTTCGATCCCAGCGCCGACACCGCTACCACCTCGCCGAGGAAGAACCGGGCGAGGTCGAGATCGTGGATCATCATGTCCCGGAACAGCCCGCCCGACGAGGCGACGTAGTCCGCCGGCGGCGGCGCGGGGTCGCGGCTGACGATGGTGAGCTGCTCCAGCGGCCCGATCTCGCCCGCGTCGACGCGACGGCGGACCTCGGCGAAGGAGGAGTCGAACCGGCGGTTGAAGCCGAGCATCACCCTGTCGGTGAGGTCGCCCAGATCGGCGCGGCAGGCGTCGACCCGGGCGATGTCGAGGTCGATGGGCTTCTCGCACAGCACGGTCCGCCCCGTTCGCACGGCGCGGGTGAGCAGATCGACGTGCGTCGGCGTCGGCGAGGCGACCACGACGGCGTCCACGTCACGGGCCTCGAGGACCTCCTCGACGTCGGTCGTCCATGCGGCGCCGAAGCGCTCGCCGACCTCCTTCGCCGCCACCTCGATCGGGTCGAACACCCATGCCAGCTCGGCGCGGTCGCTCACCGCGACCGAGTCGGCGTGCACGCGCCCGATCCGGCCGCAGCCGAGCACCGCGATCCTGATCCTGCTCATCGCACCTCCTCCAGGTTCTGCGCGGCGCGCAGGGTCTCGACGGCCAGGGCGACGGATTCGCGCTGGCCGAGCGTGTAGTCCTCGTTCTCGATGGACAGCGGGCCGTCGTACCCGGCGTACCGGAGCGCGGCGATGAACCGCACCCAGAAGTCGACGCCGTCGGGGTGGCCGGTGCCGACCGCGACGTAGTTCCACGCGCGCTCGCCGGTACGCGGATTCGGGATGGTCTCGAGCCGAGAGGCGACCGCAGCGCGGTCCTCGATGCGGGTGTCCTTGGCGTGCACGTGATGGATCGCGCCGTCCAGGGCGCGGATCGCGGCGAGCGGGTCGGCGCCCATCCAGATGAGGTGGCTGGGATCGAAGTTCGCGCCCACCACATCACCCACGGCGGCGCGCAGCCGCAGCAGGCCGGGCACGTTGTAGACGAGCTGGTTGGCGTGCATCTCGACGGCGATCCGCACGCCGCGAGCGCGAGCCTCATCGGCGATCGTCCCCCACCAGTCGATGGCCCGTTCCCACTGGTAGTCCAGGAGTTCCAGGTTCTCCGGCGGCCAGACCGTGGTGATCCACGGGGGCACCGTGTCACCCGGATAGCCGGGAAGGCCGGACATGGTGACGACCGTGCCGACCTCGAACTCCTCCGCGAGCCGCAACGCGCCGCGCAGGACGGCGGCGTCGCGCTCGCCGTGGCGCGGGTGCAACGGGTTCCCCGCGGCGTTGAAGGCCTCGAGCCGCAGCCCGCGCGATCCGATGTCCCGGGCCAGCGCGGCCCGGGCGGCACCGTCGTCCAGCAGCTCCGCCAGATCGGCGTGCGGGGCGGGCGACCACCCGCCGTGCACACCGCCCAGGCCGATCTCGACGGTCTCGACGCCGAGGTCCACGGCCGTGTCGAGGGCCTCGGCGCGGGGAAGCTCGGAGAGGCTTTCGGTGAGCAGTCCGATCTGCACGTCAGCCCCCGATCCCGGACGCCGCAGGCACCGTCAGACCGAACAGCCCACGACGACGGACGAAGGAGTCGTCGGGCACGCCGATCTCCGCGAGACCGGCGACCCCGGAGGTGAACAGAGCGCCGTCGAGCGGGAGCGGCACTGTCGCGCCGAGGGCACCGGACGCGTACGCGGCGACGGTGATCTCGAGGATGTGCCGGGCCGTCGCGGCGTCAGTTCGGCGCCCGCCGGGAGGTCGACGGTGCGCGTCCCGGACTCCGTCGTGACGGTGAGGGATTCGAACGGCGCCCACGGCATCGTCCCGTCCGCGCGGTAGTGCGCGACGGCGCGGCCCCGATCGCCCTCGACCGAGATGCCGCCCTGGCCCATTCCCCACGCGATGTTCACCATCGCGACGCGGCGGCCGGCCTCGAGGCGGCACAACGCGATTCCGTCGACGGCGTCGCCGTCGGTCGCGCTGTCCACGAACGCGGAGACCCGCTCCGCGCGGGCGCCGAGGAGGGCCTCGGAGAGGTACACCCCGTGCAGCATGTCGACCAGGACGCCTCCGCCCGCCTGCGCGGGATCGTGCCGCCACGTGGGCCGATAGCCCGCCGCGCCCGGCAGGTCCAGGACACCCAGCATGTCGACGCGCGCCGTGCGGATCTCGCCGAGCTCGCCCGAGTCGATGATCGCCTTGAGCGCCACCACCTCCGGGAAGAACAGATAGTTGGCGACCACGGCGAGGACGGTTCCCGCCTCCTCGGCCGCGATGCGCATGGCCTCGGCGTCCGCGGGGACGGCGGCGATCGGCTTCTCGCACAGCACGTGCTTGCCGGCGCGGGCCGCGGCGATCGCGACGTCCCGGTGCAGGTGCTGCGGGGTGCACAGGTCGAGCGCGTCGACGTCATCACGGGCCAGCAGATCGGCGACGTCGGCGTGCACCTGCTCGGGCGTGAGCCCGGCCGCGACGCGGCCCAGCTCGAGACGTTCCGGTGTCGGATCGGCGATGCCGACGATGCGGAACCGGTCGTCCGCGGCGAGGTAGGCGGGGATGTGGAACCCCAGGGCGATGTTGCCGCAGCCCACAAGGGCCACGCGGATCGGCTCGGTCATGCGGTGCTCGATTCGGGTCGGTGGTGGTCAGGGGTCGACGGTGACGGGGCGCCCCGCCTCGTCGGACCGGACGGCGGCCTCGGCGACGGCGAGGGTGCGGACGCCGTCGGCGACGCCGGGGAGACTTGCCAGGTACGGAACGGGGTCCTCGCCCAACGCGTCGGCGAGCAGCGCATGAGCGAAGTCGCGGTAGAGGTTCGCGAACGCGAGGGCGTACCCGTCGGGGTGACCGGCGGTGAACCGGGACGCGGCGATCGCTGCCGGTGTCGCCCCGGGTCCGGCCTTGGTGAGCAGACGATCGGGCTCGCCGTCCGCACGCCACCACAGCGTCTCCGGGGTGTCGTGGTCCCAGGCCACGCTGCCGCGGTCGCCGTAGACGGTGACCGCGAGGCCGTGCGTGGCCCCGGCGGCCTGCGAGGTGCTCCAGCAGCGGCCGCGGGCGCCGCCCTCGAAACCGAGGGTGAGGTAGGCGTTGTCGAAGGCCACGTGCTCGGGATCGACGCGCGCGAGGTCCGCACCGACCGTCGTGATCCGGCGGCCGGCGACGAACTCCGCGAGGTGCAGGGCGTGCGTGCCGAGATCGGCGATCAGCGCGGTGACGCCGCCCTCCGTGCCGTCCACGCGCCAAGAACCGGGCGGTGTGTTCGCCGCGTACATCCCGCCCGCGAACCTGCTCTCGACCAGAGTGATCCGCCCGAGGTCGCCGCGGGCGACCATCTCCCTGGCCTGGCGGACCATGGGATAGCCGCTGTAGCAGTGTGTGAGCATGAGGCGGCGCCCCGAACCCGCCACCGCGGCCGCGACCCGGCGGGCGTCGGCGGCGGTATCGGTGAGCGGCTTCTCGCAGATCACGTGGAAACCGGCTGCGAGGAGGTCGCAGGCGATCTCGGCGTGGCTGGACGGCCGGGTCGCGACGATCACCGCATCGACGGGGTCCGCCCGCGCGGACTCCCCCGCGATGAGCGCGAGGTGATCGGCGTAGGTGCGCTCCGGTGCCACGAGCCACGACCGCGCGGTGGCCGCGTTCGTCGCCGGCGTGCGGGAGAAGGCTCCCGCCACAAGGTCCCACAGCCCGTCGGTGCGGAGCGCGATGGCGTGGGTCTCGCCGATGTAGCTGCCGATCCCGCCGCCGATCATCGCGACGCGCAGGCGGCGCCCGAAGCGTTCGAGGAGTGTCTCCGTCACGCACTCACCTGCGCAGCTCGTGGCTGAGGGTCTCGAGCTCGTCGCCGCCCGCCATCTGCGAGGTCAGCTCCTCCAGGCTGATCTCGTCGTACGTGCAGTCGAGCTTCTGCCGGCCGCGATTGAGCAGCACGAAATGGTCTCCCACCATGTACGCGTGGTGGGGGTTGTGGGTGATGAAGACGACGCCGAAGCCCTGGTCCCGGGCCGCGGTGATGTACCGCAGCACCATGCCGGACTGCTTGACGCCCAGCGCGGCCGTCGGCTCGTCGAGGATCAGCACGCGCGCGCCGAAGTAGATCGCGCGAGCGATGGCGACGCACTGCCGCTGGCCGCCCGAGAGGGAGCTGATCGGGGCGTCCACGTCCGGGAGGTCGATGCCCATCTTGAACAGCTCCTCCTTCGTCGTAGCGCGCATGGTCTGCACGTCGAGGCTCTTGAGGAAGCCCGAGCGCAACTCCTGCCCGAGGAAGAAGTTGCGCCACACCGGCATCAGCCCCACGACCGCGAGGTCCTGGTAGACGGTGGCGACGCCCTTCTCGAGCGCGTCCTTGGGCGAGTCGAGCGTGGTCACCTCGCCGTCGACGAGGACCTCGCCCTCGCTGGGCTTGTGCAGCCCCGCCATCGTCTTGATCAGCGTCGACTTGCCCGCGCCGTTGTCGCCGAGCACGCAGGTGACCTCGCCGGGGAACACGCGGAGGTTGATCCCATGGAGCGCGATGATGTTGCCGTACTGCTTGCCGACGTCCTTGAACTCGATCAGCGCGACCTTGTCGTCGCCGGTCTCGGGCGTCTCGGCCTGGATATCGTCCGTGGTCATCGGGTCACCTCTTCGCGGCGAAGTTGCGGAATGCGTTGTTGGCGATCACGGCGAACAGCAGCATGATGCCGAGGAAGAACTTGAACCAGTCGGGGTTCCAGCCGGCGTAGACGATGCACTGGTTGACCATGCCGAAGATGAAGGCGCCGATCATGGCCCCGACCGCGGTGCCGTAGCCGCCCGTGAGGAGGCAGCCGCCGATGACGGCGCCGATGATGTACAGGAACTCGTTGCCGACACCCTGCCCGGACTGGACGGTGTCGTAGGCGTACAGCAGGTGCTGGCCGACGAACCAGGCGCAGAAGGCCACGAACATGAACAGGCCGATCTTGACCTTGGTGACGGGAACGCCCACGGCGCGTGCGGAATCCTGGTTGCCGCCGACCGCGAAGATCCAGTTGCCGACGCGGGTGCGCATGAGGACGTACGTGGCGACCGCGGTGAACAGGATCCACCACAGGACCGTCACCTTGAGGCCGACGCCGAAGATGTGGATCGTCGAGGAGAAGACGGCCTGCGCCGACGGGAAGCCCTCCATGTCCGCGATCGTGGGGGTGGCGACCTGACCGGTGACCATCTTGGTGACCGCGAGGTTGATGCCGGTGAGCATGAGGAACGTGGCCAGCGTGATGAGGAAGCTGGGGATCTTGGTGCGCATCACCATGTAGCCGTTGAAGGCGCCCACCGCGAGCGACAGCCCCAGGGCGAGCAGGGATCCCACCCACGTGTTCAGGTGCAGGTTGTAGGCGAGCATCGACGCCGCGAGCGACGAGAAGGTCACGGCCACACCGGTCGACAGGTCGAACTCGCCGCCGATCATGAGGACGGCGACGCCGCACGCCATGATGCCGATCGTCGAGCTGGCGTACAGGACGGTGGCGAAGGACTCCGGGCTGCGGAAGGGCGGCGCGACGATGAGGAAGAAGATCAGGATCGCGATCGCGCCGATCAGCGCGCCCACCTCGGGACGCAGGATCAACCGTTGGAGGGGCTTCTGCTTCTTGACGCGCTCGTCGGTGACGGGCGTGTGCGTGCTGAGGTCGAGGGCCTCGTCGGTGGTCATCAGCGGGTACCGCCCTTGGCGAGCTCGGCGACCTTGTCGACGTTGGTCTTGTCGATGAAGGCCGGACCGGTGAACACGGCCTGGCCGCCACCGATGGTGTTGCCGTTGATGATCTGCAGCCAGAGCGAGTCGATCGCGAGGTAGCCCTGGAGGTAGGGCTGCTGGTCGACGGCCCACGCGACCTTGCCGTTCTGGATCGCGCCGACCAGGGCCGCGTTGGTGTCGAAGGTGACGATCCGGGGCTTGGCTCCGGCGCTCTCGACCGCCTTCGTGGCCGTCAGCGCGAAGGGTGCGCCCAGCGCCACGACGGTGTCGATGCTCGGGTCCTGCTGCAGCTTGGCGTTGACCTTCGACTGCACGTCGGTCATGTCCTCGCCGTTGACGTTGAGGTTCTCGACGGTGCCGCCCGCGAGGCCGGTCCGGACGCCCGCGCACCGCGACTCGAGCTGGACCTGCCCCTGCTGCTGGATGATGCAGATTGCCTTCTTCGCTCCCTCCTTGGAGAGGCGCTCGCCGACCGCGACGCCCGCGGTGGTCTCGTCCTGGCCGAAGTACTGCTGGATCCCCATGCGGGCGTAGTCGTTGTAGCCGGCGTTGAACGCGGAGACCGGGATCCCCGCCTTCTGCGCGTTCTGCACCACGGCCTGGAAGGCGTTGGGCGTGGACAGCGTGAGCGCGATCCCGTCGACCTTGCTGTCGATCGCGGCCTGCACCAGGTTCGCCTGGTTGGGCGCCTGCGGGTCGTTGGAGTACCGGAGGGTGACGTTGTCCTTCTTCGCCGCCATCTCCGCACCCTTGCGGATGAGGTCCCAGAAGGTGTCGCCGGGCTGCTGGTGCGTGACCATGGCGATGGTCAGGCGCTTCGTGCCGGCCGATCCGACGCCGGCACCGCCGTCCCCGGTGTCGCGCGGCGCGCCGCCCGTGCTCGAGCAACCCACCAGTGTGATGAGCGCCGCCGTGCCGGCCGCGGTCGCGGCGAGCAGGGTACGGAGCCGTCGCGGCCGCTGCGTGGTCTTCTTCATTGCTGTGTCCCTTCGACCTCACCGAGTGAGACGACCCACTCGCTGAGCTGAATGTAGTACAGATCACAGCGCTTGCCTAGTGTTTGTTCAGACATACGCACATTGCCGCGATCTTGCGGCTCAACCGGGAGCTCCCGTGGTCCCCCGGACGACCAGTCGCGGTGCGAGAACATCCCTCTCGCTGTCGCGTGCCGACGACGGTGCGCCGCCGTCCGCCCCCATCCGGTCGCGCAGGAGAGCGCCCGCGCGGTGCCCCACGTCGAAGCTGCGGTCGTCGACCGTCGTCAGCCCCACCAACCGGGTCGACGCCAGCGAGGTGTCGTCGTAGCCGACGACGGAGAGATCGCGCGGGACGTCCAGCCCGCGTTCGCGCGCCGCTCCGAGCACGCCGACGGCCATCACGTCGTTCGCCGCGAACACCGCGGTGATCCCGGGATCGGCGGCGAACAGCTCGGCGGCGGCGCGGAACCCGGCTTCGTCCGACGCCTCGCCGCGCCACGAGGCGTCCACCACGGTCGCGCCGAGGCCCGAGGCCTCGACGGTGAACGCCGCGCGCCGCACCTCACCCGCGCCGCCGCCGGCGCACACCTGACCGAGCGTGCGATGCCCCAGTTCGACGAGGTGCCGGGCGGCGAGGCGCGCCCCCTCGGCGTCGTCGTTGGCGACCGCGTCGAACCGCGCGTCGTGCGCCGCCCGCGTGCCCGCGACCACGACCGGCGGCAGCGCGGCACCGTCTCGGGCCAGCAGCGATTGCGGTGGATCCATGCCGAGCACGAGCCCGTCGACCCGCATGGCGAGCATGGACTCGACCGGATCCTCGGCCTGATCCGCGGTCGCGACGTCCACGACCGCCAGCCGGTAGCCGGCCGGGCCGAGCGCGGCGTGCAGGCCGCGCACGAGGTCGACGAACCACAGGTTCGTGTAGTCGTCGATCAGCACCCCGACGGTGCGCGTGCGCCGCGCGGCGAGGGTCGCCGCCGCCCGGCTGGGGCGGTACCCGAGGTCCGCGATCGCCTCCTCCACCGCCCGGCGAGACGCCTCGCCCACTCGCGGGGATCCCTGCAGGACCAGCGATACCAGGGATTTCGACACCCCCGCCCGCTTCGCGACGTCGTAGATCGTCGGTCGCTTGCCTTCCATGCGCCCACCCTATTGACAGGACATACGAACATTGCTCATGCTTGTTGGAGCGCTCCAACTCACATCGACAGTAGGTCGCGACGGAGCGCACAGCAACCTGAAGGAGGGAACATGAGCGGGAACAGCATCGGCGTTGCCGTGATCGGCGCCGGCATGGCGGGCAAGGCGCACGCCGCGGGCTACCGAGCCGCCACCGCCGTCTACGGCCCCGGACTGCCCGACGTGCGGCTGGTCTCCGTCGCCGACGCGTACGCGCCGCTGGCGCACGACACCGCCCGCCGGTTCGGCTTCGAGCGGCACGACGCCTCCTGGCAGGCGATCGCCGCCGCCGACGACATCGACGTGGTGAGCGTCGTCGTGGCCAACGCCCTGCACCGCGAGATCGTCGAATCCCTCCTGGCCGCCGGCAAGCACGTGCTCTGCGAGAAGCCGCTCTCGGACACCCTCGCCGACGCCCGCGGGATGGTGGCCGCGGCGGACGCCGCGGCCGAGCGCGGCGTGCTCGGCCGGATCGGCCTGACCTACCTGCGCTCGCCCGGCATCGCCCTGCTCGGCGACCTGGTGCGCAGCGGCCGCCTCGGCCGGCTCATCAACTTCGACGGCGCGTACTGGACCGACTACGCCTGCGATCCCGACGGCCCCATCAGCTGGCGCTTCAAGGGCCCCGCCGGCTCGGGTGCGCTCGCCGACGTCGGCAGCCACCTCACCTACATCGCGGAGCTCGTCGGCGGCCCCGTCTCCACCGTGCGCGGCGCGACGCTGCACACCGCGTTCCCGACCCGACCGAAGCCGCTGGGCCGCGTGATCGGCCACGAGCACGGCGCCGTCAGCGACGAGCGCGGCACCGTCGAGAACGACGACGTGGCGGGCTTCTTCGTCGACTTCGCCGGCGGCGGGACCGGGGCGCTGCAGGTCTCCCGCGTCGCCGCGGGGCACCCCAACACCCTGAAGTTCGAGGTCTTCTGCGAGCGCGGATCGGCGGCGTTCGACTTCCGCACCCCGGGCCGGGTCCAGGTCCTGTTCACCGACGAGGGCCCCGTGTTCGGCGGCCCGCGCACGGTGACGCTCGGCCCCGACCACCCGTACTGGCGCGGCGGCCTCGCGATGGACGCGCCCGGCGTGGGGATCGGCCAGAACGACGGCTTCGTCTTCCAGGCCCGCGCGATGCTCGAGGAGGTCGCAGGCCTGCCGGTGGACGAATCGCTGCCGCGGAACGCCGACTTCGCCGACGGCCTGCACAACATGGAACTCATCGACGCCGTCGCCCGGTCCGCCGTGGCCGGCGGCGCGCCGGTCGACGTGCCGTCCCTCCTCCCCCAGTCCTGATCACCCCAGTCCCGACCAACTCCGACGGAGCCTCCATGAAACTCGGCCTGTACAACGCCATCTACCACGACCGCCCGCTGCCCGACGCGCTCCGCGCGATCGCCGCGGTGGGCCTGACCGGTATCGAGCTCAACACCGGCGGCTTCCTGCCGCCGGTGCACGTGCCGAACATCGCCGACATCCTCGTCAGCGACGCGGCCCGCGACGACTACCTCGGGATCTTCGAGGGCACCGGCGTCGCCATCGCCGGCCTCAACTGCAACGGCAACCCGCTGCATCCGAACCGCGCGATCGGCGGCAAGCACGCCGACGACATCCGCCGCTCGATCCGGCTCGCGGCCCGCCTGGGCCAGGACCGCCTCGTCACCATGTCCGGCCTGCCCGGCGGCGACCCCGGCGCACTGCACCAGAACTGGGTGGTCAACGCCTGGAACTCCGCCGCGCTGGACGTCCTGGACCACCAGTGGGAGATCGCCGCCGACTTCTGGCGCGAGACCGACCGCATCGCCCGCGACCACGGCGTCAAGGTCGCGCTCGAGCTGCACCCGCAGAACCTCGTCTTCAACAGCGCGACCGTGCACGAGCTGGTCGAGCGGACCGGCTCGACGCACCTCGGCGTGGAGCTCGACGCCTCACACCTGTTCTGGCAGCAGATGGATCCGGTGGCAGTGGTCCGCCACCTCGGCGGCCTGGTCGTGCACGCCGCCGCGAAGGACGTGCGCATCAACCCGGAGTACGCGGCGCTGAACGGGGTGCTGGACAACTCGTTCCGCCGCCTGGGGCCCGACGAGGCCCGCACCAACCTGGGCGGCGACGAGTGGGCCAACGAGTGGCCGACGGAGTCCGCGTGGGACTTCGTCGCGCTGGGCAAGGGCCACGACGTCGCGTATTGGACCGAGTTCCTGCGCGCCCTGCACGACGTGGATCCGGACATGCTCGTCAACATCGAGCACGAGGACACCGAGCTGGGACGGGAGGAGGGCGTCGCCGTCGCGGCGGAGGTCCTGCTCGCCGCCGACGCCGCCCTGACAGAATCCCTGCTCGCGGAGTCCGCGAGCGCATGACGGACGACGGTGCCGGCGGTCCGCCGGCACCGTCTCCGCGCGTGGGCCTACGCGAGCGTCACCCAGCGCCCCTCGTCGACCGAGCGGGTCATGGCGTCCAGCGCGCGGGCGCTGCGCACGGCGTCCAGGGCCGTCGCCCCTTCCGGGACGCCCGTGACGATGGAACGCAGGAAGTGCTGGGCCTCGATCACCTTGAGGTCGTCGTAGCCCATGGGATTCGCCGCGCCGGGCTGGAAGGCGGCGTAGTCGCCGCTGCCGGGCCCGACGTGCACCGTCGACACCGGCTGGTCCTGGAAGGAATCGCCGAGCGACGCCTCGAGTTCGCCCATGCGCCGGTAGTCCCAGCGCACCATGCCCGACGTGCCGTGGATCTCGAAGCCGTAGGAGTTCTGCTCCCCCACCGCGACCCGGCTCGCCTCGAGAACGCAGCGCGCCCCGGACGTCAGGCGCAGCTGCGCCGACAGGTAGTCCTCGTTCTCGACGGGGCCCCGCACGCCCGAGGTGGCGAGCTGGTGTCCCGACGTGGCGCCCGTCGGCTCCGACCGCTCGGGGATGAAGATCGCCGTGTCGGCGACCAGCGCGTCGATGTCTCCGAGCAGGTAGGAGACCAGGTCCACGCCGTGCGAGCCGAGGTCGCCGAGGACGCCGTTGCCGCCGCGGTCCCGCTGGTAACGCCACGTGAGGGCACCGTCGGGATGGGCGGCGTAGTCGCTGAACAACCGGAACCGCGCGTGCGTGACGCTGCCGAGCCGGCCGTCGGCGATCATGGCCCGGGCCGCCTGCACCGCGGGGGCGTTGCGGTAGTTGAAGCCGACGGCGGTGCGGCGATCATTGCGAGCGGCGGCCTCCGCGACCGCGGCCGCGTCGGCCTCGGTCAGGCCGACGGGCTTCTCGATCCACAGATGCTTGCCGGCGTCGAGCACGGCCGTGCCGATCTCGCGATGCAGGAAGTTGGGCACCGTCACCGAGACGGCGTCGATCGACGGATCGCCGAGGACGTCGCGCCAGTCGCTGTACGCGGAGTCCGCCCCGAACCGGGCGGCGAAGGCCTCCGCGCGCCCGGGGACGTCGTCCGCCACCGCGGCGAGGACGGGCACCGCGACACCGTCCGGGTAGTGGTGCGGCACACGGGCGTACGCCTGCGCGTGCACCCGGCCCATCCAGCCCATGCCGATCACGGCCACCCGCACCGGGGTCGGATCCTGCTGCGTACCGTCGTGCATCGTGTGCCACCTCCGTCGTATCCAGCCGTGCGAACGGTGTCAGGATGCCACAGCCCGAAAGTCATGTCATGACATTCTTTCAATCTTGCCGAACTACTTGTCAAACCGGTTCGGCGTCTGCTGTGATGTTCCTCACGCGGACAGCGGGAAGGACTCGAGAATGACGCACGGAAGCACCAGCACGCCGGAGGGCGGAACGGCCCTGCCTCCCCTGAGGCCCGGCCCCCACCAGCGGCGGATGGACCTGGTGGCGGTCGTCGCGACCTTCGGCGGGCTGCTCTTCGGCTACGACACCGGCGTGCTCAACGGTGCGCTGGAGCCGATGAAGCACGACCTGGGACTGACCACGACGACCGAGGGCCTGGTGGTCAGCACCCTGCTCATCGGGGCCGCCGTCGGCGCGCTGGTCTGCGGCCGGCTCGCCGACGCCATCGGGCGCCGGAAGACCATGATCATCCTCGCGGTCGTCTTCTTCGTCGGCACGCTCGGCGCCGTCTTCGCGAACGACCTGGCGGTGATGCTGCCGGCCCGGTTCGTCCTCGGCCTCGCGGTCGGCGGCGCCTCGGTCGTCGTCCCCGTCTACCTGTCGGAACTGGCGCCCACGGAGCGGCGCGGCACCCTCGGGGGCCGCAACGAGCTGGCGATCGTCGTCGGCCAGTTGCTGGCCTTCGTGATCAACGCGATCATCGCCCGCGTGTGGCCGCCGCTCACCGACGCCAACCCGGACGGCCATCCCGGGGTGTGGCGGATCATGCTCGCGGTGTGCGCCGTGCCCGCCGTCTTCCTGTTCCTCGGCATGCTGCGGATGCCGGAATCGCCCCGCTGGTACATCTCGAAGGGGCGTGACGCCGAGGCGCTCGCCGTGCTCATGCAGGTCCGCACCGAGGACCGCGCGCGGGCCGAGATGGCGGAGGTCGAGGTGCTCGCCCGCGAAGAGGAGGTCGCCCAGACCGGCGGCTGGGCCGACCTGGCGATCCCGTGGGTCCGCCGCATCATGCTCGCCGCCGTGATCCTCGCGATCGCCCAGCAGCTCACCGGCATCAACTCGGTGATGTACTACGGGACCGAGATGCTCAAGACCGCCGGCTTCAGCGACAGCGCGGCGCCGATCGCGAACATCTTCATGGGTGTCTCCGCCGTCATCGGCAGCGCGGTCTGCCTGTTCTTCCTCATCGACCGTGTCCCCCGTCGCACGCTCATCATCGCGGGCATGATCGGCGTGACCGTCTGCCACGGCCTCACCGTGCTGTCGGCGCTGATCCTGCCCGAGGGCAAGGTGCAGGCCTACGCCGTCCTGATCTTCGTCGCCCTGTTCGTCCTCGCCATGCAGACGGCGCTCAACGTGCCCGTGTGGGTGTGCCTGTCCGAGCTCTTCCCGTTGCGGCTGCGCGGCTTCGGCATGGGCCTGTCGGTGCTGGTCCTGTGGCTGACGAACGCCCTCGTCGGGCAGCTCTTCCCCACGCTGATCAAGGTCGGTGGCATCGTGGGTACCTACGGAACGTTCTTCGTGGTGTGCGCACTGTTCGGATTCCTGATCTACAAGACCCTGCCCAACACGAGCGGCCGTTCGCTGGAGGACTTGGAGGAGTCCTTCTCCCGCGGCGACTTCCGCTGACCGGATCGTTCTCGACACGAGGAGCATCATGACCATCATCGTCGCGGTCCCCGGCACCACCGAAGGCCCCGTCGCCCTGCGCGCCGGCATCGAGGAGGCGAAGTCCCTCGGCACCGATCTCGTGGCCGTCAATCTCGGCATAGCCAAGCTCGACGTCTCGGGCTTCGACGGCGAGGTGCCGATCACCGTCGTCGAGCGGACGGGGCGCGGCGACCGCGACCCCGTCGACGCCGTGCTCGACGAGATCGACGAGCGCGGCGCGACCCGCCTGGTGATCGCGGTCCGCCGCCGCTCGCTGGTGAGCAAGGCCGTTCTCGGCAGCGTCAGTCAGCGGCTGATCCTGAACTCGCCGATCCCCGTGCTCGCCGTCAAGGCCGATTGAGTCAAGGCCGACCGAACGGCGTCAGCGGTCCTCGGCGAGGCTGGTGAGCGTGCCGATCCCCTCGACGGTGACGGCCACGTGCTGGCCCGCGGTGATGGGACCGACGCCCTCCGGCGTGCCGGTGAGGATCACGTCGCCGGGGAGCAGCGTCATCACCGAGGAGATCCACTCGACGATGTCGCCGATGGAGTGGATCATCAGCGAGGTGCGGGAGTCCTGCTTGATCTGGCCGTCGAGCTCGGTGTAGATCCTCGCGTCCGACGGGTCGAACTCCGTCTCGATCCAGGGACCGAGCGGGCAGAAGGTGTCGTAGCCCTTACCGCGGGTCCACTGGCCGTCGTGGCGCTGCTGATCGCGTGCCGTGACGTCGTTCGCCACCGTGTAGCCGAGGATGACGTCCTTCGCGCGAGCCGCGGGGACGTCCCGACAGGGCTGGCCGATGACCACGGCGAGCTCGCCCTCGTAGTCCACCTGCTCGGAGCTGCGCGGCAGCTTGATCGGCGCCAGCGGGCCGATGATCGAGGTGTTGGGCTTGATGAAGATCACGGGGTCCTTGGGCGCCTCGCCGCCCATCTCCGCCGCGTGCGCCGCGTAGTTCTTGCCGATGCAGACCACCTTGCTGGCGAGGATCGGCGCGAGCAGGCGCACGTCGTCGAGCGCCCAGCTGCGACCGGTGAACTCCGGTGTGCCGAAAGGATGCTCGGAGATCTCGCGGGCCCGGGCACCGCCCTCCGGGTCACCCTCGATGGCCGCGAACGCGACCCCGTCACTGCTGGCGATTCGTGCAAGGCGCATGCCGCGAGCCTACCGTTCGACTCCGATACTTCGATCCACTAGGCTTCGTCTCAGATAGTAAGCATGCCGTCTCACTAGTTGGGAGTCGCGATGGAGATGTCCGCCGCCCGCCGCTGGTGGATCCTGGTGGTCTCGATGACCGCCGCGATCACCACCACCGCCGCCGTGAACTGCACCGCGTTCCTCCTCCCCCAGCTCATCCAGGACGGCCTGAGCCCGCAGCGCGCGGGGCTGTTCGCGGCCGCCGCGCCCGCCGGCCTGCTGCTCACGACGATCCTGTGGGGCGCGATGATCGACCGCTACGGCGAGCGCCGCGTCCTGCTGATCAGCATGGCCGGCGCCGTGGCCGGGCTGGCGGCCGCGGTCGCGGCGTTCGCGGCGCACGCCCCGCTGTCCCTCGTGGCCGTCGCGCTCTTCGTCTCGTCGGCCATGGCGGCGAGCGGGAACGGCGCGAGCGGCCGCATCGTGGTCGGCTGGTTCCCGGCGTCCAGCCGCGGGACGGCGATGGGGATCCGGCAGACCTCGCAGCCCCTGGGCATCGCGCTGCTGTCCCTGACGATGCCACTGCTGGCGAGCCGCGCCGGGCTCACCGCCGCGATGCTCGTCCCGCTCGTCATCGCGGTGGTCTCCGTAGCGCTGGTGTGGGCGTTCATCGTCGATCCGCCCCGGCCCGAGACCGGCCCCGCGGCCGCGGACGCCCGGTCGAACCCCTACCGCGAGGACTCCTTCCTCGCCCGCATCCACGCGGTCTCCCTGCTCCTGGTGCTGCCGCAGGGCGCGATCTGGACCTGGGGCATCACCTGGCTGATCGTGGGACTGCACTGGGCGCCGGCGACCGCGGGGCTCCTGATCTCGGCGAGCCAGCTGCTCGGTGCGGCCGGGCGGATCCTGGCGGGCGCGTGGTCGGATCGGCTGGGCTCACGGACCGCGCCCATCAAGTGGATCGCCCTCGCCGCCGCGGCGTCGATGGCCGGGCTCGGCGCGCTCGCCGCGCTCGGCTCGCCCGTCGCGGTCGTCGTCCTGCTGATCGCCTCGGTGGTCACCGTCGCCGACAACGGCCTGGCCTTCACGGCGATAGCCGAGAAGGCGGGACCGTTCTACAGCGGGCGCGCCCTCGGGATCCAGAACACGGGGCAGTTCGTCGCCACGACCGCGGCCGGGCCGATCCTGGGCGCCCTGATCCACGCGACGAGCTTCGGCGCCGCCTTCGCCCTCGTGGCCCTGGCCCCGCTGCTCGCCTACCCGCTCGTCCCCTCCGATGCGAAGCGCGCGGACGTGCCGGAGGAAGCACCGTCGCTACCCCTGAAATGACTCAACAGCGTTAGCCCGAACCACGGGCTAACGCTGTTGAGTGGGAGATGTGCCTACGCGCTGAGGGCGGCGGCGATGCGGTCGCCGACCTCGACGGTGCGGATCGGGGCGTCGCCGCGGGCGGCGAGGTCGGCCGTCACGGCGGCCTCGATGCGCTGCGCGCCGTCCTCGTTCCCGAGGTGCCGCAGGAGCATCGCGGCCGACAGGATCGCCGCGGTGGGATCAGCGACGCCCTGGCCGACGATGTCGGGGGCGCTGCCGTGCACGGGCTCGAACATCGACGGGTTGGTGCCCGTCGCATCGATGTTGCCCGACGCGGCGAGGCCGATGCCGCCGGAGATCGCGCCGGCCTCGTCGGTGAGGATGTCGCCGAAGAGGTTGTCCGTGACGATGACGTCGAACCGCGACGGATCCGTGACCAGATAGATCGTCGCGGCGTCGATGTGGCTGTAATCCACGGCGACGTCGGGGAACTCGGTCGCCACCTCGTCGACGGTGCGCTGCCACAGCGAGCCGCCGAAGACGAGCACGTTGGTCTTGTGCACCAGCGTCAACTTCTTCCGCCGGGTGCGCGCCAGCTCGAAGGCGAAGCGCACCACGCGCTCCGCGCCGAATCGGGTGTTGACCGACGTCTCGTTGGCGACCTCCTGCGGGGTGCCGACGCGGATCGCGCCGCCGTTGCCGGTGTACGCGCCCTCGGTGCCCTCACGGACCACGACGAAGTCGATCTCGCCCGGGTTCTTCAGCGGCGACTCGACGCCCGGGAAGAGCTTCGACGGGCGCAGGTTCACGTGGTGATCCAGCGCGAACCGCATCTTCAGCAGCAGGCCGCGTTCGAGCACGCCCGGCGGGACCTTGCGCGGATCGCCGATGGCGCCCAGCAGGATCGCGTCGTGCTCGCGCAGCGACGCCAGGTCCTCGTCGGTGAGCAGCTCGCCGTTGCGCTCGTAGCGGCGCGCGCCCAGGTCGTACTCGGTGGTCTCGATCTCGCCGACCACCGCGCGCAGCACCTTGAGCGCCTCCGCCGTCACCTCGGGGCCGATACCGTCCCCACCGATCACCGCGAGCTTCACGACAGGTCCACCTGCGCGATCGTGGTGGCGGCGACCGCGTCGGCGATCGACTGCTGCACCGCGGCCGGGACGGGCTGGCTGACGCGCAGCAGCACCGTCGCGCCCGAGCCCTCGGCGTCCTGGCTGAGAGCGGCGGCCTGGATGTCGATGCCGGCGTCGCCCAGCAGCGTGCCGATCTTGCCCAGCGAGCCCGGCTGATCGCCGTAGGCGATGAACAGGTTCAGGCCCTCGGCGCGCAGGTCGAAGTTGCGGCCGTTGATGTTGGTGACCTTCTCGAC
Organism: Tsukamurella hominis; assembly: GCF_965137015.1. Classification (NCBI taxonomy): domain Bacteria; kingdom Bacillati; phylum Actinomycetota; class Actinomycetes; order Mycobacteriales; family Tsukamurellaceae; genus Tsukamurella; species Tsukamurella hominis. The sequence goes on along the minus strand of NZ_CBCRZG010000001.1, from coordinate 488,925 downwards.
GCGGCCCAGGCCCGACAGGGTGCCCGCGACGTTCTGGACGGTGCCGTCGCCGTACACGGCGCGCACGTCGACCAGGCTGCGGTGGTTGGGGCTCTCCGAGACCTTCTCCAGCTCGACGGTGACGCCGCGCTCCTCCGCGAGGGCGGGGGCGTTGACGAAGGTAACGGCGTCCTCGATGACGGCCGAGAACAGGCCGCGCAGCGCCGAGAGCTGCAGGATGTCGACGTTCTCGCTGGCCAGCTCGCCGCGGACGGTGACACCGATCTTCTCCGGCAGCTGCCCGGGCAGGCCGCCCAGCAGGACGCCCAGCTTGCGGGTGAGCTCGAGCCAGGGCGCGACCTCCTCGTCGACGGCGCCGCCCTTGACGTTGACGGCGTCCGGGACGAACTCGCCGGCCAGGGCCAGGCGGACGCTCTTGGCGACGTCGGTGCCGGCGCGGTCCTGGGCCTCCGAGGTCGAGGCGCCGAGGTGCGGGGTCACGACGACCTGCGGGAGCTCGAACAGCGGGCTGTCGGTGCAGGGCTCGGTCTCGAAGACGTCGAGGCCGGCGCCGAAGACGTGGCCCGAGGTGATGGCGTCCGCGAGGGCCTGCTCATCGATGAGGCCGCCGCGGGCCGCGTTGACGATGACGACGCCCTTCTTGGTGCGGGCGAGCGCCTCACGGCCGATCAGGCCCTTGGTCTCGGGGGTCTTCGGGAGGTGCACCGAGATGAAGTCGGCGCGCTCGAGCAGCTCGTCCAGCGTGAGCAGCTCGATGCCGAGCTGCGCGGCGCGGGCCGGGCTGACGTAGGGGTCGTACGCCACGATCTTGGTCTCGAAGGCGGCGAGGCGCTGCGCGACGAGCTGGCCGATGCGGCCCATGCCGACGACGCCGACGGTCTTGCCCAGGATCTCGACGCCGTTGAAGGCGCTGCGCTTCCAGGTGTGCTCGCGCAGGGTCTTGTCCGCGGCGGGGATCTGGCGGGCGGTGGCGAGCATCAGCGCGACGGCGTGCTCGGCCGCGGTGTGGATGTTCGACGTGGGCGCGTTGACCACGAGGACGCCGCGCTCGGTGGCGGCGGGCACGTCCACGTTGTCGAGGCCGACGCCGGCGCGGGCGACGATCTTGAGCTTGGTGGCGGCGGCGAGGACCTCCGCGTCGACGGTGGTCGCGGACCGCACGAGCAGCGCGTCGGCCTCGGGGACCGCGGCGAGCAGCGCGGGGCGGTCGGGGCCGTCGACCCACTTCACCTCGACGTCGTCACCGAGCGCCTCCACTGTCGACGGTGCCAGCTTGTCGGCGATCAATACCACGGGACGGGTCACTTGCGCTCCTCATTCACGGTGCCGGTTGCACCGTCAGCTTAGTGACCTGGTGCTCGGCGGATGTCCGGCGGGTCGCGCGGCGCCGGGCATCGAGCACCGCGCAGCCGATACCCGCCACGAACAGGGCGAGGCACAGCCCCAGCGCGAGAACCAGTCCGCCGGTCCCGTGCGGTCGTGCGAGGTACAGGCCCGACGTGGCGGTCAGTGCCACTGTCGCCGACAGCCGCTGCACCAGTTGGAGGAACCCCGCCGCCACGCCGTTCGCCCCGGGCGGGGCGTACTCCAGGGTCAGGGCGCGGTTGGGGGCGTCGACGAGGCCCGACGCCACGCCCGAGGCGGTGGACAGGGCCGCGACCGCGATCAGCACGCCCGGGCCGCTGAGCAGGTCGACCGCGCTCACGTAACCCACGACGACCAGGGCCTCGCCGACCAGCGCCCAGACGACGGTCGCGCGGCCGAAGCGGGCCGCGACCCGCCACCCGATCCCGGACGACGCCGCCATGGCGAGGCCGCCGCCCACGAGCACCAGGGCCGCCTGCAGCGCGCTGAGCCGCTGCCGCTCGATGAGGTACATCGTGAGGACGGTGTTCACGGACAGCGCGGCACCGAAGTAGAAGGTCGCCACGCCGGCACCGAGGGTGAAGCCGCGCGAGGCCAGCAGTTCGGGGACGAGCACCGGCACTCCCCCGCCGCGCGCGTAGCCGCGCTCCCAGCGCAGCAGGAGCACGACGATCGCTCCGGCCGCGATCACGCAGGCACCGGTGCCCGCCGCCCCGAGCCGGGCGACGAGGGGGACCAGCACCAGCAGTACCGCGGCGGCCAGCAGCGCGAGTCCGACGACGTCGAACCGGGCCGCCCCGCGCGGCGCACCGTCGCGCCGCAGGAACACCGCGGCGCCCACCAGCGCGAGCACCCCGAACGGGACGGTGAGCGCGAGCGCCCACCGCCAGCCGGTCTCCTCCCCCGCCAGGCCGAGCACCAGGCCCCCGGTCACCGGCCCGGCCACGCCCGCCAGCCCGATCGCCACGCCGTAGGCGGCGAGCGCGCGGGCCCGGAGCACCCCGGTGAACCGATCGGCGATGATGCCCAGTACCTGCGAGCTGATGACGCCCGCGGCGACGCCCTGCAGCAGGCGGGCGGCCACGACCTGCCAGGCCCCGTCCGCGAGGGCGGAGACCAGCGCCGACGACGCGAACACCGCGACCCCACCGAGGAACAGCCTGCGCCGGCCCAGCACGTCGCCGAGCCGGCCCGCCGGCACCAGCGCCAGTCCGAAACCGAGCGAGTACGCGGCGAGCACCCATTGCGTCTGCCCGGCGGTGGCGTGGAGCTGCGCGCGCAGCGCCGGGAGCGCGATGGCCACCGCGCCCGAGTCGAGCAGCGTCGCGAATCCCGCGAGGCAGCACACCAGCACCTCCCACTGGTCGCCGCCCCGTGGCCCCGGCGCCGCGGATCCGCGGATTCGCATCGTCTCCACGACGAATGCAAACCCGTGGCGGCCGTGGACATTTCCCCCGGATCGGGATGATCCGAATCGTTGACGCCGAACGGGTGCGGGACGAACGTGAGTGTCCAGATCCGACGACCACGAGACGGGAACCACATGGCGCAGAACGCATCCTCCTCCGCGGACCGGCCGACGGGAGGGACGCCGGAGCTGCATCTCGGCGTCGCGCTGGACGGCGCGGGATGGCACCCGGCCGCCTGGCGCGAGCCCGCCGCGCGGCCGCGGGAACTCGGGTCGGCGGAGTACTGGACCGACCTCGCGACCGAGGCCGAGACCGGGCTGCTCGACTTCGTCTCGATCGAGGACGCCCTACGCGTACCGTCGCACGACGTCGGCCGGGTCCGCAGCCGCATCGACGCGCACCTCATCGCCGCGCTGATCGCCCCGTCGACCTCCCACATCGGCCTGATACCGACCGTGACGACCACGCACACCGAGCCCTTCCACGTCTCCACCGCGATCGCGACGCTCGACTTCACCTCGCGCGGCCGCGCGGGCTGGCAGCCCCGGATCTCGCCGACCGCGGAGGAGGCGGCGCACTTCGGGCGCCGGACCATCACGGACCCGACGCCCGCCGAACTCGCCGGGTCGCAGCCGTCGTCGGCGCTGGTCGACCTGTTCGAGGAGGCCGTCGACGCCGTCGAGGTCGCCCGCCGCCTCTGGGACAGCTGGGAGGACGACGCGGAGATCCGCGACGTCGCGACGCGCCGCTTCATCGACCGGGACAAGCTGCACCGCGCGGACTTCTCCGGGCGCTTCTTCTCGGTCCGCGGGCCGTCGATCACGCCGCGACCGCCCCAGGGGCAGCCGGTGGTGGCGGCGCTGGGACACGCGCCGATTCCGTACGAGTTCGCCGCCCGCGCCGCCGACCTGTTGTTCGTGACCCCCACGCTCGCGGACGGGCCCGCCCCCGTCCTCGCTCTGGTCGACGACGCCGTGCGGCGCACGGGGCGCGACGGGGAGCGGCTGCGGGTGTACGGCGATGTGGTCGTGTTCCTCGACAGCGGAACCGAATCCGGCGCCGAGCGCCTGGCCCGGCTCGACGCGGCCGCCGGATCCGCTTTCACCTCCGACGCCGCGATCTTCACCGGCTCCGCGGACGACCTCGCCGACCTGCTCCTCGACTGGTCGGGCGCCGGCGTGGACGGGGTGCGCCTGCGCCCCGGCGCGCTGCCCGACGACCTCACCGCGATCGCCCGCCGCCTGGTCCCGGCGCTGCAGGCGCGCGGCCGATTCCGCGCGGAGTACCCCGACGGTCCGCTCCGCGCCCTGCTGGGCCTGCCGTCGACCGTCCCCAACCGCTACGCGACCGTCTGAGGAGACGCCATGAGCGAGAACAAGAAGCAGGTCATCCTGGGCGCCTACCTGGGCGGGGTGAACCACCACACGGCGTGGTGGCACCCGGACGCGGGAAGCCAGATCGACTTCAGCAGCTTCGAACACACGGCGCGCACCGCCGAGCGGGGCCGGTTCGACTTCTTCTTCCTCGCCGAGGGCCTGATCCTGCGCGAGCGCGCCGGGCAGGTCTTCGACCAGGACATCATCGGACGCCCCGACACCTTCACGGTGCTCGCATCGCTGGCCGCCGTCACGCGGCACCTGGGCCTCGCCGGCACCATCAACGCGACGTTCAACGAGCCCTACGAGCTGGCACGCCGGTTCGCGAGCCTCGACCAGCTCTCCGGCGGCCGCGCCGCGTGGAACGTGGTCACCTCGTTCGACGCCTTCACCGGCCAGAACTTCCGACGCGGCGGCTTCCTGGACCCGGCCGACCGATACGTGCGCGCCGAGGAGACCCTCAACGCCGTCCGTACGCTGTGGGACAGCTGGGCGGGCGACGAGCCCCTGGCGGACAAGGCGAGCGGTCGGTTCGTCACCGACCCGAACAGCGGCGACTTCGACATCCGCGGCGAACAGTTCGACATCGAGGGCACGTTCACCGTGCCGCGCAGCCCGCAGGGCCGCCCGGTGGTCCTGCAGGCCGGTGTCTCGCCGCAGGGCCGGCAGTTCGCGGCCGCGAACGCCGACGCGATCTTCTCCCCCTACGGCAAGCTCCCCGAGGCCGCGGACTTCTACCGCGACATCAAGTCCCGCGCGGTGGCCGCGGGCCGCGACGCCGACGACATCAAGATCCTGCCCTCCGCGAGCTTCGTCCTCGGCGACACCCCGGCGGAGGCCGCCGAGAAGCACCGCGACGTGGTGCACGGCCAGGTGACCGGGCAGACCGCACTGATCCTCCTGGAACAGATCTGGAATCGCGACCTGTCGGACGTCGATCCCGACGGGCCGGTGCCCGCCATCGATCCCGATCCCGAGGCGCCGCCGATCATCCAGGGCCGCGCCTTCGTCCACCAGGACCGGTTCGCGACGGCGCAGCGCCTCCGCGAGGTCGGCGAAGCGAAGAAGCTGTCGCTGCGCGAGGTGGTGATCGACCAGTTCGAGCGCGGGCCGCTGATCGGAACGCCGGAGCAGGTCGCCGCGCAGATCGACGATTTCGTCCAGCAGGACGGATCCGACGGCTTCATCCTCGGCTCGCACCTGGTGCCGACCGGGCTCGACGAGTTCGTCGATCGCGTCGTGCCGCTGCTGCAGGACCGCGGGGTCCTGCGGGCCGACTACACCGAGGCGAGCACGCTGCGCGACAACCTGGGGCTCCCGGTGCCGCACCGCCGACTGCAGGCGCGCGCCTAGGCCGCTCCGAAGATCCGGCGCACTGCGAGCGCCACCTCGACGTCGAGCCGGTCGTCGCCGATCTCTCGGCCCCTGCGTTGCACCGCCCGGCGCACCCGGTACTTCACCGAGTTGGCGTGGAGGAGCTGCTGCTCTGCGGTGGCTTTGAAGCTTCCTCCGGTGCGCAGGAAGATCTCGAGCGTGCTGCGCAGGCGTTCGTCGGCGGCGGACGCCCCGGTCAGGTCCCCGAGCACGCCGTCAGCCCAGGCCCGCGCCGCGGGGACGTCGTGTGCGACAAGGGCCGCCAGGCCGACCCCGGGATCCGTCGCGACGAGCAGCCGCGCGTCCGTCGCGTCGGCGACCCGCCGCACCTCGCGCGCCGCCCGGTTCGTCGCGCGGAAGCCCTCGAGTCCGTCGCGCGGCGGCCCGAACACGACGCGCGGCGCGTCCGGATCGGTGGCGGCGTACGCCCGGGCGGCGGCGATCGCCGCGTCGCCGTCGGCGACCGGCAGCCAAGCCCAGGCGGTGAGCCGGTCGACCGCGACCGTGAGCGGCGGCGCGGCGGCGCCCGCCGCGGCCCCGAGCTCGCGGAGGAAGCGCTCGATCCGCTCGACCTCGTCGACGCCCTCCGAGTACCAGACGACCATCCCGATGTGGGTGGCACGCAGGGGGTACCGGATGCTCGCGGACGCCGCGGCCACGCTCGGCACCTCGCCGTCCAGCACCTCGAGGACGCGCACGGTCCGCGCACCACTGCGCGCGTCCACCCACGCCGCCCGCTCGGCCTCGTACTCGTCGAGCACGCGCCGGGTGACGACGTCGTTGTAGTCGAAGGACCAGCCGACGAGCCAGCGCATGGCCGCCTCGCGCAGCTCCTGCCCCGCCTCGGGGTCCGCGTCCAGCGCCTCGCCGATGAGCGCGATCATCGTCTGCTGCCCCAGGTAGTAGGCGCGCACGAGGGAGGTCGCGGCCATGCCGCGCTGCGCCACCCGGCGCGGGTACTCGAGGGCGGCGAGCGGGACCTCGATCCGCTGCACGGGCACGTCGAGGACGACGGCGTGGGTGACGTTCTCGACGTTGGCCTCGACGCTCGCGGCCAGGGAGCCGAAGATCGCGTCGTCGGCGCGCAGGTCGGGAAGGTCGGCCGCGATCCGCTCCGTCATGGCGTCGGACACCGCGCGACGCGACGCCGCGCCCAGCACCCGGGCGATCAGCCTGCGCGGAGCGTCGGGGTCCATCGCCAAATCTTAGCGCGCATCACGGAATGATTCCGCGTGAATTCGTCCTCCGAAGACGAATTCTGCGTCATATCTCGTCGCCGCTGGACGATGTGACGGCGATCACTCCAGCCCTACCGTGGATGCACCCACCGGACTAGGAGCCACCGTGACCTACGACTTCACCACCTTCGCCCACCTGCCCGCGGTGCGCGTCGCCGCGGCCCCGCACGCGCCCGCGGTCGCCGACGACGCCGTCGACCTCGACAACGCCGCCTTCGAGGGTGCCGTGCGCAGCGCCGCCGCCGCCCTGCGCGCGGCCGGCGTCGGCCCCGGGGACGTGGTCGCGGTGAAGCTGCCCAACACGGCGCTGCTCGTGGTCACCCTGTTCGCGTCCTGGCACCTGGGCGCGGCCGCGACCCCGATCAACCCGTACCTCGCGCAGCCCGAGGTCGAGTATCAGGTGCAGGACGCGGGCGCGGCGGTCCTGGTCACCGATGCCGGCGCGCCGGCGGGAGTCGCGGTGATCGCCGCGGACGCGCTGCTCGGACACGCGCCCGACACCGCGGAGCCGGTCGCGGCACCGTCGGACCTCGCGCTGCTGATCTACACCTCCGGCACCACGGGGCGCCCGAAGGGCGTGATGCTCGACCACGCGAACCTGGTCGCGATGAGCGAGATGTCCTCCGCGGCATTCGACTTCGACGCCGATGACCACAGCCTGCTGATCCTGCCGCTGTTCCACGTCAACGCCATCGTGGTCTCGACCCTCAACCCCCTGCGCGGCGGCGGCCGCGTGACCATCGCGGGCCGGTTCGACCCGCGCACCTTCTTCGACGTGCTCTCCGAGACCGGGGCGACGTACTTCTCCGCGGTGCCCACGATCTACACGATGCTGGCGGGACTGCCGCCCGAGGTGCGGCCGGACCTGTCGAAGGTCCGCTTCGGCGTGTGCGGGGCCGCGCCCGCGAGCCGGGAACTGTTGGAGGGCTTCGAGGCCCGCTTCGGCTTCCCCCTGATCGAGGGCTACGGCCTGTCCGAGTGCACCTGCGCCGCGACGTGCAACCCGCTCAACGGGGTGCGCAAGGTGGGCAGCGTGGGGGTGGCGCTGCCCGGCCAGCGGATCCGGATCGCCGGGCCCGACGGTGCCGACGTCCCCGTCGGCGAGCCGGGCGAGGTGCTGCTCGCGGGCCCGAACATCATGCGAGGCTACCTCGGCCGTCCCGAGGAGACCGCGAAAACGATCGTCGACGGCTGGCTGCACACCGGCGACGTCGGCGTCCTCGACGAGGACGGCTACCTCCGCCTCGTGGACCGCGCGAAGGACATGATCATCCGCGGCGGGGAGAACATCTACCCCAAGGAGATCGAGACCGCCGTGTACGGCGTGACCGGCGTCGCCGAGGCCGCGGTGATCGGCCGGCCGGACGCCAAGTACGGCGAACTGCCCGTGCTCTACGTCTCCGCCGCACCCGGCGTGCGGCTCGACGTCGACGCCATCGCGGAGCACGCCCGCGCGCAGCTCGCGAAGTACAAGCAGCCCGTCGCGATCACCGTGCTCGACGCGCTGCCGAAGAACCCCGTCGGCAAGATCGACAAGCCCTCCCTGCGTCGCCTCGACGCCGCCGCCCCGACCGCCTGACCCCTCCCCGGAAGGACATCTGTCATGGGATTCATGAAACCCGACCTCCCCGAGGTCGATCCGGCGGAGTTCATCACCCGCCCGCTCCAGGACCGCCTCCGCTTCGCCACCCAGCGCTGGGTGGACCACGGCTTCGGCACGCAGAAGGTCGCCTTCGTCATCTACGTCGTGAAGCTGCTGGTGCTGTACGCCTTCGGCGGCGTGCTCTTCGCCACCGCCACCTCGGGCCTGCACTTCTGGGAGGTGTCGACCTGGTGGAACCAGCCCATCGTGTACCAGAAGCTGGTGCTGTGGACCACCCTGCTCGAGGCCGTCGGCGTCGCCGGGGCGTGGGGCCCGCTGACCTTCAAGATCAAGCCGATGACCGGTGGAATCCGGTTCTGGGCCCGCACGGGAACGATCCGGCTGCGCCCCTACACCTGGGTCCCGGGCACCGCCGGGACCCGGCGGACCACGCTCGACGTCGGCCTGTACGGGCTGTTGCTCGCCTCGCTGGTGCTGGGCGTCGCGCTCCCCGGCGTGATCGTGACCGACTCGTCGCCGTACGAGCTGGTGGCGCCCTGGCTGATGATCGCTCCCGTCGCCCTGCTGATCCTGATCGGCCTGCGGGACAAGACGATCTTCCTGGCCGCGCGCGGCGAGCAGTACATGCCCGCGCTGATCATGTTCGGGTTGCTGCCGCTCCTGTCCTTCGCCACGATGATCGTCGGGCTCAAGCTGCTCATCGTGGTGGTCTGGGTCGGCGCTGGGATGTCGAAGATCGGCAAGCACTTCATCAACGTCATCCCGGTGATGGTGTCCAACTCGCCGTGCATGCCCTTCAAGGGCCTCCGGCGCGCCCACTACCGCAACGCCCCGCACGACCTGCTGCCGTCGCGGCTCGCCCGGTTCATGGCCGAGGGGCTCGGCACCTTCGTGGAGATCGTCGCGCCGCTCATCCTGTTGTTCTCCATGAACCGGACCGTGACCGTGGTCTGCGCCGTGTTCATGGTGTGCTACCACCTCTTCATCATCTCCACCTTCCCGCTGGCGGTCCCGCTGGAGTGGAACCTGCTCTTCGCGTACACCGCGTTGTTCCTGTTCGTCGGGTTCCCCGCGCAGGACGGCTATTCGGTGCTCGACATGTCCCCGTCGTGGCTGATCCTGGTCGTCCTCGCCGCCCTCCTCTTCTTCCCCGTGCTGGGCAACATCCGGCCCGACAAGGTCTCCTTCCTGCCCTCGCTCCGGCAGTACGCCGGCAACTGGGCGACCGGCATGTGGGCGTTCGCGCCCGGCGCCGAGGAGAAGCTGAACCGCGTCCAGCGGCAGACGACCAACACCGTCGACCAGTTCGTCGCGACCGGGGTTCCGCGGGAGTGGGCCGAGACGCTCATGAACATGGGCCTCGGCTGGCGGGCGATGCACAGCAACGGCCGCGGCCTGTTCTCGACGCTCCTGAGCCACGTGCCCGACGTCGAGCAACGCACCCTCCGCGAGGGCGAGCTGGTGTGCAACACCCTGATCGGCTTCAACTTCGGCGACGGCCATCTCCACGACGAGACGCTGATCGCGGCGGTGCAGGAGCAGGCGGGCTTCGAACCCGGCGAGCTGATCGTGGTCTGGGCCGAGTCGCAGCCGATCACCCGCTTCAGTCAGGACTTCAAGATCATCGACGCCGCGCTGGGCGTGGTGGCGCGCGGCCGGTGGAGCGTGACGGAGTGCGTGACGACGCAGCCCTGGCTGCCGGACGGTCCCGTCGCCTGCGAGATCACCTGGTCAGCGGACCACGACCGCTTCCCGCTCGGCACCGGGCTAGGCTCGCGGGCATGACCACCGGCACCGTCGTCGGCGGTGGGCCCAACGGGCTCGCCGCCGCGATCACCCTGGCCCGCGCGGGCGTCGAGACGACCCTGATGGAGGCCGGCGACACCGTCGGCGGCGGCCTGCGCTCGTTCGAGGCGATCGTGCCCGGCCTGATCCACGACCACTGCGCGGCGATCCATCCCATGGCCGTCGGGTCGCCGTTCCTCGCCACGGTCGACCTCGCTCGGCACGGGTTGCGCTGGCGCTCCGCCGAGCTCGAATGCGTGCACCCGCTCGACGACGGGACGGCGGGGGTGCTGCGGCGCACCGTCGGGGACACTGCCGAGGGTTTGGGGCCCGACGGTGCGGCCTGGCGGGCCCTGTTCGGCCGGCCGGTCAAGAACTTCGACAAGATCGGACCGTCGATGCTGGGTCCGCTGCTGCGCGTGCCGCGACACCCGGTGGCGCTGGCCGGATTCGGTGCGCCCACTCCCCTGCCCGCCGCCGCGCTCGCCCGCGCCTTCCGCACCCCGCAGGCGCGGGGGCTGTGGGGCGGCGTGGCCGCGCACGCCTTCCGGCCCCTGCACGAGCCGATGAGCTCGGCGATCGGGAAGGGCATGCTCACGGCCGGCCACGCCTTCGGGTGGCAGGTGGCCGAGGGCGGCTCCGGAGCGATCGCCGCCGCCCTGCTCGCCGAGTTCGAGGACCTGGGCGGGCGCGTGGAGACCGGGGTGCGGGTGACCGCGGCGAACCTCCCCGCCGCCGACGTGACGCTGTTCGACCTCGATCCGCGCCAGGTGGCGGCAGTCCTCGGCGACCGCCTCCCGGCCCGGGTGCGCCGCGCCTTCGGGCGCTTCCGGTACGGGCCCGGCGCCTTCAAGGTGGACTTCGCCGTGGAGGGCGGCGTGCCGTGGACCAACCCGGACGCGCGCCGCTCCAGCACCGTGCACCTGGGCGGCGAGTTCGCGGAGATCGCTGCGACGGAGAAGGCGATCGCAGCCGGGCGAATGCCCGAGCGGCCCTTCGTCCTGGTGGGCCAGCAGTACCTCGCCGACCCGTCGCGGAGCGTCGGCGACGTCCACCCCGTCTGGTCCTACGCCCACGTGCCGAGCGGCTACGCCGGCGACGCCACCGAGGCGATCATCGCGCAGATCGAGCGCTTCGCCCCCGGCTTCCGGGAGCGCATCGTCGGCACCGCCGTGTGCTCGACGACGGAGATGTCGCGGTACAACGCCAACTTCGTCGGCGGCGACATCAACACGGGATCGAAGGACCCACTCCAGCTGGTGTTCGGGCCGCGGATCACCCTGCAGCCCTACGACCTCGGCGTGCCCGGGATGTACATCTGCTCCGCCGCAACGCCGCCCGGACCCGCCGCGCACGGCATGTGCGGATTCCACGCCGCGACGCGAGCGCTGGACCGGCTCGGCCGCTGAGCGCCCGAAGTCCCAACGATCGGGGCACCGTCGCCCCGGAACGGAGATCACATGACCGAGATCCTGCTGCTGGTGCGGTCCGCCGCCGCCTCGCCCGAGGTGGAGGACGAGTACAACGCCTGGTACGACCAGGTGCACGTGCCCCAGATCCTCGAGCGCGTACCGGGCGTCCTGTCCGCGCGGCGCTACCGCCTCGCCGACGCGCAGCTCGCGCCGGCGGACAAGCTTCCCGTCGCCTACCTGGCCGAGTACCGCATCGAGACCGACGATCCCGCGGCCTCGGCGGCCGCGCTCGGCGCGGCGCTCACGGACGGCACGCTCGACATGAGCCGGACCATCGCGCGGCCCGAGATCCTGTTCTACCGCCCGGTGTAGCGCTCCCCCGGCGAACCGGCCTACTGCGCGGCGTAGGCCGGTTCGCTGCGGAAGCGGGAGATGCGGCCGTCGATGCCGCAGATCCGCCACATGAGCTTGCTCAGCGGGTTCATGAGGCCGCACTTCTCGGCCATCATCCGCACGTCGCCGAAGACGTCGCGCTTCATCTGCTGCGACTCGTCCGAGCGCCAGAAGATGTCCTTCTTCACGGACCGCGGCACGTCGAAGGTCTCCCAGAACTCCTTGGGCGGCATCATGATCATCGTGACCATCACGCGCATCGTGATCGGCAGCATGAGGGAGAGCACGAGCCGCGGGAAGGCGCCGCGGGTGGGGATGCGGTGCTCGAGCAGCTGGTGCGCGAAGCCGATGTGGCGGGCCTCCTCGGCCACGTGGATCTGCATGATCGAGCTCATCGCCGGATGCTGCTCGGAACCCGAGCGGAGGAACTGCTTCTGCAGGTGGTCGATCGGCTCCTCGCCGCCGAGCACCATCATGTAGAAGTACAGCGGCGTCATGGTCGCGAAGAGCGGCACGATCGGCGAGATGCGGCGCAGGAACCAGCTTCCGCCGGGCACATCCATGCCCACGCGGTTGACGAACTCCTGGAACATCAGCGTGTGCTGGCACTCCTCCTTCGCCTCGTGGGTGGCGTAGCGGAACTCCGGCGAGTTGTTCGGCAGGGCCGCCGTGTACTGCATGATGCCGCGGATCAGCATGGACTCGAACTGCAGGCCCACCTTCGCGACGTTGGCCTGACGCCACATACCGATCTCGATCTGCTTCGCCAGCGGCTGCGCCTGATACCAGGGGTGGCGGCCGATCGGATCGAAGCGGGAGTCGCACACCCAGCGCGGATCGTCGGCGACGATCGCCAGCTCCGGGTCGTCCCAGTCGATGTCGAGGTACGGGTCGAAGTTCCGGCGCACCGACGCCTCGGAGAGGTCCGTCAGCGTCTGCTCGTACTCGGCCTGGCCGGGGAACGGGTTCCCCTGCGTGCGTCCCATGTGCGTGAGGGCCAGTCGCATCCACGTCTCGCTTCCGTCCGCAGCCATCGTCTTCGTGATAGCCGTTCGGGATCACCCTATCACTATCAATCAGCAGTGCTGGTTTCTTCGGCGACGAACTAGACGTAGGACACGATCAGCACGACGGCCGAGAAGCCGAGCATGCCGAGGCAGTTCACCCAGAACGTCGACCCCAGGAATCCCGCGCGGATGTGTGCGACCGCCGCGCACACGAAGTAGGCGACGACGCCGGCGTTGGCGGCGACCCCCACGCCCGGGTAGTACAGGCCGGCGATCAGCCCTCCGACCGCGACCAGCTTGATCACGACGAGGGTCCACCACCAGTCCCGCGGGAACCGGACACCGTCGAGGCAGTCGCGGATGAAGGCCGGCGGACGCAGGGACATCAGCGCGTCGCCGAGCAGCACGACGGCGAGCGCGACGGTGAGCCACGGCCAGTGCGGCGTGTCGATGAAACCGTTGGTCATTGCGGTGCTCCTTCTCCCAGGATCTGTCCGATCGCCTCGACGAGGCGCTCCGCCGCGACCTCCCGCGTGATCGCGCCGCCCGAGGTGGCGAACAGCAGGCCGATGTAGACGAAGTAGAGGGAGCGGGCCGCGGCGCCGGGGTCGGCACACCCCGCTGCAGCGAAGACCTGCTCGAAGTCGGCCTGCAGCTCGTCGCCGAGGTCGCCGAAGGTGCGGGAGCGGTGCCTGCCCCGCGCGAGGACGGCGGCGTACTCGCGGGAGAGGTCACCGTCGGCGTTGAAGTAGGTGACGAACGGCCGGACGACCTCGACGAGGCGCGCCGTCGCCTCCCCCGGCGTCAGCGACGGCAGCTCCGCCGCCGGCTCACGGTCGGCGTGCACGGCCGCGATCCAGTCGTCGACGATGGCGATGAGCAGCGCGTCCTTGTCGCCCACCCCCATCACGGTCCCGACGCTGACGCCGGCATCGGCGGCGATGCCGCGCACCGTCGTGCCCGCGAAGCCGTGCGCACGGAACGAACGATCGGCGGCGGCGAGTACCCGCGCCCGGGTGTCGGCCTTCGCCTCCGCCCTCGACTGAACGTGTTCATTGAACATGTTCAGTACCCTAGCGCGAGTCACCCGGACACACAAGAGCCCCGTCGACCTGGACGGTTCGACGGGGCTCCTGGCGTGCGGTGAGACTTAGGCGGTCTCGGTGATCGGGCGATCGACCCAGCTCATCAGGTCGCGCAGCTTCTTGCCGGTGACCTCGATCGGGTGCTCGGCGTTCTCCTTGCGGAGGGCCTCGAGCTCCTTGTTGCCGCCCTCGACGTTGGCGACGAGGCGCTTGACGAAGGTGCCGTCCTGGATGTCCGTGAGGATGTCCTGCATGCGCTTCTTGGTGTCGGCGTCGATGACGCGCGGGCCCGACAGGTAGCCGCCGAACTCCGCGGTGTCGGACACCGAGTAGTTCATGCGGGCGATGCCGCCCTCGTACATGAGGTCCACGATGAGCTTGAGCTCGTGCAGGCACTCGAAGTAGGCCATCTCGGGGGCGTAGCCCGCCTCGACCAGCACCTCGAAGCCCACCTTGACGAGCTCCTCGGTGCCGCCGCAGAGCACGGCCTGCTCACCGAAGAGATCCGTCTCGGTCTCCTCCTTGAACGTGGTCTTGATGACGCCGGCGCGGGCGCCACCGATCGCGGCGGCGTAGCTCAGGGCGAGCGCCTGGCCGTTGCCGGCCGGGTCCTGGTCCACGGCGATGAGGGCGGGGACGCCCTTGCCGTCGACGAACTGACGACGCACCAGGTGGCCGGGGCCCTTCGGGGCGACCATCGCGACGGTGACGTTGGCCGGGGCCTCGATCAGCTTGAAGTGGATGTTCAGGCCGTGGCCGAAGAACAGCGCGTCGCCGTCCTTGAGGTTCGGCTCGATGTCGGCCTTGAAGATCTCGGCCTGCGCGGTGTCGGGCGCGAGCAGCATGATCACGTCGGCCCACGCGGCGACCTCGGCGGGCGTGCCGACCGTCAGGCCCTGCTCCTCGGCCTTGGCGCGCGACTTCGAGCCCTCCTTGAGGCCGATCCGCACGTCGACGCCGGAGTCGCGCAGGCTCAGCGAGTGCGCGTGCCCCTGCGAGCCGTAGCCGATGACGGCGACCTTCTTGCCCTGGATGATGGAGAGGTCGGCGTCCTCGTCGTAGAACAGTTCGATTGCCACTGTGGTTCGGTGTCCCTTCTTGGTTTTCTGCAGTAGTGAAGTTAGCGGGTCGCGGTGATCGACTTCGGACCGCGTCCCAGCGCGATGACGCCGGACTGCGCGATCTCGCGGATCCCGAAGGGATCCAGGACGGCCAGCAGCGCGTCGAGCTTGTCCGGCGTGCCGGTGGCCTCGATGGTCACCGAGTCGGGCGAGACGTCCACGATCTTGGCACGGAACAGGTCGACGGTGTCGGTGACCTGGCCCCGCGAGGTGGCATCCGCGCGCACCTTGATGAGCATGAGCTCGCGTGCCACGGAGGTCGTCGAATCCTGTTCGACGATCTTGAGCACGGAGACCAGCTTGTTCAGCTGCTTGGTGACCTGCTCGAGGGGCAGCTCGTCGACCGTGACCACGATCGTCATGCGACTGACGCCCTTGAGCTCGGTGCCGCCCACCGCGAGCGACTCGATGTTGAAGCCGCGGCGGGAGAACAGCGACGAGACGCGGGCGAGCACGCCCGGACGGTCCTCGACCAGGACGCTCAGCGTATGCGTGGTGCTCACTTCTGCTCCTCCGAACGCTCCATCGCGGCGTGGATGACGGCCGGCTCGTCGGCCGCCTCGTCCTCGTCGAACAGCGGACGGATGTCCCGCGCCGCCATGATCTCGTCGTTACTGGTGCCGGCGGCGACCATCGGCCACACCTGGGCGTCGGCGCCCACGATGAAGTCGATGACCACCGGGCGGTCGTTGATCTCCCGCGCCTGCGCGATGATCGCGTCGACGTCCTCCGCACGCTCGCATCGGAAGGACACGCAGCCCATCGCCTCGCCGAGCTTGACGAAGTCCGGGATCCGCATCGAGTGCGTGGACAGGTCGGTGCTGGAGTAGCGCTGCTCGTAGAAGAGGGTCTGCCACTGGCGCACCATGCCGAGGTTGCCGTTGTTGATGACGGCGACCTTGATCGGCGCGCCCTCGATGGCGGCGGTGGCGAGCTCCTGATTGGTCATCTGGAAGCAGCCGTCACCGTCGATCGCCCAGACCTCCTTCTCGGGCGCGCCCATCTTGGCGCCGAGGGCCGCGGGAACCGCGTAGCCCATCGTGCCGAGACCGCCCGAGTTCAGCCAGGTGCGCGGCTTCTCGTACTTGACGAACTGCGCGGCCCACATCTGGTGCTGGCCGACGCCCGCGCAGTAGATCGCGTCCGGGCCCGCGGCGATGCCGAGGCGCTCGATCACGTACTCCGGGCTCAGCGCGCCGTCGGACGGGGTGTTGTAGGCCAGCGGGTAGGTCGCGCGGATGCCGTCCAGGTACTCCCACCAGGCGGTGAGGTCCGGGGCGGCGATGGTGGCGCGGTCCTCGGAGATCGCGGCGATGAGCTCGGCGATGACCTCCTTGCAGTCGCCCACGATCGGGACGTCCGCGAACCGGTTCTTGCCGATCTCCGCCGGATCGATGTCGGCGTGGATGACCTTCGCGTCGGGCGCGAAGGAGTCCAGCTTGCCGGTCACGCGGTCGTCGAACCGCGCGCCCAGCGTCACGAGCAGGTCGGAGCGCTGCAGCGCGGCCACGGCGCCGACGGTGCCGTGCATGCCGGGCATGCCCATGTGCTGCTGGTGGCTGTCGGGGAAGACCCCGCGCGCCATCAGGGTCGTGACGACGGGGATGCCGGTCAGCTCGGCCAGCTTGAGCAGTTCCTCCGAGGCCTCGGCCTTGAGCACGCCGCCGCCGACGTACAGCACGGGCGACTTCGCCGCGGCGATCAGGCGCGCGGCCTCGCGGATCTGCTTGCCGTGCGGCTTGGTGACGGGGCGGTAGCCGGGCAGGTCGATCTGCGGCGGCCACGAGAAGACGGTGTCCTCCTGCAGCACGTCCTTGGGGATGTCGACGAGCACGGCGCCCGGGCGACCGCTCTGGGCCAGGTAGAAGGCCTCGGCGATGACACGCGGGATGTCGGCCGCGTCGTAGACGAGGAAGTTGTGCTTGGTCACGGGCATCGTGATGCCCGAGATGTCGGCCTCCTGGAACGCGTCGGTGCCGATCAGCGGGCGGCCGACCTGGCCGGTGATGGCCACGATCGGGACCGAGTCCATCTGCGCGTCGGCCAGGGGCGTGACCAGGTTGGTCGCGCCGGGACCGGAGGTCGCCATGCACACGCCGACCTTGCCGGTGGCCTGGGCGTAGCCGGTGGCGGCGTGGCCGGCACCCTGCTCGTGCCGCACCAGGACGTGGCGCACCTTCTTGGAGTCGAGGAGCGGGTCGTAGACCGGAAGGATGCAACCGCCGGGAATGCCGAAGACCGTGTCCACACCGATCTCCTCGAGCGAGCGGACCACCGACTGCGCGCCGGTGACCCGCTCGGGGGCCACGACGCGGGCGCCCTCGAGGGTGCTGTGCGCGACGTCGGCGACGTGCTGCTTCGATGCGGCGGAATGCGGGCCGGGGATGCCGGCGCCGGGCTTGCGGGCCCCGGGCTTCTGCCCCGGGTGGGGCCGGGCTGTAGGTGCGCTCACGACGTGACCTTCTCGTGCTCTAGCGGTGCTCTACTCAATGGACATATCGGCGTGCGTACGTCGTCCGAAGACTATCCGGGCAACAAAAAACCCCCGTCAGCGGTAGCTGAGCGAGGGTAGCGCGTCGATGCTGGTGCGAAACGGTGATAACCGGTTCAGGCGTTGACGCGCCGACCGATTACGAGAAGCTGGTTGCTGTGTTTCACACCAGTGAAACTAGGCCCCGGTGTGCATTCGCGTCAAACCAGTGAGCACCGCCGTCTCACAGAATGGGATTCTGCTGCCGCGTGCGACAATGCGTGTTATGAGCGAGAGCCCTGCGAAGCAGCCGAGCACGACGGGCACGACCCGCACCGTGACCACCGACCACACGTCGGACACCGCCGTGCCGATCAGCTCCGGCGACCGCGTCGTCTTCAAGCACCCCCGCATCGCGCTCCTCGGCGTCGCCCTGTTCGCGGTGTGCCTCGCCCCCATCGTCGGCCCGTGGACCGTGGGCCGATCCATCGACGGCAGCGCCGCCGGCACCGGCGCCGCGATCCTCGGCTGGCTGCTGCTGATCGTCCCGATCCTGCTCGCCCTGTGGGTCCTGCGCGTGCGCACCGTCATCGGACCCGACGGTGTGCGGTCCGTGCGGGTCTTCAGCGCCACCACGATCGGCTGGGACGATCTGGCAGGCATTAGAATCGGACGCAACGGTGCGGTGTACGCAGTCCGCACCGACGGTTCCGAGGTGCGACTACCCGCCGTCACCATCAGCCAGCTCCCCCGCGTCGCGGTCGCCTCCGGCGGCCGGATCCCCGACGTCACAGCGGAATAAATCCCGCCGAACAGGCCTTCTCCTGTTCACGGGGAGCGCGTCTCCTCCACCAGCCCGCACGATACGAATCCGAGGCGAGAAGCACATGCCACCGCTCCGCTCACGCACCACCACCGTCGGCCGCAACGCCGCAGGCGCCCGCTCGCTCTGGCGCGCCACCGGCCTCACCGACAGCGATTTCGGCAAGCCGATCGTGGCCATCGCGAACTCCTACACGCAGTTCGTGCCGGGCCACGTGCACCTCAAGGACATGGGCGAGATCGTGGCCGAGTCCGTGCGCGCCGCGGGCGGCGTGGCTCGCGAGTTCCACACCATCGCGGTGGACGACGGCATCGCCATGGGCCACGGCGGCATGCTCTACAGCCTGCCCAGCCGCGAGATCATCGCCGACTCCGTCGAGTACATGGCGAACGCCCACACCGCCGACGCGCTGGTGTGCATCTCCAACTGCGACAAGATCACGCCCGGCATGCTCAACGCGGCGATGCGCCTGAACATCCCCACCGTGTTCGTCTCCGGCGGTCCGATGGAGGCCGGCAAGGCGGTCATCGTCGACGGCATCGCCAAGGCCCCGACCGACCTCATCACCGCGATCTCGGCGTCCGCGAACGACGCCATCGACGAGGCCGGCCTCAGCGAGGTCGAGCGCTCCGCGTGCCCCACCTGCGGCTCCTGTTCCGGCATGTTCACCGCCAACTCGATGAACTGCCTCACCGAGGCCCTGGGCCTCGCGCTGCCGGGCAACGGCTCGACCCTGGCCACCCACGCCGCGCGCCGCGCACTGTTCGAGCGCGCCGGCTCCGTCGTGGTCGAGGCCGCCAAGCGGTACTACCGCGACGGTGACGAGTCGGTGCTCCCCCGCAACGTCGCGACCCCCGCCGCGTTCCGCAACGCGATGGCGCTGGACGTCGCCATGGGCGGCTCCACCAACACCGTGCTGCACACCCTGGCCGCCGCCCAGGAGGGCGAGGTCGACTTCGATCTGTCGACCATCGACGCGATCAGCCGCAAGGTGCCCTGCCTGTCCAAGGTGTCGCCGAACAGCGATTACCACATGGAGGACGTGCACCGCGCCGGCGGTATCCCCGCCATCCTGGGCGAGCTGCGCCGCGCCGGCCTGCTCGAGACCGATGTGCACACCGTGCACGAGCCGTCCTTCGACAAGTGGCTCGACGACTGGGACATCCGCTCCGGCAAGGCCACCGACGAGGCGCTCCAGCTGTTCCACGCGGCGCCCGGCGGCGTCCGCACCACGCAGCCCTTCTCCACCAAGAACGAGTGGGAGAGCCTGGACACCGATCAGGCGGGCGGCTGCATCCGCGACGTCGAGCACGCGTACACCGTCGAGGGCGGACTCTGCGTGCTGCGCGGCAACATCGCCGTCGACGGCGCGATCCTCAAGACCGCCGGCATCGACGAGGACCTGTTCACCTTCGAGGGACCGGCCGTGGTGGTCGAGTCCCAGGAGGAGGCCGTCTCGAAGATCCTGGGCAAGGAGATCAAGGCCGGCGACGTGGTCGTCGTCCGCTACGAGGGTCCCAAGGGCGGCCCCGGTATGCAGGAGATGCTGCACCCCACCTCCTTCCTCAAGGGGCGGGGCCTGGGCAAGGTCTGCGCGCTGATCACGGACGGCCGCTTCTCGGGCGGCACGTCGGGCCTGTCCATCGGTCACATCTCCCCCGAGGCGGCCGCCGGCGGCGTCATCGGCCTGGTCGAGGACGGCGACCGGATCCGCATCGACGTGCACACGCGTGCCCTCGAACTCCTCGTCGACGACGAGGAGCTGGAGCGCCGCCGCGCGAAGATGGACGCCTCGGAGCGCCCGTGGCAGCCCAAGGACCGGCAGCGCACCGTGACCACGGCGCTGCGCGCCTACGCCGCTCTCGCCACCTCGGCCGACAAGGGCGCGGTCCGGTACGTGCCGTAGGAGGCACCGTCGAACAACGAACGCCCGGCACTCCCTCACGGGAGGCCGGGCGTTCGTCGTGTCTGCAGCTACTGCTTGACCAGCGGGTTCGCGCCGTTGAGCAGGATCCACACCGTGATCGCGGCGGCGACCGCGATGATCAGCCACACGACGGAGCCGATGTGCGGGCGCCGCGCCCAGCCCCGGTTGAAGTCCAGCGAGAGCTTGCCCGGACCGGTGAGGATGATCGCCACCGACGCGAACAGGAGCAGGAGCTCGAACTCGACACCCTTGTCCTGGGCGAAGAAGACGAAGCCGTTGCCCGCGGTGGTCAGCTTGAACAGGGTGGCGGAGAGCATGACGCCCACCGCGCCCGCGGCGGCGATCGGGGTGAGCAGGCCGAGGATCAGCATCGCGCCGCCGCCCAGCTCGACGACGCCGGTCGCGATGGCGATGATCTTGGTGAAGCGCTCGAAGCCGAGCGACGGGTCGTTGCCGTTCTGCAGGTAGGCAGCGAACCCGTCGATGCCGGGACCGCCCCAGATCCCGAACAGCTTCTGGATGCCGTGCGCGACCAGGATCGCGCCGACGGCGACGCGCAGCACGAGCAGTCCGAGGTCGGTGGTGCCGCGGCGCGCGGCCTTGCGCGCCTCCTCCAGCTCCGCGGGGACGTCGGTGACCGGCTTGCCGAACCGGCGGCCGGGCGGCGGTGCGATCTCCTCGGTGGCCGCGGCCTCGAGCGGGATGCCCTCGGCCTCCGCGCGGGCCTGCGCGGCGCGCTCGCGGCCCCGTCGGCGGTTGTAGCGCTTGCCGAACTCGTCGCGCTCGTCGCTCGAGAGGTCGGCGCGCTCCGTCGCCGCGTCCGGAGAGGTCCCGGACGTGGAGATCGCCGCGGTGGCCGCGTTCGCGGCGGCGATCGCGGCCGCGAGGTCGCTGGTGTCCGGCACGGAGGTGGTGGGCTGGTCGCTGCCCGGCGGTTCCGACGCCGCCGCAGCGGGCGCACTCGCCGCGGGGGCCGGGGCCTCCGCGGGCTCGGAGGCGGGCGCGGTTCCCGCCGGCTCGTCGCGGTAGCGCGGCAGCACCGGCCCGATGCCCGTGTCCGAATCGTCGTGGGGGTCCAGGATGAACCCTCCGGTGGGGTGCCGCTCCCCGAACCGGGGCAGCTCGCCCGTCGGCCGGAAGTCGAATGGGGATTCGCCCGCACCCTCGCTGGTCGCGTTCTCGGTTCCGTCCTTGTCACTCACGGAAACCACCCTAGAGTGCGAACGCGCCGCGGGCCGGGAGCGAACCGCGTCCGTAGCCCGATCGGTAGGGTGGCGGCATGAGTGTGGGGACCCGGCGCGCGCGTTCCGGCGCGCGGCGCGCCGTCGTGGTCGCGACGGCCGCGACCCTGCTGGCGGGGTGCGCCGACTTCTCCGGGAGCGAGGCCGCGCCGTTCACCGGTCCGCCCACGGGCCAGGTCACCACGACCAAGCCCACCGGCCCCGCCCGGCCGAGCGCGGCACCCAAGGCCCCGGGCCCCTGCATCGACCAGGACGCCAACGTGCTCGCCACGTGCCTCACCGAACCCACCGACCTGATCACCACCGGCGACTTCGAGCACGCGTACGTCGCGGAGCGCGGCGGCTCGATCATGTACACCACCACGGACCTGCCGAACCGCGAGGTCGTGCGACTCGGCGTGGACGCCTCCGGCGACGGTGGTCTCACGGCGATCGCTCTGTCCCCGTCGTACGACCAGGACCGGCTGTTCTACGCGTACGTGAGCACCCCCACCGACAACCGCGTGGTCCGGGTGACGCCGGGCGACGACCCGAAGGTGATCCTCGCCGGCATCCCCAAGGGCCCCACGGGCAACGCCGGCTCGCTGCTGTTCTCCGGCCGCGACCTCATCGTCGCCACCGGCAACGCGGGCGATGCGAACGCCGCGCGCGACCCGGGCTCGCTCGCCGGGAAGGTACTTCTGCTGCCCTCCCCCGGCACCGTCTCGCCGGTCCGCCCCAAGGTCCTGGCCACCGACGGCGGCGTCCGACAGTCGCTGTGCGGCGCCCCCGGCGGACCGCTGTTCATCGCCGACCAGGGACTCACCCAGGACCGCGTCCGAGTCCTCACCCCGAATGCGCCGGCGTCCGTGGTGTGGAGCTGGCCCGATCGTCCGGGCCTCGCCGGCTGCGCCGTGGTTCCCGGCGGCGTCTTCGTCAGCGAGTCGCGCACCGGCAAGGTCGAAATGCTCAAGCTCCCCGAGGGATCGACCACCGCCGACGGCGAACCGATCCAGGTCCTGGACCGCGCGAAGTACGGCGTGTTCGGGCGCCTCGCGATCGGCCCGAAGGACGCGCCGCAGGGCGTGACGACCAACAAGCCGCAGCCGCAGGCCCCGACCGACGACCGGGTCGTGCTCATCCCGATGCCGAACGGCGAGTCGACCGCCACCGACGACTGAGTTCCCTGAGCACCGCGAACGTCCGGTAACGAAAACCCCGGTTCCGCGATCACCCCTTCGGTATCGGTCGGTCGGTAGGAGCACTGGGTGAAGACATCGCCTCGCGGAGGGAGCACAGCTGTCGCCGCACGGAATCTGGCCTGGTGGGTCTCGCACGTCCGGGAGACGTGGTGGCGCGGCGGCCCCGACTACGACGAGCGGATCGACTACTTCACCAGCCGCAGCCTGCTGAGGGGCTTCCGCGTGGTCGTCAGCGCGTGCGCGGCGCTGCTCGGGTCCATCTCCGCAGCACTTGTGCTCAACGATCAGGTGCGGGAGTTCGCGGTCGGCCGCGTGACCCCCTCCGCGGTCCTGGTCGCCGGCGCCGCCCTGGGGCTGTTCTGGGCGGTCCGGTGGCAGCTCGGCGCGGTACCGAGCGAGCGCGCCGCGCTCGTCTTCGTGCTCACGTCGACGGTCTCGATCGCGGCGGTGTCCTGGACCGATGCCGAGATCATGGCGGGAGCGGCCGGGCTCAGTGCCATCGTCCTCGTCGCCGTGTTCACGGCGTTCATGCTCTCGCCCGGGCACTTCGTCGCCCATTCCGTCGTGTCCGGCGCGGCGATCGCGCTGTTCGTGCCGCCGATAGTCACCGAGTACGGCTGGGTGATGGCTGTGATCAAGGCCGTGATGCTCGCGGTCGTGACCATCGGAGTTCCGGCGTGTGTGCAGATCGGCATCGCCTTCCTGTCGCAGGATGCCGCAGATTCGGACACCGACCCGCTGACGGGTGCACTCAACCGGCGGGGCTTCGACCGCGCGAGCCTGCGGCGCGTCGTCGACCACGGGGTGGGGCGCGGCCCGGTCCCCGTCACGGTCATGTTGATCGACGTGGACGACTTCAAGGCGGTCAACGACGAGCTCGGTCACGATTCCGGCGACGCCGTCCTCGTGCGCGTCGCCGGCGTCCTTCGCACGGTGTCCGACGGTGCGGTCGTCGCCCGGATCGGCGGCGACGAGTTCGCCGTCGCCGTGGTGGGCGGGACCGCCTCCGATCAGCTCGCGACGGCCGAGCACGTCCGCCGCGCGATCGACGCGATCCCCGTCACCGGGGGCACCGTCGTGACCGCGAGCATCGGGATTGCGGCCGCGACGGTGGCGGTCCACGACCGCACCGCGGTCGACGTGCTGCTCGCCGAGGCGGACGAGGCGATGTACAGGGCGAAGCGCGCGGTCGATCGCGACGTCGTGATCAGCGACGTCGAGCCGGTACGCCGAACCGATCCGACGTCACTCGCAGGCGGCGAGGACTAGCTCTCGGACGCGGGCGGCGTCGGCCTGGCCGCGCGTGGCCTTCATGACGTCGCCGACGATCTTGCCCGCGGCCTGGACCTTGCCGGCCTTGATCTTGTCGACGATGTCGGGGTTGGCGGCGAGTGCCTCATCGACGGCCTTCTGCAGCGCGCCGTCGTCGCGGACCACCTCGAGCCCGCGGGAGGCGACGACCTCGTCTGGCTCGCCCTCGCCGTCGAGCACGCCGACGATGACCTGCTGCGCCAGCTTGCTGGTGAGCTTGCCCTCGTCGACGAGGGCGATCACGCGCGCCACCTGGGCGGGCGAGATCGCCAGCGCCTCCAGCTCGACGTCGCGGGTGTTGGCCTGCTGGGGCAGGAAGCTGCCCCACCACGACCGCGCTGCGTCGGGGGTGGCGCCGGCGTCGACGGTCGCGATGATCTTGTCGATGGCGCCGAGGTTGACCAGGTCGCGCATGACCTCGTCGGACAGGCCCCAGTCGGACTGGATCCGGGCGCGACGCAGCCACGGCAGCTCGGGGATCGTCGCCCGCAGCTCCTCGACGAGCTCCGCGGGCGGCGCGACGGGGCCGAGGTCCGGGTCCGGGAAGTACCGGTAGTCGTCGGCGGTCTCCTTGGGCCGGCCGGCTGTGGTCGTCCCGTCGCCCTCCTGGAAGTGCCGGGTCTCGAGGACGACGGTGCCGCCCGCGTCGAGCACCGCGGCCTGGCGCCGCATCTCGTAGCGCACGGCGACTTCGACCGACCGCAGCGAGTTGACGTTCTTGGTCTCGGTGCGGGTGCCGAACTCCGTGGCGCCGATCGGCTTGAGCGAGACGTTCGAATCGCAGCGCATGGAGCCCTGGTCCATGCGGACGTCGGAGACGTCGAGGGAGGCGAGCAGGTCGCGCAGCGCGGTGACGTAGGCCCGCGCGATCTCGGGTGCGCGCTCCCCCGCGCCCTCGATGGGACGGGAGACGATCTCGACCAGCGGCACGCCCGCGCGGTTGAAGTCGAGCAGCGAGTGCGAGGCGCCGTGGATGCGGCCCGTCGCGGAGCCCACGTGCGTGGACTTGCCGGTGTCCTCCTCCATGTGCGCGCGCTCGATCTCCACGCGCCACGTGGTGCCGTCCTCCAGCGGGACGTCGAGGTAGCCGTCGTAGGCGATCGGGTCCTCGTACTGGCTGATCTGGTAGTTCTTCGGCTGGTCCGGGTAGAAGTAGTTCTTCCGCGCGAACACCGAGCTCGGCCGGATGGAGCAGTTCAGAGCCAGGCCGATGCGGATGGCCGAGCGCACCGCCTCGCGGTTGGCGACGGGCAGCGCGCCCGGCATGCCGAGGCACGTGGGGCACACCTGGGTGTTCGGCTCCGCGCCGAACTCGGTGCGGCAGCCGCAGAACATCTTGGTGGCCGTGCCGAGCTCGACGTGGACCTCCATGCCCATGACGGGCTCGTAGCGGGCGACGACGTCCGCGTACTCGGGAAGGTCGATATCGGCAAGCTCGGCACTCATGCCCCCAGCCTAATGGGCGCCGGTCAGCGGACCGAGACGGCCACCGCGTCGGCGGTCACCGTGATCGTGCCCGAGACGTAGCCCGCGTCGGATCCCGTGATCGGCGCGCCGTCGCGCCCGGTCGCGGTGAACGTCCACGGGCGGCTGTCGCGGAAGGACACCTGCCCGTCGCGGACGGTGTCGCCGAGGTCGATGTCCTGGACGTTCGGCGCGGTCCAGGTGTACGTGCCGTTCTCGCCGGAGAAGTCGGACTGCGGGCAGCCGGACGGGTACCGGTCCTTCGAGGCGGCGCATGCGGAGTACTTCGCCGCGATCTGCTCGCGCGCGGAGGTCTTGGCGGCATCGCTCAGGCCGAAGGCGATGCTGAACGTACTGCCCACGCTGTAGCGCGACAGGCCGTCGACCGGGGCCTGCCCCTTGTTGTCGCCGACGCTGATCTTCTCCTGCTGCGGCACCAGGTTCTTGTTGGCGGAGCCGAGGTCCAGCGCACCGGGGAAGACGTACACGACGCCCGAGGCGGGCAGCGGCTTGCCGAGAATGGTGACGTTCTTCTTGTCCGAGTCGTACGACGAGTAGGGCTTGAGTTGGACCGCCGCGGTCTGCAGCTTCCACTCGTCGCCGACCTTCTCGAGGTTGAGGTTCTCGTCGTAGGACACCGCACCGATGGTCACCGTCAGGTGCACCGAGCCCATGAAGCCGTCGGTCTCGCTGACGATCTTCACGTCCTTGATGGGCGCCAGTTCGCGCTGCTTGCGCAGCACGTCGTCGGTGAGCAGCTCGGTGGAGGCCGGCGCCTCCTTGCCGTAGCTCAGCGCCCTCTTGGCGTCGCCCGCCTGCAGGGCGGCGAAGTAGGCCTTGACGGTGCCGCCGGGCGAGCCGGTGTCACCACCGCCGCCGACGCTCTTGGCGATGGCGATCCCGGCGATCAACACGATCACCAGGACGATGGCGCCGCCGCCGATGAGCGCGGGGATCAACCAGGCCGGGCGCGGCTTCTTCGGCGCACCGGGCCCGCCGGGCGCTCCGGGCGCTCCGGGCGCGGGTGGGAACGGGGGAACACCACCCTGCTGGCCGGGGGCGGGGAAGCCCTGCGCCACCGGGTACTGGGGGTACGACGGTGCGCCGCCCTGCTGCGGGTACGACGGCGCGCCGCCGATCGGGGTCTCGGGCTGCCAGGTGGGGCGCAGCTGGGTCTGCTCGTTCGGATTCGACGGATCCTGGCCCGGGTAGCCGCCCGGGTTCGAGGGAGGATTCGGATTCATGCCAGGAATCATGGATGACGCTTCTTAAGGCTCGCTTCAGGGGCGCCAATCCGCGGATCGGCTCGCCGGTTCAGCCGAAGAAGGTCGCGGCGTCGTCGTAGCGCTCCCGCGGGACGCGCTTGAGCTGCTTGACCGCCTCGGCGAGCGGAACTAAGCCGATCTGAGACCCGCGCAACGAGACCATCTGCCCGAAGTCCCCCGCGTGGGCGGCATCGGCGGCGTTGACGCCGAACCGGGTGGCGAGCACCCGGTCGGCGGGCGTCGGCGTGCCGCCGCGCTGGACGTGCCCGAGGACGGTGGTGCGGACCTCCTTGTTGATCCGTTTCTCGATCTCGACACCCAACTGGTGGGCGACGCCGGTGAAGCGCTCGTGACCGAACTCGTCGGTACCGCCGAGGCGCAGTTCCATGGTGCCTTCGGCGGGTTTGGCGCCCTCGGCGACGACGACGATGAAGCTCGAGTGCCCGCGCTGGAAGCGGCGTTTGATCATGGCGCACACCTCCTCGACGTCGAACGGCACCTCCGGGATGAGCACCATGTGCGCGCCGGACGCCAACCCGGAGTTCAGGGCGATCCAGCCCGCGTGCCGGCCCATCACCTCCACCAGCATCACCCGCTGATGCGACTCTGCGGTCGAGTGCAGGCGGTCGATCGCGTCCGTCGCGATGGTCAGCGCGGTGTCGAAGCCGAAGGTCACGTCGGTGCAGTCGATGTCGTTGTCGATGGTCTTCGGCACCCCGACGACGGGGACGCCTTCGTCGGCGAGCCAGGAGGCGGCCGTGAGGGTGCCCTCGCCGCCGATGGGGATGAGGACGTCGATGCCGTTGTCGTCGAGGGTGGCCTTGATGCGGTCCAGGCCGGCTTTGAGGACGTCGGGGTGGGTGCGGGCGGTGCCCAGCATGGTGCCGCCCTTGGTGAGGAGGCGGTCGTTGCGGTCGTCGTTGGACAGCTGGATCCGACGGTCCTCCAGGAGGCCGCGCCAGCCGTCCTGGAACCCGACGACGGCGGAGCCGTAGCGGGAGTCGCTGGTGCGGACCACCGCGCGGATCACCGCGTTCAGGCCCGGGCAGTCACCACCACCGGTCAACACTCCGATGCGCAGGCTCATGGCATCGATCTTGCCGCGTCGCGCCCAACCTGTCATGACATCTCACGAGGAGTTCACCCGGGCGTGACGACGCCCGTCTCGTAGGCGTAGACCACGGCCTGCGCGCGGTCGCGCAGGCCGAGCTTCTGCAGGACCTTACTGACGTGCGTCTTCACGGTCTGGTCGGAGACGAACAGGGCCGCCGCGATCTCGGCGTTGGAGCGCCCGGCGGCGACCGCCTCGAGCACCTCGCGCTCGCGGGGCGTGAGCGTCGCGAGCTCGGGCGGCGCGGTGCGGCGGTGCGCCCGGGCCGCGGTGACCTCGGCGATCATCCGTCGCGTGACCGACGGGGCCAGCAGCGACTGCCCCTCGTGCACCACCCGGACGGCGCGGACCAGTTCCTCCGCCGGCGCGTCCTTGAGCATGAAGCCCGACGCCCCGACGCGCAGCGCCTCGTAGACGTAGTCATCGATGTCGAACGTGGTGAGCATGAGCACCCGGACGCCGTCGTGGCGGCGCAGGATCTCGGCGGCGGCCTGCAGCCCGTTCATCTCGGGCATCCGGACGTCCATGAGCACCACGTCGGGCAGCAGCCGCGCGACCTCCGCCACGGCGGCCTTCCCGTCGGGGGCGTCCCCGATCACGGAAATGTCCGGCTGCGCGCCCAGCAGGGCACCGAAGCCCTGCCGGACCATGGCCTGATCGTCGGCGATGAACACGGTGATGGGCACGGACCCAGCCTAGGCCGTGGCACCGTCGGGGCGGGCCGGGAGCGACGCGCGGACCGCGAAGCCCCCGCCCGCCGTCGGCGTCGCGGACAGCGAGCCGCCGACGGTGCGCGCCCGCTCGGCCATTCCGGGGATGCCCTGCCCCAAGCCCGGTCCCCCGAGATCGGCGTCGGAGGTGCGAGGGCCGTTCTCGATGCTCAGGTTCAGCGTCCCGGCATCGAGGGTGAGCGCGACGGTGATCGCGGCGCCCTGCGCGTGCCGGGTGGCGTTCGCGATGGACTCCTGCACGATCCGGTACGCGACGAGCGCGGTGCTCTCCCCGATCGCCGACGGGTCCGGCAGCGGCAGGTAGTCGACCACGACCCCCGCCGCGCGGGCACCGTCGATGAGCTCGTCGACGCCCCCGAGGCCGGGCGCCGGGGCGAGCTCGGCCGAGGCGTCGTCGAGCCGCAGCACGCCGAGCAGAGCACGCACCTCGTTGAGTGCCTCGCGGGCGGAGACGGCGATCCCGTCGAACTCGGCGCGGGCGCGCTCGGAGACGTCGGGCACGCGGTACTGCGCGGTCTGGGCCTGCACCACCACGAGCGACATCCGGTGCGCGACGATGTCGTGCAGGTCGCGGGCGATACGGGTGCGCTCCTCGAGGATGGCGCGGCGGCCGCGCTCGAGCTCGCTGACCTCGGTCTGCTCCTCGAGGCGGTTGCGGGACTGCAGCGCCAGCCGCAGCAGCAGGATGATCACGAGCGAGACCAGGATCCCCGCCACCCAGCCACCGCCCGTGCCGTCCTGGGCGTTGAGCCAGAACAACATCGACGAGGCCGCGGCGATGGCGATGGCGTCGAGCGGCGAGCACTTGAGGAAGGCGATCCAGCTGGTGATCAGCATCGCCATGATCAGCGAGACCTGCCAGTTCCACTGCCAGTCCTGTTTCGCGTCGAACCACAGCAGCGGGAAGATCGCGGCCGTCGCGGCGACGATCCCCCACGCGGCGCGCGGGTGCGCCCAGGCGATGGCGATGGGCAGCACGGACAGGCCGCTGAAGATCGGCAGCAGCGCCGCCGGCACGGCGAACTGTTCGTTCAGTGTGGGCCACGCGACCGCCCACATGATGAGCGCCAGCAGCAGGAACAGCCAGTTGATCTTCCGGGACAGGAAGATCCCGAGCGGCGTGGCGTGCAGCGCGCCGTCGGGGGCCTTGATGTGCAGCGCGCTCTGCTGATCCAGGTACCGGCCGGCGCGCACCGTGGCGCGTCCGAGCCGCTCGATCCTCTTCGTGGTCGTCCTCATGGAGAGCAACGCTAGGGGCACCGCGCGCTCGACGTCCTCATACTTCCGGGTGATATCGAACCCCTCGCGCAGCCGATCCGGGCACCGGTCCCGGATTCCTAGCGTCGCTCTCATGAACCGCCGCATGCTCGCCGCCGCAGCCGTCCTCGCCGTCCCCCTCTCGTTCGGGATCTCGCTCCCCACCGCCGCGGGCGACACCGCCGAGCGCGAGGATTCCGCGACCGCCGTCGCCGTCCGCGCGATCACCGATCCCGCGCAGAGTCCCGCCGACCAAGTACGCACCGTGCCCCGCACGCTGGGGTACGCGGCGGCCGCAGGGCCGGGATACGCGGTGAACCCGCACGGCGACTGCTCGTCGGTGGTCCGCCTGCCGGCCGACTTCGACGCGCCGTGCAAGGGGCACGACCTGGGCTACGACCTGCTGCGGCACGCCGACGCCGCCGGGCGCCCGCTGGGCGGCTGGGCACGGCACCGCATCGACGACACCTTCGCCGATCGGCTCGCCGCCGCCTGCGCCGCGCGCCCCGTCGCCCAGCGCCGCCACTGCACCGAGGTCGCCGGGCTGACGGTGATGGCGGTGCGCGCCAACACCTGGCGCCAGCACGACGGTCCGCCGCGCGCCGAATCCGTGCGCGAGGTCGTCACCAGCTGGCTCACGGCCGGGGACCGGCTGTGATCGCGCCGCCGCGGATCCGAGGCGGGGCGCTCACGGGCTACGCGATCGGGGTGGCGTGCGCACTGTTCCCGAACCAGTTGCCGCGCACCGTCGTCGTGCAGATCGTGGTGTGCCTGGTGTTCGGCGCGATCGGGGCGTTGGTCGGGTGGGCGGTCGTCCGCCGGCGTGCGGTGTCCGACGGTGGCGGCCGCGTCGCGCTGTACCTCGGGGCGGCGGCGCTGGTCGGATGGGTGCTGTGGCAGAACCACCTCAGGGCTGCCGCCGGCGCGGATCCCGTGGGGCCGATGGCCTTCTCCGTGCTCGCGGTCGCGGTGGCGGCCGCGCCGTTGGCGGTCGCGACGCTGTGGCCCGTCCGGGCGCGGGCCGCCGCGGGAGCCCTTGCGGCGGTCGCGGTCGTCGCCGGGATCGCCTGGCCCGCGACCGCGACGTCCGCGGAGACCGCGTCGTACGCCGAGCGTTTCGTGGGGATCGAGTCGTCGTCGCAGGGGGTACGGGCGTACGCCTCGCTCGCCGACGGCGCCTCCCCCGCCGCCCGGGCCGCGGTGGCGGTGGACCGGCTCATCGCCGCGGGCGGCCTTGCTCGCCGGGCCGTGGTGATCGCGGTGCCGACCGGGTCCGGCTGGGTGGACCCGCATTTCGTGCGCGGCGTCGAGGAGGCGCTGCACGGGGACAGCGCGATCCTGGCGGTGCAGTACACGGAGATGCCGAGCTGGCAGTCGTTCGTCCTGCATCGCGACGCCGCCGCGGCGAGCACGGCGGCCCTGATCGACGAGCTGCACCGGCGGGCACCGTCGACCCCGGTCCGCGTGTACGGGCAGAGCCTGGGCACGGTGGGCGTCCTCGCCGCGCAGCGGCGGGCGGCGGAGCTCCACGTTCCGATCGCCGCGACGCTGCAGGTCGGCACCCCGGCCGGCGTCGCGGTGACCGGCCCCGCGCAGCTCAACGCCTCCGATCCGGTCGGGATCTGGTCGTCGCGCCTCCTCGTCGCGCCGCCGGCGCGGGCGGCGTCCGGGTCCGGTCGCGCCACACCGCGGCCGCCGTGGCTGCCGGTCCTCTCATTCGTCCAGGCCACCGTCGACCTGCTGGGCGCCACCGCCCCGCCGCCCGGGCTGGGACACCGCTACGACGAGCGGCAGGGCTCGGAGCTGGTCGCGGACCTCGTCGCGCGGGAGGGCTTGCCCGCCGCGACTTAACCGGATATCTTGTGTCCAGGTTAAGGGGGGCAGGCATGCGGATGAGCGAGGGCGTCGAGTGGGCGGCACACGCGTGCGTGCTGCTGCACTGGCTCGACGAGGGTGGCATCACCCCCGTCTCCGCCTCGCGACTCGCCGAGTCCTACGACCTGCCCGCCGCCTACCTCGGCAAGCAACTGCAGGCCCTGGCGCGCAACGGGATCACCGAATCCCTCCCCGGCCGTCGGGGCGGGATCCGGCTGGCCCGCCCCGCGTCCGAGATCACCCTGATGGACGTCGTCGCGGCCATCGAGGGAGGAACAGCGGCCTTCGCCTGCACCGAGATCCGACAACGCGGCATGAACGAGGGCAAGCCGCGCAACGAGTTCGCGCAGCCGTGCGGCATCGCCCACGCCATGCGCGGCGCGGAGCTGGCGTGGCGGCGCGAGCTGGCAGCCACCTCCATCGCCGACCTGTCGGCCGCGACGCCGCGGCGGGTCGCCGACGCCGCCCGGCGCCACTTCGGCGGCGCCTGAAGCCCCCTTCGCAACCGCCCAGAGACCCCAGGCCCAAAACCTGGACATTCAATATCCGTTTATTGGAAGGAATCCACCATGAGCCGCACCCCCGGAGCCACGTCGTCGCCCGAGACCTACAAGGCGCTGGTCGCGCTGGACGGACGGCTGGCGAAGTCGCTCGGCAAGGTCCTGTACGACATCGTCAAGCTGCGCGCCTCGCAGATCAACGGCTGCGCCTACTGCGTCGACATGCACGCGAGCGACCTCGAGCGGCTGGGCACGCCCACCCGCACCATCTACGGCGTCGCCGCGTGGGAGGAGAGCCCCTTCTTCGACGAGACGCAGCGCGTCGCACTGGCCTTCGTCGAGCGGCTCACCGGCGGCATCGACGCGGTCGACGACGCCCTGTGGGACGAGGCCGGCCGCCTCCTCGGCGAGGAGCGCCGCACCGACCTGCTCGTCGCCGTCGGCACCATCAACACGTGGAACATGCTGGGCGTCACCACCCACCTCCACCCGGCCGCGTAGTCGGCCGGGCGGGTCGGAGCACCGTCAGGCGACGGGGCCGCGGGCGGCCTCGTACGCGGCGCCGACCTTGTACAGCCGGTCGTCCGCCTGCGCGGGCGCCAGGATCTGCAGGCCGACGGGCAGGCCGTCGTCGCTGGACAGTCCCGACGGCACCGACATCCCGCAGTGGCCGGCCAGGTTCGTCGGCAGCGTGAACAGGTCGAACAGGTACATCGCGAGCGGATCGCCGACCTTCTCCCCCAGCTTGAACGCCGTGGTGGGGGTGGTCGGCGAGACGATGACGTCGACCTGCTCGTACGCCTTGGCGAAGTCCGCGGCGAGCAGGGTGCGGACCTTCTGCGCGCTGCCGTAGTAGGCGTCGTAGTAGCCGGAGCTCAGCGCGTAGGTGCCGATCATGATGCGCCGCTTGACCTCCGGGCCGAATCCGGCCTCGCGAGTGAGCGCCATGACCTCCTCGGCGGAGTGCGTGCCGTCGTCGCCCGACCGGAGGCCGTAGCGCATCGCGTCGAACCGAGCGAGGTTCGAGGAGACCTCCGACGGGAGGATCAGGTAGTAGGCGGCCAGCGAGTACTGCAGCGTCGGCAGCGAGACCTCGACGGTCTCCGCACCCAGGTCCCGCAGCTGCTGCACGGCCTTCTCGAAGGACGCCTGGACGCCGGCCTCGGTGCCGTCGGCGCCGAACTCCTTCACCAGGCCCACCCGGACGCCCTTGAGGTCGCCGGAGGCGCCGGCGCGG
This sequence comes from Tsukamurella hominis, assembly GCF_965137015.1. Lineage (NCBI taxonomy): Bacteria > Bacillati > Actinomycetota > Actinomycetes > Mycobacteriales > Tsukamurellaceae > Tsukamurella > Tsukamurella hominis. The sequence continues at coordinate 455,364 of NZ_CBCRZG010000001.1, read as the reverse complement.
GCGGCGGCCACGACATCGGGCACCGGGGCGTCGAGCGAGGTCGAGTCGCGCGGGTCGTGCCCGGCGATCACCTCGTGCAGGAGTGCGGTGTCGAGGACGGTGCGCGCGCACGGCCCGCCCTGGTCCAGCGACGACGCGCAGGCCACGAGGCCGTAGCGACTGACGGCGCCGTAGGTCGGGCGCACGCCGACGGTGGCAGTCAGCGAGGCGGGCTGGCGGATGGAGCCGCCCGTGTCCGTGCCGATCGCGAGCGGTGCCTCGTGGGAGGCGAGCGCCGCGGCGCTGCCGCCGCCGGAGCCGCCCGGGGTGCGGTCGGCGGCCCATGGGTTGCGGGTCACGCCGTAGGCCGAGTTCTCCGTCGACGAGCCCATGGCGAACTCGTCCATGTTGGTCTTGCCGAGGATCGGGATGCCGGCGGCGCGCAGCTTCGCGGTGACGGTGGCGTCGTACGGCGCGGTCCAACCCTCGAGGATCTTGGAACCGCACGTGGTCGGCGCATCGGTCGTGGTGAAGACGTCCTTGAGCGCCAGCGGCACGCCGGCCAGCGCGGACGCGGGCTGCTCGCCGCGGGCCCGGGCCTCGTCGACGGCGCGCGCGGCCGCAAGGGCCTCCTCGCCGGAGACGTGGAGGAAGGCACCGAGGTCACCGTCGACCTCGGCGATCCGGTCCAGGTGCGCCTGGGTGACCTCGACGGAACTCAGGTCGCCGGAGTGGATCTTCGCGGCCAGGTCGGCTGCGGTGGCGCCGGTGATCTCGTTCGATGCTCGCAGATCGGTCACGGTCACTCCTCCCCCAGGATGCGCGGCACGGCGAAGCGGTCGCCCTCGCGGTTCGGGGCGCCCGAGAGCGCCTCCTCCGGCGTCAGGCTGCCCGACGGTGCGTCGGCGCGGTTCACGTTGATGTTGCCGACCGGCAGGGTGAGCGGCGCGACGTCGGCGTCGCCGACCTCGGTCACCACCTTGACGTGCTCGAGGATCGAATCGAGCTGCGTGGCGAAGACGTCGAGCTCTTCGTCGGTGACGGCGAGGCGCGACAGGCGCGCCAGATGGGCGACCTCGTCCCGGGAGATGGCAGACATGCCCTCGATCCTATGCGGCGCACCCGGGCGCCCGCACACGGCGGTCATGGCACCGTGATGACCACCTTGCCCCGGGCACCGCGCGTCGCCGCCGCGGTCAGCGCCTCGTCGAAGCGCGCCAGCGGCACGGTCGTGCGCACGCGGGGCACCAGGACTCCTCGCGCGACGAGGTCGAAGAGGGACGCCAGGCGGGCCCCGTCGGCGCGCACCGATACGGCGACGGAACGGATCCGGTCGGTCCGGGGCTCGGCCCCGGGGAGCACGCCGACGTACGCGCCGCCGTCGCGGACCGCCGCAGCGACCGGCACTCCGAGCGCCGCGGTGTCCAGTGCCGCGTCGTACTCGCCGGTGAGGTCGGTGATCGCCACAGCACCGAGGGCGCGTGTGCCCTCGGCATCGGCGGGTCGCGCGAGGCCGGTGACCGTCCACCCGGCGCGCGCGGCGAGGACGACCGCGACTCCGCCCACCGCGCCCGCGGCGCCGGTGATCAGCAGTTCTCCCCCGGGCTCGCCGGCGAGGTCGAGGGCCTGGGCCGCGGTCAGCGCCGCCAGCGGCAGCGCCGCCGCGTCGACGGTGCCGATCCCTTCCGGGATCACCGCCACGTCGGCCGCCGGCAGCGCGACGTACTCCGCGAAGGTGGCGACCGTCGGGTCGGCGACGAGGGCGGCGACGCGGGTGCCGGGCGCGAGTGCGACGCCGTCCGCCACGGCGACGACCTCGCCCGCGAGGTCCCAGCCGAGGCCGAGCACGGCGTCGGGGCCGATCCAGCCGGCGTCGCGCGGGCCACCGACGGCGGTGAAGCCGTCGACCGGGTTGACCGCCGCCGCCCCGATCCGGACGAGCACCTCGCCCGGCCGCGGCGTGGGAACGGGGAGCTCGACGAGCGTGGGAGCGCCGCCCGGGACGACAGTGACTGCCTGCATGATGGGTTCCTTCCGTCGATCGCCCCGCGGTTCGGGGCGTTGCTTCATCACCATCGCAGCGCTACTCTCCAATGGGAAGTACATACCCGAGAGTGCGTAACGAACGCGGAGGATCACCATGCCGACCACGACGGCCGCCCAGCGACGCGAGATCGAGCGACTGGAGTACGACGCCTTCCTCGCGCAGTGCCCCAGCCGGCAACTGCTGGACCAGCTGTCGTCGAAGTGGGTCACCCTCCTGCTGTGCGCGCTCCACGAACGCCCGCAGCGGTACTCGGAGCTGTCGCGCGAGGTGGCGGGCGTGAGCCAGAAGATGCTCACCCAGACCCTGCGCACCCTGGAGCGCGACGGCCTCATCTCCCGCGACGTCGAGGCCACGGTCCCCGTCACGGTCACGTACACGATCACCGAGCTGGGCGAGTCGCTCTTCGTCGTCGTCCAGCACCTCAAGCGGTGGGCCGAGAGCAACATGCCCGCGGTGCACCGGGCCCGCGCCGACTACGACTCGGCGGACCGTGCCCCGACCACGCGGTAACGGCCGCAGAGAAAGGCCTTGTTGCGCGCCCACTCGACGAGCTCGAAGTCGAAGGCGCGCGGGAAGAGTGGCCGCCCGGACCCGACCGTAGCGGGCGCGTAGCTGATCATCACCTCGTCGAGCATGCCCGCCTCGGCGAACTGCGCCGCCAGGTCGCCGCCGCCGACCACCCACACGCCCTTCTCCCCCGCCGCCGCCTCGATCGTCGCGCGGAGCTCGGACGGCGTGCCCGCCACGAAGCGCACACCCGGATGGATGGGCTCCAGGTCCCGGTGGGTGAACACGAACACCGCGTAATCGCCGTAGTACCAGGGTTCGTCGCCGGCCTCGACCCGATCGACCACCCACTGGTAGGTGGTGTAGCCCATCACGATCGCGCCGACGCCGTTCATGTACTCCTCGATGTTCATCGGCCCGCCGTCGTCGATCGGCTGGCTGAGAAGCCAGTCCAGGCTGTCGTTCTCATCGGCGAGGAAGCCGTCCAGAGTGGACGCGGTGTAGTACGAGTAGGCGGTCATGATGCTCCTCCGGTGATGCGTCGGTGCCAGATGATGGGGTCGGGATCCAGTTCGGGGGCGTCGAGGGCGACGCCGGCGTCGACGAGCATCCAGCGCGCCAGCAGCCGTCGATGCGCGGAGAAGGTCAGCTCGTGCGCGACGATCTGCGAGAGCAGGAAGGACTCAGGCGGGTCGCACAGCGCGTCGATCACGCGATCGCCCCACGCGCCGCGCCGTTCGATGTCGCGGATCATCCCCAGCCACCGCGGCGAGATCTGTTCGTGGTGCCCGCGAAGGACGTCGGGGTCGGCGTCGGGATCGCGCTGGGGCTCGGAATCGCCCGCGACGGTTGCCAACCACGGCTCGGTGCTGTGCACGAGGTGCCACATCACCTGGGCGAGAGACTCGTCGGGGCCATCCCAGTGTCGCGGGGTCGATCCGGGGAGCCGGACCTTCCGGTACTCCTCGGCCGGCAGCCCCGCGACCACCTTCAGGAGCGCACCGATGTCGGCCGCGTCGTGCTGCACCTGCAGCGCCAGCACGTCCCCCGTCGACTCCTCGTGCCCGTCCTCGACGTACAGCACCGTCGGCGAGTGGAAGTGCAGGCCGTTCGGCGACGGCAGCCAGTGCCCGACGGAAGCCGGGAGCTGCGACGGCGAGTGACCGTAGGCGCGGGCGAAGGCCCGGATGAACCCCTCGACGGAGTCGTACCCCGCGGCGAAGGCGGCGTCGGTCACCGTCGACCCGCGCTGCAACTGCCACGCGGCGCGCTCGAGCAGCACCCGGCGACGGAGCGCGACAGGCGATTCGCCCGCGCCGGCGCGGACCTGCCGGGCGAAGTGATGCAGAGAGCTGTGCGCTCCCGCGGCCATGGCGTCGAGGCTGTCGTGCGGGTCGGCGAGGACCGCCTCGAGGAGTCGACGCAGCGGATCGGCGGGTTCGGACATGAGAACCAGTATCGACCGCCGGAACCCGTCGCCGCTTGACCGTTCTTGCTCAGCTCGAGATCAGGTGAGCGAGCGGCGCTCCAGCCACGGCTTGATCCGCGCGGTCACCCACGGCAGCACGAGGAAGACCATGAGCGGGGTGTTGATCAGCGTCGCGATCAGGGTGCGGCCGGCGAGGCCCCAGCCGTGCGCGGGCAGGAAGGTCAGGTGCGGCAGCACCAGGAAGTTGATGAGCAGCGACAGCGGGAAGAAGCCGAGCCAGATGGCGACGGCCTGCTTCCACCGCGGCGGAACCTTCGCCACCGGGGCCGCGACAGGCCCGGCACCGTCGGACTGCGGGGAGAACCAGCCCTCGATCCCGGACAGGCGGTGCGTGGCGGTCTCGACGGCGAGACCCTCGCACCGCTCCAGCCAGTGCTTACGCACCCGGGAGCGCTGCCAGTCGTCGAGTTCCTCGTCGGAGGCGAAGCGGTAGATCACGAAGTAGAGCTCGGGGTCGTCCGCCGACCGGACCCACCCGCCGCCCAGGAAGCCGCGGTAGGTACGGGCCAGCGCGATCCCCGCGTCGGTCCAGGCCAGGAATTCGTGTTCGCGGCCGGGGGCGATGCGTCGGGCAACGGAGGTCAGCGAGGCCTTGTGGGCCGCTCCTGCCTCCGACCGGGTCTCGGTATGGGGCATGCGTACCAGTGTCGGGGCCGACGGTCCGCGACACCAACCGAGGCGGTGTGATGTTCGCGACGTCCCCGCCGGTCCGTCACAGGCGACGGGCCGCGCCCGGGCGGAGTCAGCGCCACACGGGGCCGGGTGCCACAATCGGAGGCGTGTCCTACCTCCTACGCGTCCGCCTCACCGACCGTCCCGGCAGCCTGGGTTCCCTGGCCGTGGCCCTCGGCTCGGTGGGCGCCGACATCCTCTCGCTCGACGTCGTGGAGCGCGGCGAAGGCTTCGCCGTCGACGACATCGTCGTGGACCTCGGCCCGCAGTCGCTGCCGGACACCCTGATCACGGCGGCCGAGGCCCTGGACGGCATCACCGTCGATTCCATCCGCCCGTACGCCGACGTGCTGGACACGCACCGCGAGCTGGAGCTCATCGACCACGTGGCCGGTGCCGGCCACGATCAGTTGCAGATGCTGACCGACCAGGTGCCGCGGGTGCTGCGCGTGGGCTGGTGCGCCGTTCTCGGCAACACCCCGGAGACGTCGTGGCCCGTCTTCGGCTCGTCGGGTCTGCCGGAGACGCCGCCCGAACACCTCGACTTCCTTCCGCTCAGCGGCCCCGTCGCCCTCGACGCCGAGGCCGACTGGGTGCCGGACGCCTGGCAGCAGCTCGACACCAAACTGGCCGCGGCACCGCTGGGCGCGATCGGCAAGGTCGTGCTCGTCGGCCGACCCGGGGGGCCCGACTTCCGCCCGTCCGAGGTGGCCCGGCTGGGCTACCTCGCGGGGATCGTGGCGACGGTGCTGGTCCGCTAAGTCCCGCCGTGCCGGATTCGACCGGGCCAGGTCTTGCGCATTTGTATAGACAGCGCTATACATACTGCAGTGTGACCCGCCACACATTTCCGCACGTCCGCTAAGGAGTCCCCTTGAGCGACCTCGGCTCCCCCCTGGTCCGCGGCCTGTCCGCGCGCCACATCCGCTTCATCGCCCTGGGCTCCGCGATCGGCACGGGCCTGTTCTACGGCTCCGCGTCGGCCATCCAATCCGCCGGCCCCGCGGTCCTCGTCGCGTACGTCATCGGCGGCGCCGCGATCTACATCGTGCTGCGCGCCCTCGGCGAGCTGTCGGTCCGCAACCCCGTCGCCGGCTCGTTCGGCGAGTTCGCCTCCGCGAACCTCGGCCCGCTCGCCGGATTCATGACGGGGTGGACCTACATCTTCGAGATGATCGTCGTCGCGCTCGCCGACGTCACGGCGTTCGGCGTGTACATGGGCTTCTGGTTCCCCGACGTGCCGCGCTGGATCTGGGTGCTGTCGATCATCTTGTTCATCGCCGCCGTGAACCTGGTGGGCGTCAAGACCTTCGGCGAGCTCGAGTTCTGGTTCACCCTGATCAAGATCGCCGCGATCATCGCGATGATCGCCGGCGGCATCGCCGTCCTCATCTTCGGCTTCGGCCTGCACGACACCTCGCAGGGCGTGTCCAACCTGTGGTCGAACGGCGGCTTCTTCGCCACCGGTCTCGGCGGCTTCCTGGGCTGTTTCGCCATCGTCATCTTCGCCTTCGGCGGCAGCGAAATCATCGGCATCACCGCCGGCGAGGCGAAGGATCCGGAGAAGACCATCCCCCGCGCGGTCAACACGGTGCCGATCCGCATCCTGCTGTTCTACGTGCTCACCCTCGCGGTGATCATGGCGATCATCCCGTGGAACGAGATCACCAAGGACCGCAGCCCCTTCGTGCAGATCTTCGAGGCCCTGGGCGTCGGCCCCGCTGCGGCGGTCCTCAACGTCGTCGTCATCACCGCGGCGCTCTCCGCGATCAATAGCGACGTCTTCGGCGCCGGCCGCATGCTCTACGGCATGGCGCAGCGCGGGCAGGCACCACAGGCCCTGACCAAGGTGTCGCGGAACGGCGTGCCCTACCTCACCGTCGTCATCATGGCCGGGGCGCTGCTGGTGGGCGTCGTCCTGAACTGGCTGATCCCCGAGAACGTCTTCGCGGTGATCGCCTCGATCGCCACCTTCGCCACCATCTTCGTCTGGCTGATGATCCTGGCCGCGCAGTACAAGGCGCGCCGCTCGATGACGCCCGACCAGGAAGCGGGCCTGACGTTCCCCGTACCGCTGTGGCCCTACGGCCAGCTGATCACGATGGCCTTCCTCGTCTTCGTCACCGTCCTGCTCGCCTTCCACGCGGACACCCGCGTGGCCCTCTACGTCGGCGCGGCCTGGCTGGTCATCCTGGCCGTCGCGTTCCGCCTCCTCCCCCGCACCCCGAAGATCGAAATGGAGAAGATCTGATGAGCACCGTCACCGTCGGCCTCGGCCCCGTCAGCCCCGAGGACGTCCTGCGGGTCGCCCGCGAGGGCGCCGCCGTGGAGCTGTCGCAGGAGTCGCTGGACGCGATGGCCGCGACCCGCGCGCACATCCGCGCGCTCGCCGACAGCCCGGAGCCCGTCTACGGGGTGTCCACCGGCTTCGGTGCGCTCGCCACCCGGCACATCCCCACCGAGCTCCGCAAGCAGCTGCAGCGCAGCCTGATCCGCTCGCACGCCGCCGGCTCCGGGCCGGAGGTCGAGCGCGAGGTCATCCGCGGCCTCATGCTGCTGCGTCTCTCCACCCTCGCCACCGCCCGCACCGGCGTGCGCCCCGAGGTCGCGAAGGCCTACGCAGCGCTGCTCACCGCCGGCATCACCCCCGTCGTGCACGAGTACGGCAGCCTGGGCTGCTCGGGCGACCTCGCGCCGCTGGCGCACTGCGCGCTCGCCGTCATCGGTGAGGGCACGGTCCGTACGGCCGACGGTGCGCTCGTCCCCGCCGCGGAGGCCTTGGCCGCCGCCGGCATCGAGCCCGTGGTGCTCGAGGAGAAGGAGGGACTCGCCCTCATCAACGGCACCGACGGCATGCTCGGCATGCTCGTCATGGCCTGCCACGACCTGCGCGGCCTGCTCAAGCTCGCCGATATCACCGCGGCGATGAGCGTCGAGGGCCTCATGGGCACCAACCGGGTCTTCGCCGCCGACCTGCAGGCCCTACGGCCGCAGCCCGGCCAGGCCGTCGCGGCCGCGAACATGACGCGCCTGCTCGACGGCTCGCCGATCGTCGCGAGCCACCGCGAGGACACCACCGTGGTGCAGGACGCCTACTCGCTGCGCTGCGCCCCGATCGTGACCGGCGCCGCCCGCGACACCGTCGCGCACGCCGAGACCGTGGCCGGCTACGAGCTGGCCGCCGCCGTGGACAACCCCGTCATCACCCTCGACGGCCGGGTGGAGTCGAACGGCAACTTCCACGGCGCACCCGTCGCGTACGTGCTCGACTTCCTCGCCATCGTCGCCGCCGACGTGGCGTCCATGAGCGAGCGGCGCACGGACCGGTTCCTCGACAAGGCCCGCAACCACGGGCTGAACCCGTTCCTCGCGGACGACCCGGGCGTCGACTCCGGCCACATGATCGCCCAGTACACGCAGGCGGCGATCGTCTCCGAGCTCAAGCGTCTCGCGGCGCCGTCGTCGGTCGACTCGATCCCCTCCTCCGCGATGCAGGAGGACCACGTGTCGATGGGCTGGTCCGGGGCGCGCAAGCTGCGCCGCGCGATCGACGGCCTGACCCGCGTGCTGGCGATCGAGGCGCTGACCGCGGCCCGCGCCATCGACATGCGCGCGCCGCTGCAGCCCGCCGCGCCGACCGGCGCCGTCCGCGACCTCATCCGCAGCCGCGTCGAGGGTCCCGGTACGGACCGCTACCTCGCCCCCGAGATCGAGGCCGTCGTCGAGCTCGCCACATCCGGCGCGCTCGTGGCCGCCGCGGAGAAGGTCGCGGGCGAACTGGCGTGAGCCTCGCTCCGGATTCGGCACAGCGGAAGGTGTCGTCGCCACGGTAGCCATGCGTTTCACGCATGGCTACCGTTTCCACAGGTGAGAACGGTTTTGGGGGCCGGGTCCATGCGTCTCGCGCATGGGTGGGGCACCGCCGCCGGAACCATCCCGGCGGAGCATTCGTGGCGTCCGGTGGGGGACCGAACGCCGCTCGGGGGTCAACCGGTCCCCTGCCGAAAGCGCGGCTTCCCGTGGGGGNTCGAACGTNGGGCGCGCGGATCGGNGTCGCGCGGGGGACGAAACGCAGCGGGAAGCTGTGCCCGGCGGGTTTTGCACGGGCCGGCGCGCGGGCGCAGCACGGTGCCTCGCCCACTGGACGGGACGTACGCAATGCATCCGCGACCGCCGATCCCCGGCTCGCGGAGACCGCCCGACAAGGGAGGCCTGAGTGCCACGATCGAAATAGTTCGTGCACAGCAGGTTTCGAGCCATGCATGGAACGCATGGCTGTGCGGATCGACTATCGGCCCACCTCCGGTGCACGAGTGGAACGCGGCGCGAGGGACCCGGGCCGGACGGTCCGCCGCGCCGCGCGTTCAGCCCCTCGCTCAGCGGCGGGTGACGATGCGGTGGATGAGGCGGGCGGCGGTTCGGGCCGTGCGGTTGTCCACATCCAGCGACGGGTTGAGCTCGGCGACGTCGAGGAGGCGGAGCTTGCCGCTCGCGGCCACCACGTCGCACACCCGCGAGATCACCTCGAGCGGCACTCCCAGGCCCGCCGGCGCGGAGACGCCGGGGGCGACGGCCGCGGGCAGCACGTCGAGATCGATCGTGAGGTACAGCGCGTCGATCCCGCCGAGGAAGTCCTGCACGAAGCGCTCCACGGCCGGCATCGACAGCACGCCGCACTCGTCGTCGAGGAGGTAGCGCACGCCGAGGCGCTCGGCCTCGTCGAACAGCGCGCGGGTGTTGCCCGGCTGCGAGATCCCGACGACGACGTAGTCGAGCCTCCGTCCGGCGGCCTCCTCAGCGATCGCCATCTGCCGGAACGGCGTGCCGGAACTGGGCCGCGGCGCCACGCGAAGATCGAAGTGCGCGTCCAGGTTCAGGACGCCGAGGCGCCCGCCGTCGGCGACGATCCGCGAGTCCGCGATGCCCAGATAGCTGCCGTAGGCGACCTCGTGGCCGCCGCCGAGGACGACGGGGAGGCCGCCGTCGTCGAGGACGGACGTCACCGCGGCGCCGAGCCGCGCCTGCCCCGCCTCGAGATCGTGGTCGCCGGTGACGATCACGTCGCCGAGGTCCGTGACCGCGAGATCCGCCGCGAGAGACAGTGTTCCGAGCGCTCCGCGCAGCGCGGCGGGGCCCGCGGCGGCCCCGGGCCGACCGAGGTTGCGCACCACGCCGGCGTCGCTCGAGAAGCCGATCAGCGAGGTCGCGCCCGGGACCGGACCGGAACCCATGGCGGAGTGCCAGCGCAAGTGCTCCGGGCCGGGACCGTCGTCGCGTCCCGTCCAGGCCGACGGTGCCCGGTCCGTCATCGCCCGACTCCGGCCGAGAACACCTGGGATACCAGCGGCACGCCGGGCCGGTAGGCCAGGTGCAGGTGCGACGGGGCGTCGAGCACCGTCAGGTCGGCCCGCATGCCGACGCGCACGGCCCCGACGTCGGTGCGCCGCAACGCGGCCGCGCCGCCGGCGGTAGCGGCCCACACGGCCTCGTCCGGGCTCATGTGCATCTCCCGCACCGCGAGCGCGATGCAGAACGGGATGCTCGTGGTGTAGCTCGTGCCCGGGTTGCAGTCGGCCGCCAGGGCGACGGTGACGCCCGCGTCGAGCAGCGCCCGCGCGTCGGGGTACTTGTTGCGGGTGCTGAAGTCCGCGCCCGGCAACAGCGTCGCCACGGTGCTCCCGCCCGCGAGGGCCTCGACGTCGGCGTCGGTGGTGTAGGTGACGTGATCCACCGAGGCGGCGCCCAATTCGACCGCGAGCCGCACGCCCGCGCCGTACGAAAGCTGGTTGCCGTGCACGCGCGGCACCAGTCCCGCGGCCATGCCGGCCGTGAGCACCGCGCGGGACTGCTCCTCCGTGAAGGCGCCCTCCTCGCAGAAGACGTCGATCCACTTGGCCCGCGGCGCGCACGCCGGGATCATCTCGTCGATGACCATCGCGACGTAATCATCCTGCCGCCCCGCGTATTCGGGCGGCGCGACGTGCGCGGCGAGCAGGGTCACCTCGTCGGAGACGCCCGCCGCGACGTCCAGGCTCCGCGACTCGTCGAGCACCGTCTGGCCGTACCCGGTCTTGATCTCCAGCGTGGTCGTGCCCTGCGCCCGCGCCTCGGCCGCGAGCCGCGCGGCGTTGGCCGACAGCGCCTCGTCGGACGCGGCGCGGGTCGCGGCGATCGTGGTGCGGATGCCGCCGGCGCCGTACGCGGCACCGGTCATCCGGGCCGCGAACTCCTCCGCCCGGTCGCCACCGAAGACGGTGTGCGAGTGGCTGTCCACGAATCCCGGGAGCACGGCGCGGCCCTCGACGTCGATCCGCGTGCCGGCGGCACCGTCGGGCACGCGGGCCGACGGGCCGACCCACTGGACGGCACCGTCGCCGATGACGACGGCGGCGTCGCGGATCAGCCCGAGCCGCCCCTCCCCCGTCTCGGGGTCGTTGGTGACGAGGGAGCCGATGCCGTCGACGACGGTCCAGCCGGACGACATTAGCTCTCCTGCATGGGGATGCGGACGCCGCGCTCGCGGGCGACCTCGTTCGCGTACTCGTAGCCCGCGTCGGCGTGGCGGATCACGCCCATGCCCGGGTCGTTCGTGAGCACGCGCTCCAGCTTCTGCGCGGCGAGATCGGTGCCGTCGGCGATGCACACCTGGCCGGCGTGGATCGAGCGGCCCATGCCGACGCCGCCGCCGTGGTGGATGGACACCCAGGACGCACCCGACGACGTGTTGACCAGCGCATTGAGCAGCGGCCAGTCGGCGACGGCGTCGGTGCCGTCGGCCATGGCCTCGGTCTCGCGGTAGGGCGAGGCGACGGAGCCGGAGTCGAGGTGATCGCGGCCGATGGCCAGGGGGCCGATCTCGCCCGCGGCGACCATCTCGTTGAACTTGACGCCGGCGCGGTGCCGCTCGCCGTAGCCGAGCCAGCAGATGCGGGCGGGCAGGCCCTCGAAGTGAACCTTCTCACCGGCCATCGTGATCCACCGCTTGAGGTGCTCGTTCTCGGGGAAGAGCTCGAGGATCGCCTTGTCTGTCTTGGCGATGTCCTCCGGGTCGCCGGAGAGCGCGGCCCAGCGGAAGGGGCCGAGGCCCTCCTCGAACAGCGGCCGGATGTAGGCGGGCACGAAGCCGGGGAACTCGAAGGCGCGGTCGTAGCCGCCCTTCCGTGCCTCGTCGCGGATCGAGTTGCCGTAGTCGAAGACCTCGGCGCCGGCGTCCTTGAACCCGACCATCGCCTCGACGTGCGCGGCCATCGACTTCTGCGACTCCTCCGTGAAGTACGCGGCGTCCTTCTCCGCCATCTTCTGCCAGTCCTCGACCGCGATGCCGACGGGCAGGTAGGACAGCGGGTCGTGCGCGGAGGTCTGGTCGGTGACGATGTCGATCGGGGCCTTACGCGCGAGCAGCTCCGGGAACACCTCGGCGGCGTTGCCCACCAGGCCGATCGACAGCGGCTCGCGGGCGTCGCGCTTGGCGATCGCCAGCTCCAGCGCCTCGTCGAGGGTGGCGGCCTTGGTGTCGAGGTAGCCGTGGGCGATGCGGCGGTCGATCCGCGACTCGTCGACGTCGACGCAGATCGCGACACCGTCGTTCATGGTGACCGCGAGGGGCTGCGCGCCGCCCATGCCGCCCACGCCGGCTGTGAGGGTGATGGTGCCCGCGAGGGTGCCGCCGAAGCGCTTCTTCGCGACGGCGCCGAAGGTCTCGTAGGTGCCCTGCAGGATGCCCTGGCTGCCGATGTAGATCCACGAGCCGGCCGTCATCTGGCCGTACATCATCAGGCCCTCGGCCTCGAGGTGCCGGAAGTGCTCCCAGTTCGCCCAGTCGCCCACCAGGTTCGAGTTGGCGAGCAGGACGCGCGGCGCCCACTCGTTGGTGCGGAAGACGCCGACGGGCTTGCCGGACTGGACCAGCAGGGTCTCGTCGTCGGCGAGGGTCTTGAGGGTGGCCACGATGGCGTCGAAGGCCGCCCAGCTGCGGGCGGCGCGGCCGGTGCCGCCGTAGACCACGAGGTCGTCCGGGCGCTCCGCCACCTCGGGGTCGAGGTTGTTCATGAGCATGCGCATCGCGCCCTCCTGCTGCCAGCCGCGGCAGGAGAGCTCGAGGCCGTGCGGGGCGCGCACGGGACGGGCGCCGGCGGAGAAGTCGTGAGTCATGGAGGCGAGTCCTCTCGAGGGGACGGAAGTGCTGTCGTGATCCATGACACACGGCATCCACCCACTGCGGCCAGGCACGGCACCGTCGCGTCTCGCATCCGAGACACCATCTGCGGGGAAGCCCGCCGGGTAGTGTGCTCACCGAGGAGGTTCCACGGTGACGATTGCGGACACGGAGGTCGCTTCGCTCTATCGTGCGCAGCGGCTCCCCGGGCCGGCGTACCGCCGCCTCAAGGAGCTCGTCGTGGAGCAGATCGCCAACGGGCACTGGACAGAGGGCCAGCAACTGCCCGCCGAGACCCTGCTCGCCACGTCGCTCGGCCTGTCCCGGATGACGGTGAACCGCGCGCTGCGCGAGCTCACCGCCGAGGGCCTCGTGGTGCGCACCGCCGGCGTCGGCTCCTTCGTGGCGAAACCGAAGGCCAGTTCCGCGCTGTTCGAGGTGCACTCGATCGCCGACGAGGTGGCGGCGCGCGGGCACCGGCACCGCGCCGATGTCCTCACCCTGACAGCCGAATCCGCGGACCCCCGCGGCGCCGCGGATCTCGACGTCCCCGAGGGCGCCGAGGTCTTCCACTCGGTGCTGGTGCACTTCGAGGACGACCGCGCGATCCAGCTCGAGGACCGGCTCGTGGTCGCCGCGGAGGCCCCCGACTACCTGAGTCAGGACTTCACCCACCGCACCCCGCACGACTACCTCATGGAGATCGCACCGCTGATGCGCGGCGAGCACGTGGTCGAGGCGGTCACGCCGACCGCGGAGCAGGGCCGCCTGTTGCAGCTCGGCGAGAACGAGGCCGGCCTGATGATCCGCCGCCGCACCTGGTCCCGCGACCGCGTCGTCTCGGTCGCCCGACTCCTGCACCCCGGCACCCGGTACCGGCTCGAGGGCGTCTTCGACGCGTAGCCGCGACTACTCCGGCGCGCGCCCGGAGATCCTGGCCGTCAGCCGGGCCGCGCCCTCCCGCAGGACCTCCCCGACGGTGCCGGGCTCTGGGAGGGCGAGGTGCCGTCGCCACGTGGTGGAGAGCGCCGCGACGGGATGCCCGCTGTGGTCGAAGACCGCGGCACCCACGGACCGGAGCCCCGGCGTCACGTCCTCCACCTCATCGGACCAGCCGCGCTCCCGCGTGTCCGCGAGGAGCCGGCGCAGCTCCGCAAGCGTGCGCGGACCACGGCCGGTGCGGCTGACCAGCGCCGACGACCGCGTGTACAGGGCCGCCACCTGAGCGTCCGGGAGCGCGGCGAGGATCGCTCGGCCGTTGGCGGTGAGGTGCGCCGGGAGCCGTACACCCACGTCGGTGATGAGTGAGACTTCGGCCGCCGGACCCGAGGAGGGCCGCTCCTTGAGCAGGTACAGGGTCTCGTTGCCGTGCAGTACGCCGAGGTGCACGGCCTGCCCGAGCTGGATCGCCAGCCGGTGCAGGATCGGCTGCGCGAGCCGCTCCAGCGGGGCGTGCCGCAAGTAGGCCGAGCCGATCTCGAAGGCGGTGACGCCCAGTCCGTAACCCTGTTGCTCGGGCAGATGCACCACGAAGCCGCGGTCCTGCAGGACCGTGAGGATGTGGTACACCGACGACCGCGGCAGGTCGAGCTCCCGCGCCAGGACGGCCGCCGACACCGGCCCCGGCTTGCCGGCCAGGAGCAGCAGGATGTCGAGGGCGCGGCCCACCGCGGGCGAGGCGCTCATGCCCCGGCGCTCACTCCGCCGCCGGCCCCTCGGCGACCGGCTCCTCGGCGACCGGCTCCTCGGCCGACGGTGGCCGCACCGCGTCCGGGCCCTCCGTCAAGAGGGTGGTGAAGCCGTCCTCGTCGAGGATCTGGACGCCCAGTTGCTCCGCCTTGTCGGCCTTGGAACCGGGCGCGTCGCCGATCACGACGAAGGCCGTCTTCTTCGAGACGCTGCCCGCGGCCTTGCCGCCGCGCACCAGGATCGCCTCCTTGGCCTCGTCTCGCGAGTAGTTCTGGAGCGAGCCCGTGACCACGATGGACAGGCCCTCGAGGGTGCGCTGCACCGACTCGTCCCGCTCGTCCTCGAGGCGCACGCCGGCGGCGCGCCACTTCTCGACGATCTCGCGATGCCAATCGACGGTGAACCAGTCGATCACGGCCTCGGCGATCGTGCGCCCCACCCCGTCGACCTCGGCGAGCCGGTCGACGTCGGCCTCCGCGATCGCGTCGAGGCTGCCGAACTCCTGTGCGAGGGCCCGGGCGGCCGACGGACCCACGTGTCGGATGGACAGGCCCACGAGGACGCGCCACAGCGGCTTGTTCTTGGCCACATCGAGATTGGTGAGCAGGCGCACCGCGTTCGCCGAGAGGGTGCCGCCGTCGTTGGTGAACAGCGGGACCTGCAGCAGGTCTTCCTCGGTGAGCCCGAAGACGTCGCCCTCGTTGTGCAGCACCGGCGACGCGGTGAGCGCGGAGGCGGCCTCGTAGCCCAGCCCCTCGATGTCGAAGCACGTGCGCCCGGCGAGGTAGAAGAGCCGTTCGCGGAGCTGGGCCGGGCAGGTCTCCGTGTTGGGGCACCGGATGTCGGCGTCGCCCTCCTTCGACGGGGCGAGGGTGGCCCCGCACTCCGGGCAGGTGACGGGCATGACGAAGGCCCGCTCCGTGCCGTCGCGCAGGTCCACGACCGGGCCGAGGACCTCGGGAATCACGTCACCCGCCTTGCGGATCGTGACAGTGTCGCCGATGAGAACGCCCTTGCGCTCCACCTCGGAGGGGTTGTGCAGCGTTGCGAATTCCACCGTCGAGCCGGCGACGGTGACCGGCGCCATGTAGGCGTACGGCGTGACCCGTCCGGTGCGCCCGACGTTCACGCGGACGTCGAGCAGCTTGGTCGTCACCTCCTCCGGCGGATACTTGTAGGCGATGGCCCAGCGCGGCGCGCGGGAGGTGGCGCCGAGGCGGCGCTGCACGGAGATCTCGTCGACCTTCACCACCAGGCCGTCGATCTCGTGCTCCGGGTCGTGCCGGTGCTCGCCCCAGTAGAAGACGCGCTCCACCACTGCGTCGGCTCCCGACACCTGCTTGGTGTGCGCCGACACGGGCAGGCCCCAGGCCGCGAGCGCGCGGTAGGCGTCGTGCAGCGAGGTCGGCGACCACTCCCCCTGGATCCGCCCGAGCCCGTGGCAGATCATCCCGAGGCGGCGCCGCGAGGTGATCTGCGGATTCTTCTGGCGCAGCGACCCGGCGGCGGAGTTACGGGGATTGGCGAAGGGCGGCTTGCCCTCCGCGACGAGACCGGCGTTGAGCTCCTCGAAATCGGCGAGGCGGAAGAAGACCTCGCCGCGCACCTCGAGCACCTCGGGGATCGGGAACTCGCCCGACGGGGTGAGCACGTGCGGCACGTCCCGCAGGGTGCGCGCGTTGAGCGTGACGTCCTCGCCGGTGCGGCCGTCGCCACGGGTGGCCCCGCGCACCAGGGAGCCGTTCTCGTACACCAGGTTGAGGGCGACGCCGTCGATCTTCAGCTCGGTGAGGAAGACGACCTCGCCGCCGACGTCCTTCTGCACGCGGGCGATCCAGTCGCGGAGCTCGCCCTCGTCGAAGACGTTGTCGAGGCTCATCATCCGCTCGAGGTGGTCGACCGCGGTGAACTCCGTGGAGAAGCCGCCGCCCACCAGCTTGGTGGGCGAGTCCGCGACGGCGAGCTCCGGGAACGCCGACTCCATCTCCTGCAGGCGGCGCAGCAGCGCGTCGAACTCCCCGTCGGACAGCACGGGCGCGTCCTGCACGTAATACCGGAACTGGTGCCCGCGCACCTCCTCCGCGAGTTCCTGCCATGCGCGGCGGTCGTCCTCGGTCAGCTCCTTCGACATGCCCTGAAGATTAGTCGCTGGCACTGACGAGTCGTCGCGGCTCCACGCCGGTCGCCGGTCCCGTCGTCAGCCGGCCGCGGTCAGCCGGCCGCTGCGCCGACGGCGTCGGCCAGGCGGCGGAGGTACTCGCCGGCGGCGGCCTCGTCGGAGTCGACCGCGGGGTACAGCACGTCGGTGACTCCGGCCTCACCCCAGCGGGCCAGCCGGTCCCCGTCGGGACGGCCGTCGAGCGCGACGATGCGGGGCGCACCGTCGCGCCCGTGCTCCCGCCACACCTCGGCGAGCCGGCGGGCGGCGTCGGTGATACCCCGGTCCTGCGGGGTGGTGATCCAGCCGTCGGCGTTCTTCGCGATCCAGGTGAAGTTCTTGTCGGTGGCTCCCGCACCGACGAGCACGGGCACCGATCCGGTCGGCTTGGGCCACGCCCAACTGGGGCCGAAGGAGACGAACTCGCCGTCGTACTCCGCCTCCTCGTCGCGCCACAGCGCACGCATCGCCTCGAGGTACTCGCGGAGCATGGTCCGGCGCCGGCCCGCGGGCACGCCGTGGTCCGCGAGCTCGTCGAGGTTCCAGCCGAAGCCGACGCCGAGCGAGACCCTCCCGTTCGAGAGGTGGTCGACGGTGGCGATCGTCTTGGCGAGCGTGATCGGATCGGCCTGCACGGGAAGCGCGACGGCCGTCGCGAGCTCGATCCGCTCGGTGACCGCCGCGGCCGCCGCCAGTGTGGTCCACGGGTCGAGGGTGCGGAGGTAGCGGTCGTCGGGGAGCTCGGCCGTGCCCGTGCCCGGGTGCGCCGCATCGCGCCGGGTGGGGATGTGCCCGTGCTCCGGTACGAAGTAGGACGTGAAGCCGGCCGCCTCGATCAGCGGCGCGAGCCGCTGGGGCGTCAGGCCCCGATCTGAGGTGAACTGAACGATCCCCGTGCGTACGCCGTGTTCCCGCATCCTCGAATTAGAACATGTTTCACTCCGCGAGTGCACAGAAGTCCGATGGATTCACCACGACGACGTTCAGACTCGCCAGAGTGCCAATCGGGAGAAATCGTGACACAGATCACGCCTTGCGTTAGCGTCCCCACTGACAGCGTCTGTTGTCGCCACCAACGAACTGGGTAGTTTCAAGAACGAGGAAGCCCACATGATGATCGATAATTCACCAGCTTCGCCGACCCAGCAACCGAACCGGGCCGCCCGCCGCGCACGCCGCGTGGCTAGTCATCGGATGATTCGCCGACGGACCGGTTGGCGCACCGGGGTGGTCGCCGTCGCCGCGACCGCATCACTGGTGGGCACCGTCGGAGCGCCTGCGGCGTCCGCCGCGGAGACCCGAGCGCCGTTCGACATCACGATCGGCGGCACGAGCCTGCGCGACCTGGGCATCGACATCACCAAGCTCGACCCGTCGAACCCCGATCTGAGCGGGATCGACTTCCAGAAGGTGCTGGGGCTGCTCGACAACCCGGCGGTCGCCAAGCTCGTCGAGTCCTGCCGCACCGGCGCCCTCGGCACCGGCGGCGGCGGAGCGAACGTCGACTGCGGTGGCGCGACCGGCACCGGCGCCGCCATGATCCTCCCCGGACGCATCGATCTCGCCAGTATCGCCGATCAGGTGACGATCGACCTCGGCCCTCGCGCCGGCGCGCTGGGCTTCTACGTGCCCATGGGCGTACAGACCCCGTTCGGGATCCTCAGCGTGCTCGCGGCGAAACCCACCGGACTCGCTGCGATCGGCCTGGGGTTGGCAGGGCTGAGTGACATCGACCCGTTCGCCATGGGCCGCTACCAGACCCTGGACCAGATCAAGGCCGCGGCCGCGCTGCCGGTCGTCATGCAGGGCATCTTCATCCGGACGGACAAGAACCTGGCGGCGCGCACCGAGGCATTGAAGATCGCTAGCCTGCTCACCGGCGTCACCTACGACTACACGAAGCCCACGATCATCGACGCGGCCCTGCCGAACCTCATCGGGAAGTCGACCATCCTCGGCGACGGATTCACCTTCGCACTCGCCATGAACGGCGGCACTGCCCTGGCCCGGACCAAGAACAAGCTCGCCCTCGCGCTCGCCGGGGCCGACGGCGTCGACGCGACCTCGAACGCCTACGCCGACCTCGGCCTGGCCCTGGCGCTCAACATGAACACCAGCAAGGTGGGCCTCGACTGGTTCGGCACGCCGCTGAGCTTCGACAAGATCCAGGACTCGAAGGTCATCGAAAGGGTCCTCACCTTCGCGAAGAACCTCAATATGCTGCCCGCCGGGCTGAACATCGACGCCGCCACGATCAACGAGTTGATGGACACCGTCGACAAGCTCAAGCTGCCGGACCTGAAGGAGGTCAGCTGCCTCGGCGTGGGCACGTCCGCCTCCTCGTCCGGGCTCGGCGAATGCAGTAACACCCTGGGCCTGTTCGACTACTACAAGGACCTCCGCACCGCGAAGGACGGCCAGAGCCGCCAGACCCAGTGGGGCCTCACCGATCCGACGTCACTGTTCCTGGGCAAGGGCAACGCGCTCAGCCAGGTCCTCACCCCCGGCGTACTCCAGCTGCTCACCGCCGTCGCCGGCGGCGATCTCAGCAAGGTCCCCTTCACCGAGCTCACCGGCCTGATGGAGAACCCGTTCGTCAAGGACGCCATCGCCGCTCTCCTCTCCGAGGAGAAGCGCCTCAAGGTGACCAACGACTTCCTCCGGCTGACCAAGGACGTGCGCACCACCGAGACGTCCCACGCGGTCGTCGACGAGAACGGCGCCCCGGTCCTGGACGAGAACGGCAAGCCGCGGGTCGACGTCAGCTCGACGACGACGACCAGCTACCTACTCACCAGCGACTACGGACTGCGCTCGCCGATCACCGTGGACTGGATGGGCTACCGCCTCACCGTGTTCCCGTCCGCGGAGGTCAACGGCACCGTGCGGCCGAACTACCTCGGCCTGCCCACGATCACCAAGATCGATGGTGCCGCGCCGAGCCTGCTCCCCCGCGTCGGACTGATCGAGCTGGCCAACCCCTTCGGCCTCGGCACCATCCCGATCACGCCGCTCGCGCCGTTCACCGCCCTCGACAGCTGGATCAAGAGCGTGACCATCAAGGACGACGTCGAGCGGATCGGCACGCTCATCCCGCTGGCGCAGCAGGCGCTCGGCGGCCGGACGCCGGCCGCCGCAGAGCCCGCAGCACCCGAGGCGCCGGTCGCTGCCGCGGCGCTCGCAGCCCCGGCCGACGACGCCCCGGGGACCGTGGTGACCTCCGGCGGGGCGCCCGCAAATCCCGCCATATCGGCGGAGTCCGGGCCGACGGTCACCCCTGCCGCCGAGGCGTCCGAGACGGGTGCTCCCGACGCCCCGTCGACCGGATCCACGACGCCGCCGGAGACGGAGACGTCCCCGGAGCCCGCCGCCGAGGCCCCCGCGACGGCGGCGGAAGCCACCGTCGAGCCGGAGACGGCGGAGGCGGACACCGTCGACACCGACACCCTGGAGACCACCGACGCGGCCTGACCGGGTCCGAACACGCGGATGGGGCATGCCGCCGAGCGCTACGCTCGGCGGCATGCCCCATCCGATCATGTTCTCCGACGACGATCCGGCGCTCGCCCGGGTGCGGGAGATCGCGCTCGCGTTCCCGGAGGCGACCGAGAAGATCGCCCACGGACGCCCGACCTTCCGGTGCGGCAAGATGTTCGCGGTGTACGGCGGCGGCACGAAGAAGACCGCCACGCGGCCGCACGAGCAGCGCAACACCAGTGTGCTGTTCATCGCCGATCCCGCCGAACGCACCGCGCTCGAACAGGACGAGCGCTTCTACCTCCCCGCGTACATGGCGTCCGCGGGCTGGCTCGGCGTGGACCTGACGATCGGTGCCGTCGACTGGGACGAGGTGCGCGAGCTCGTCGACGCGAGCTTCCGGCAGATCGCGCCGAAGCGCGCGATCGCCGCCCTCGACGGGGACTGAGCCCCGGTCAGAGCCCCGGGCCCTGCTCCCGCAGGTCGTCGACGTCCTTCATGGCCTGCCGCAGCTGCCCGAGCCAGTCCTCCGTGTGCTCGCCGACGAGCCGCACGCACCAGGCCAGCGCGTCGGCGCGCGAACGCGCCACCCCGGCATCGACCAGCGTGTCCAGCACCAGGCGCTCGGGCTGCCGCAGCCGCGTCATCACCGGGATCGCCTGGTGGGTGTAGAGGATCGTCTCGGATCCGGTGTCCACGCCCCAGGAGACGCGCCGCTGGTACCGCTCCTGCGCCTCGTCGGCGATGCGCATCCGCTTCTCGCGCGTCTCCTCGCGGAACCGCGCGGCGCGGCCCTCCCGCTGCGCGGTGGAGTCCTCGCCGCCGGCCGGCAGCGCGCCGACCACGACGATCTCCTCGCGGTCGACGGTGACGGTCGGCGGACCGTCGAACCAGCCCTCCGGGAGTCGTCCGGCGAACCATTCGCCCGCGTCCTTCGCGTCCGGCACCGCTCCGCGCGGTCCTCGTCCTGCCATCATGGGAGACCTCCTCAGTCGGTCCTGATTACATGATTACATGATTACTCAGGGCGTGGCAGGCTGTCGAGGAAGATCGCCGAGAGCGGAACGCGCCTACCGGCGCGTGAGCGTGATCGAGGGCAGGCGCAGCTCGTCGCCCTGCAGCGTGGCCGTCTCGCTCGACCCGCGGCGGTCGCGGAGCACCACCTGATCCCCGTTCACCGTGTAGTTCCCACCGTAGGCGTTGACCTGGCCGCGCAGGTCCTCCTCCCACGTCCCGTCGGCGGCGAGCCGGACGACCCAGTCGCCGTTCGCGTACGTGCCGGGGACGTGCGCGGGGATCGCCGCGGCCGACTGCGGGGGCACCGAGGCGGAGGAGGACGCGGGGGCAGGGGTGGAGGCCGCGTCCGAGCCCGAGTTCGAGGAGCATCCGGCGAGCGCGCCCGCGGCGATCAGGGCAACGACGAGGGCGGTGAAACGGTGCGATCCGGTCATAGCGGCACGATACCTTTGCGGCAGCATCAGCGTCCGGGTTCGAGCCGCCCGCCGCGCACCACGTAAAAGTCGTAGGCGGACTCGGCGTGCAGGCCGTCGTCGAGGCCGTCGGCCTCGTGCTGCGGGTCGGCCCGGAGCCCGATGGTCGCCTTGAGGGCCAGTCCGATGAGGAGGGTGACCACCATCGCGTAGCCGAGGACCGCGATCACCGCGACGGCCTGCCGCCACAACTGGTCGACGCCGCCGCCGTACAGCAGGCCGTCGCGCCCGGCCGGGGCGGAGGCGCTGCCGACCAGACCGATCATGAGCATGCCGACGACGCCGCTGACCAGGTGCACGCCCACCACGTCGAGCGAGTCGTCGTAGCGCCAGCGGTACTTCAGCTCGATCGCGTACGAGCTGATCGCCCCGGCCGCGGCGCCCACCGCGAGCGCGCCGATCGGCGTCACCGCCGAGCATGACGGCGTGATCGCCACCAGCCCGGCCACCACGCCGGACGCGGCACCGAAGGACGTCGGCTTGCCGTGCCGCACCTTCTCGACCACCAGCCAGGACACCATCGACACCGCGCCGGCCCCGAGGGTGTTCACCACGATCAGCGCCGCCGCGCCGTTCGCCGCCAGCGTCGAGCCGGCGTTGAAGCCGAACCACCCGAACCACAGCAGACCCGCCCCGAGCATGACGAAGGGCAGGTTGTGGGGTCGCATCGGATCCCGCGGCCAGCCCGCGCGGCGCCCCAGCAGGAGCGCCATGACCAGCGCCGAGGCGCCGGAGTTGACCTCCACCGCGGTGCCGCCGGCGAAGTCGATCGCCTTGAGGTGTTCGACGATCCAGCCGCCGTGCTCGGCCGTGAGGCCGGGGACGGAGAACACCCAGTGCGCGACCGGGAAGTAGACCAGCGTCGCCCACAGCGCGGCGAAGACGAGCCAGGAGACGAACCGCATGCGGTCGGCCACCGCGCCGGCGATCAGGGCGACGGTGACCATGGCGAAGCCCGCCTGAAAAGCGACGAACAGCAGCGCGGGAACCTGCCCGACCAGCGGCACCGCGCCCGCGTCCGAGCCGTCGGCACCGAACGCACCGAGCAGGCCGCGCAGGCCCGCGAACGTGGTCGGGTCGCCCACGACGCCGCCCCGGTCGGGGCCGAAGGTCATCGAGTAGCCGAAGGCCACCCACAGCAGCCACACCACCGGGATGGCGGTGAGGCACATCATCATCATGTTGAGCACGCTCTTGCTACGGACCATGCCGCCGTAGAACAGGGCGAGGCCCGGGGTCATCAACAGCACGAGCGCGAACGCGGCGAGCAGCCAGGCGGTATCTGCACCATCGACTGCCCCGGTGGTCGGGAACATCGCCGAAGTGTAGCGGGCTACTCCGCCGAAGCCTCCGCCAAGACGGCGCGAATCTCCTTGCAGGCGTCGAGAATCGGTCGAATTCCGGGCGAACCGGGCGAACCGCACACGGGGGTGACGGTGGCGCGGGTGAGATCGCGGCGCGGCAGGCCGACCTCGTCGTAGAGGCGGATCGCCGGGGCGGCCAGGTCGGCGGGCGAGCGACGACGCGGCGCCGGTGTCGCCGGTGCGAGGCCGAGCCCCACGACCGTGCGCGACTCGGCGAGCTCGCCGAAGCCCTCGTAGTCGGTCGCCGTCAGGCGGGTCGCGTCGAGCAGCGCACCGTCGATGGGGACGCGCCGCACGACGTCCCAGTCGATCCGGCCGCAGAGGTGCAGAAGGACGGGCGCATCGACGGCTTCGACGACGGACGCGAGGATCTCGGCCGCCTCGGGCGCGGGGACGGCCCGCACCGGATCGAGCTTGGTGAGCGCGGGGACCGTCCCGTGCACGACCGACCACAGCGACGGCTCGTCGAGCTGCAGCACCACGTCGGCGCCGAGGCGCCGACGCAGGTCGGCGACGTGGCGGACGAGGCCCTCCGCGAGGGAGGCGGCGACGTCGCGCATCGCCCCGCGGTCCCGGGCCACGCGGTGCCCGTTCGGCAGCTCCAGCCCGGCCGCGAGGGTCAGCGGGCCCGCGACCTGGGTCTTGACCAGGCCACCACCCCGCCGCCGCGCGACCTCGTAGGCCTCCTCGAGGGCGTCCAAGTCGCGCTCCAGGTAGTCGGCGGTGAGCCGCGCGACGCGCCCGTCGGGGACGCCGATCCGGTACCCGGTGGTGGAGACGTCGAACCCGATGTCGACCAGGAGCCCGGCGCCGCGGCCGATCATGTCGGCGCCGATCCCCCGGTTCGGTAGTTCGGGCAGGAAGGGCACCTCCAGCTCGCCCACGACGGTGGCGGCCGCCTCGCGCGGGTCGGTGCCCGGTACCGAGCCGATCCCCGTCACTCCCCCGACCAGCGGCGCGAGGGGATCAGACATGCGCGGCGTCGTGCGCGGTCGAGCGGATCGTGCCCGACCCGAGGACCAGGTCGCCGCGCTCGGCGTCCGGCGCGTACAGCACCGCGGCCTGCCCGGGGGCCACGCCGCGCAGCGGCGTCGCCAGGTCCATGACCAGCCGGTCGCCGTCGGCGGACACCGTGACCGGGGCGAGCCCGCCGTGCGCGCGGACCTGCACCATCGCCTCGACGGGACCCGACGGTGCGCTCCCGGACGTCCACACGGCACCGTCGGCGACGATGCGCGTGACGTCGAGGCGCTCTCCGCGCCCCACGGTGACGTCGCCGGTGGTGGCGTCGATCGCCGTGACGTAACGGGGCTCGCCGTCGCGGGCGGGGCCGGGCAGGCCGAGGCCCTTGCGCTGGCCGATGGTGAACTCGTGGACGCCGGCGTGCTCGCCGAGGCGCTCGCCGGTCTCGCCGTCGACGACGGCGCCGGGCCGCACGCCGATGCGGGCGCCGAGGAAGGCCTGGGTGTCACCGGACGGGATGAAGCAGATGTCGTGGCTGTCGGGCTTGTCCGCCAGGGCGAGGCCGCGGCGGGCGGCCTCCTCGCGGATCAGCGGCTTCGGGGTGTCGCCGACCGGGAACAGCGCGCGGGAGAGCTGCTCGGCGGTGAGCACCGCGAGCACGTAGGACTGGTCCTTGTCGGCGTCCACGGCGCGGCGCAGCTCGCCGCCGGACAGGCGCGCGTAGTGGCCCGTGGCGACGGCGTCGAAGCCCAGCGCGTAGGCCCGCTCCGCGAGCGCGGAGAACTTGATCTTCTCGTTGCAGCGCAGGCACGGGTTCGGGGTCTCTCCCGCGGCGTAGGCGGCGACGAAGTCGTCGATCACGTCCTCGCGGAAGCGGTCGGCGAAGTCCCACACGTAGAACGGGATGCCCAGCACGTCGGCGGCGCGGCGGGCGTCGCCCGCGTCCTCCTTGGAGCAGCAGCCCCGCGAGCCGGTGCGCAGGGTGCCCGGCGCCTCCGACAGCGCGAGATGCACGCCGACCACGTCGTGACCGGCCTCGACGGCCCGCGCCGCGGCGACGGCGGAATCCACGCCGCCGCTCATCGCGGCCAGCACGCGCATCAGCTGGCCCCCGTGAAGCTGAGCCCGGCGGCGCGGGCGCGGTCGACGACCTGGCCGAGCAGGTCGAGCACCGCGTCGACATCGGTCTCCGTGTTCTCGGGGCCGAAGGAGAAGCGCAGCGAGCCCCGCGCGACGCCGGGATCGGCGCCCATGGCCTCGAGGACGTGGCTGACGCGCGCGACACCCGCGCTGCACGCGGAACCCGTGGCGCACTCGATCCCGCGGGCGTCGAGCAGCATGAGTAGGGAGTCGCCCTCACAGCCGGCGAAGGAGACGTGGGCGATGCCCGGCAGCGCGGGGATCCCGTGCGCGGCACCGCCGTTGATGACGGCGCCCTCGAATCCGCGGACGCCCGCGATGAGGCGATCGCGCAACGCGGCGCGACGCGGCGACTCCTCGTCCATCCGGCCGATCGCGACCCTGAGCGCGGCCGCCATGCCGGCGGCGCCGGCGACGTTCGGCGTGCCGGAGCGCAGGTCGCGCTCGTGGCCGCCGCCGTGGGCCAGCGGCACGAGGACCACGCTGCGGCCGATGAGCATGGTGCCCACGCCCTGGGGGCCGCCGAACTTGTGCGCGGCGTTGGTGAGCACGGCGAGACCGCTGGCGTCGAAGTCGATGGGCACGTGTCCCGTGGCCTGAGTGGCGTCGGAGTGCATCGGGACGCCGTCGCGGGCGCACTCGGCGGCCAGCTCGGCGATCGGTTGCAGCGTGCCGACCTCGTTGTTGGCCCACATGACGCTGACCAGCGCGACGGTGCCGGCAGCCTCGTCGAGCGCGGCGCGCAGGTCCGCGGGGTCGACCAGCCCGCGGTGGTCGACGGGCAGCAGGCGCACCACGGCGCCTTCGTGCTTACCGAGCCACTCGATCGCGTCGAGCACGGCGTGGTGCTCGATCGCGGAGGCGATCACGGTGACCGCGGCGGGGTTCTCGGCGCGACGGGCCCAGTACAGGCCCTTGACGGCGAGGTTCACGGCCTCGGTGCCGCCGCCGGTGAAGATCACCTCGGAGGGGCGGGCGCCCAGGTCTCGAGCGATGGACTCGCGCGATTCCTCGAGGATGCGGCGGGCCCGGCGGCCGGAGCCGTGCTGCGAGGAGGCGTTGCCCGGCCGGGCCGCGGCCTGCGCCATCGCCGCCAACGCCTCGGGCACCATCGGGGTGTCCGCGGCGTGGTCGAGGTAGACGGGGTTCTCGCGGTCGGGAGTCATCGCGTCCCAAGAATACGCGCGACGACGGCGCCACCGATATCGGCGGTCCTCCACCTCTCCGCGCTCAGGCCGCGAGCGGCAGCGGCGCGGCGGCGTTAGAGAACTCGGCGTCGGCGAAGACGGCCGCCTCGGCCCGCGCCGCGAGCGCCCCGCGGCCCGCGGGCACCCACTGACCGGCGTCGATCACCTCGGTCGCGTGCACCCGCACCGCGACGCCGCGCGCCGCGATCACGCGGGAGAGCGTGCCGATCTCGGTGTCGGACCCCACGTAGGCCGCGACCGTGCTCTGCCGCGCGCCGCGCGCGGGACCTGGCAGCCGCATCGAGTAGCGCAGCGAGACCGGCACCACGTCGGCGCGGGCGTCGATCGCCGCCTGGAAGAAGGCCGGCCGGAACTCACCGCGGTGGGCCCCGCAGTAGGTGGTGCCCTCCGGGAAGAGGGCGACGGTCCCGCCCCGTCGGAGCAGGTCCGCGACGTGATCGACGGTGGCCGGTAGCTCCCGCAGTCGCTCGCGCCGCAGCGGGATCGCGCCGAAGGCGCGCATCAGGGCCGCGATCGGCCGGACGTCGAAGATGTCGGCCTTGGCGACGAACGCGGCGGGCGCGATGGAGGCGATGGCGACGATGTCGAGCAGCGACTGGTGGTTGGCGACCACGAGGGAGCGCAGCGGCACGTTGCCCACGGGCTCGACGCGCATGCCGAGCGAGAACAACATCGCCCGCGCTCCGCCGCGAATGACGACGCGGCGGGCGGTGGCGCCGCAGGGGTACGCGAGCGCCAGCGCGAGCAGGCCGGCCACCATCACCGCGACGAGCGCGGCCCAGCGCACGGCCCGCAGCCAGGCCGCGGTTTCTTGCGGCTCCCCGGCGGAGCAGGCCCCGTCGCACGGAGACGTCTGCTGCCAGGGGTGCCGGGTCAGTTCCGCGACGGGAATCATCGCTAGAGGCTTCCCGCCGCCTGCTGCAGGCGTTCGAGGTACCGCACGTTGAACCGGGTGCGGTCGATGATCATCGGGAAGTCGGCGACGTCGAAGACCGGGTCGAAGCTCGGGGCGCCGAGGATCTCCGCGTTCATCCGCAGGTAGCCGGTGACGAGCGGCGGGAAGGTCCGGCGGGAGGCGGGCTCCGCGGTGATCTCCTCGACCGGGGTACGCGGGGTGACGACCCACTGGGCGCGATGCTTGGCGTCGACCAGCTCGCGGACCGCGCGGACCGTCGCGCCGCGGCCGTAGCCCTCGTACTGCATCGGGACGCTGACCGCGCCCATCGCGTAGCGGATGCCGCGCAGGTCGCTGTAGGCGAGCAGGCCGGCCCACATGAGACACAGGACGCCGCCGGTGCGGTGGTCGGCGCGGACGCAGGCGCGCCCCATCTCCAGCGTCTCCGGGCGGATGTGGTCGAGGGCGCCGAGCTCGAACTCGGTGGCCAGGTACAGCCCGCCGGCGGCGATCGCGCCGGGCGGCGGAAGGATCCGGTAGCAGCCGACGATCGCGTCGCTGGGCTTGTGGCGGATCACGAGGTGGTCGCAGAACTCGTCGAAGCGGTCGGCGTCGCGGCCGTCGACGACGCCGGCCATCGAGGCCTCGAAGCCCGGCTCCGAGCCGAAGACCTCGTAGCGCAGCCGCTGCACCGTGTCGACGTCGTCGGCGCGGGTGGTGAGCACCACCTCGTACTCGGCGCCGTGGATCAGGATCTCGCGTGCGGGGGTCCGGCCGGTGAGCAGTGTTCCCGGTGTACTCATGACCTCACAGTGGGCCGGTCAGGCGACCTGCCGGTGAACCGCGACCGAGCGGGTCGGTGAATCCTGTGAGAACGCGGGTGAATAGCGGGCTACGCGCCGGTGCCGGGCGCCGCCGTCAGAGCGTGGGGCGCGGGATGTTCGCCGGCATCGACGCGACGTACTCCGCGGCCTCCGCGAACTGCAGGGAGTCGATCGCGCCGCCGAGCGGCAGCTCGGGCTCGACCGGCTCGATCACGCGCTCCTCCGCGAGCAGCTCGGCGACGGTGCGGTGCTCGGCCACGGCCCGCAGCTGGGACCAGGTGGGCGGCAGCAGGAAACAGCGACCGGCGGACCAGTCCGCGAGGGCCTGCGCGGCGGTCCGCCAGCCGGCCTCCTCGACCTCGCTGGTGCGGTCGTCGGCGCGCTGGCCGGCGGGCAGGGCCGCGAGGAAGAAGCGGGTGTCGTAGCGGCGCTTCTCGTTCTTCGGCGTGATCCAGTGCGCGAACGGCCGCAGCAGGTCGGCGCGCAGCACGAGCTCCTCGTCGCGGAGGAACTGCGCGAGCGAGAGTTCTTTGGCCTCGAGCCGGGCGCGGGCGGGCGCGAGGGCCGCCACGTCGGGCGCGCCGCCGTCGGCCGCGGAGACGAGGAGGACGCCGCACTCCTCGAAGGTCTCGCGCACGGCGGCGCACACCAGCTGGCGGGCGTCGCGCTCGGTGGCGCCGAAGCGCTCGGCCCACCACGGGGCGGCCGGGCCCTGCCAGGCGAGGTCGGCCTCGCCGTCCCGCGGGTCCACGCCCCCGCCGGGGAAGACCGTCATCCCGCCGGCGAAGGCCATTTGCTGCACGCGGCGCTGCAGGAAGACCTCGATCCCGTCCGCTCCGTCGCGGACGAGAACGACGGTGGCCGCGTCCTTCGGCTGGGGCGGCGCCGCGGGAGATTCGATGTTCGAAGACATTCGCTCACCGTATCCGACCCGCCCGCGCCGATGTCCGGTTCGGTCGGGCCCGCTCAGGCGATGCCGAGTGCCCGTCCGAGGGCCTGCGCGCCGGCGGCGATGTCCCGGGTCAGGGCCGCGAGGTCCGCCGCGGCGCGCGGGTCCGACGGTGCGCCGTGGGCGGCGCTGTCGAGCCGCAGGACCGCGCGACGGAAGGGTCGCTCGAAGCCCGTGCCGTAGAGGTCGGGCGGTCCCGCGCCGCCGGACGCCGCTCCGACCGCGCCGTCGGGCGACGGCGACGGGCCCGCGCCGAGGGCGGTGGCGAGCTGCGCGATCCGGCCGATCAGGTCGTCGGTCAGCCCGCCGACGGTGCGATTCCCGGCGGGTGCCTCGAGGTCCGCCGCCGCGGCCTCCGAGAGGACGGCGACGTACTCCCGCGCGGCACGGTCCAGGTCCGCTGTGTCCATGAGGCCTCCACGTAGGTTCGAGTATCGACGGCACGGCTCTACCGTGCACCACGGTAGACGATATTCATGCACCACGGTAGAGGAAATGGAGGAATCGTGGTCACAGACGACCCCACCCCCGGCCCCGACCTCGCCGAAGCGGTCGGCGTCCTCGGGCACCGCCTGCTGGCACTGGAGGAGCCGATCCTGCGCGACACCGGGGTATCCATGTGGGAGTACGCCATCCTCACCACACTGCTCCGGGGCGGCGCGGTCTCCCAGGTCGAGCTGTCACGGCGGACAGGGCGCGACACCACCCGCCTCGGGAAGCACCTGGGCGACCTCGAGTCGCGCGGCCTCGTCGCGCGGGAACAGGCGGATGACGCGCGCCGCCGCACCGTGACCGCGACCGCCGAGGGCGCGGCGGTGCAGAGCCTGGCTCAGCAGCGGATCCGCGCCGCGGAGGACGAGCTCCTCAGCGCACGGCTGTCCGACGAGGAGGCGGCCACGCTCCGCCGCCTGCTCGCCCGGCTCCTGCCGGAGTAGCCGGACGCCCGCTACGCGGGCGGCGGCGCGAAGGTGCGGAGACGGCGGATGAGGCTGGTGAGCCGCTCGACGGTGGCGTTCTCCGGATCCGTCAGGTGCAGGCACAACAGCTCGCACGCGGTCGCGTGCACCACGCGCGCCAGGTATTCGGGATCCTCGATGCCCGGGAAGGTGTTCCGCAGGCTCAGCTCCATGAACGCGACCACGGCGTCCCGCGATTCGGCGAGGCGCTCATGCAGGGCGGGCGGCGCCCCCTCGGGCGGCAGCAGAAAGAGCCGCCACCCGGTCGGGTTCCCGTCGATGGCGCGGACCGCCCCTTCGAAGGCGGAGACGAAGGGATCGTTCCCCGAGTCCGGCGCCACCTCCGCCACGGCCTCGAGGTACTGCGCGCCGATCCGGTCGGCCTCGCGGTCGATGAGGGCGACGAAGAGCCCCGCGAGATCACCGAACTGCTGGTAGAGCACCGTCCGCGTCACGCCGGCGTCGTCGGCGATGCGCTTGGGCGTGGCCGCGTGGAAGCCCTCCGCGGCGACGATGCCGTGCGCCACGTCGAGGATCTGCTCGCGCCGCTCGGTGGCGCTCATACGAGTTCGCGTCATTCCCTTGACAGGGTAACTTACACCCTGTCATGGTCGTACTTACGGAATGAAAGTTAAGGAGCGTTCCCATGCGGCACTACCCCGGACTCGATGAGCGGGTGCGTTCCCAGGCGGCCCTGCAGCCCGGCCTGTACGGCACGATCGACTTCACCGAGGCGCCCTACCGGCACACCGCGGACCCCGAGGTCCGGTCCACCCTGCGCCCGCGGCTGGGGCGCCGCGCGCGAACGCTCGACGACGAGCGGACCGTCGAACTCATCGCGACCACCACGCTCCTCGGCGACGTGGTCGCGGATCCGTACGCCTCGCTCGAGCCGCGCTACGGCACGAAGACACTGGTGGCGATGCTGCGCCGCGCCTGCCGTGAGGGGATCGACGCCGTGCCGGACGCGCCGGAGGAGCTGCGCGCCTTCCTCGCCGCGATGGAGGACACCCCCTCCTGGGTCGACATGGACCTCGTCGAGGACGGCGCGCGCCTCGCGCGCATCGGCTCCGCCCTCACGGCGCCGTTCATCACCCGCGGGGTCTTCCTCGCCACCTTCCTCAACACCTACGCCGCGCTGCCGATGGCCCTGACCGGCGCACTCTCCGGCACCCGCGCGGCGCGCCGGATCAACGAGACCGCGAACTTCTTCGCCGTCACCACGCTGCCCGGCGCTCTGGAACGGCACCGCGAGGGTTTCGAGGCCGCCGCGATGGTGCGCCTCATGCATTCGATGGTGCGCTTCCACGCGCTGACCAGGCCGGGCGCCTGGGACCGCGAGGTGTACGGCATCCCCATCCCGCAGGTGGACCAGATGCCGGCGGGCACCGTCGGCAGCTATCTCATCGCGATCAAGGCGCTCCGCGCGAAGCGCGGCTTCGGCCCCGGCGAGCGCGCGATCGTCGAGTTCAACCGCTACCGCTGCTTCCTCCTCGGGCTCCCGGAGGAGCTGCTGCCGACCACCCCCGAGGGCATCGTCGCCGTCTTCAACGGCCGGGCCGCCCTGCTGCGCGACGACTTCGACGACAAGACCTGCGGCGCCCTCGTCCGATCGTCGATGGAGGCCTACCTCCGGCCGGGGCGCACCCCGTTCGACCGGGCCGCGGAACGGGTGGAGAAGGCCTGGAGCAAGACCGCCTTCGCGATCGCCTTCTGCGACTTCAAGCCGTCCGAGGCGGCGCGCCTGGGCGTCGACTTCTCGGCGGTCGACGTCGGCATCGTCGCACTCACCTACCCGTTCCTCGCTGGGCGCCTCCTCGTGTGCGAGCGCGGCGTGAAGGTCCCGTTCCTGCGGGACGGGATCGACCGGTATCTCACCGCGCTCGTGCGGCGGCGCCTCGCCACCTACGGTCATCCCGAGTTCGTCTCCGACGGTGCCGATTACGCGCGGGCATGATCCGCAGGGTTCCGCACGGTCGCGAAGGCGACCGCGCCGCCGATCACGCACAGCGCCGCCGAGACGAGCATCGCCCGGCCGAAGCCGCTCTCGAGTGACGGCCCGTTCGGATCGGTGATCCCCACCGCGAGCGGGAGGACCGCCACCGCGAGCAGGCTCGCGAACCGCGAGATCGCGTTGTTCGCCCCCGACGCCGCGCCGACGTATTCCGCCGGCACCGCGGCGAGCACCGTCGCCGTGAGCGGCGCGACCGTCATGGCCATGCCCAGCCCGAAGACGAGGATGCCGGGGAGCACCCCGCCCCAGTAGGTCGCGCCGGGCATGACGCGGACCAGGAGCGCTAGGCCGAGCCCGGCGACCAGAGGCCCCGCCGTCATCAGAGCGCGGGGCCCGGTCCGCTGCGCGAGCGCACCCATCCGGCCGGACAGGACCAGCATGATCGCCGTGAAGGGGACGAACGCGAGGCCGGCCTGCAGCGCGCTGTAGCCGAGGTTCGCCTGCAGGTGCAGCGACAGCAGGAACAGCGCCCCGCCGAGCCCGGTGTACACCGCGAGCGTGACGATGTTCGTCCCGCTGAACTGCGGCGAGCGGAACAGCCGCAGCGGGACGAGGGGATCCGCGGCGCGGTGCTCGATGAACGGGAACACCGCGATGGCGAGCGCCCCGACGACGAGCGCCCCCACGACGGTGGGCGTCCAGCCCTGGACCGGCGCCTCGATGAGCGCGAAGGTCACCCCGCCCAGGCCGATCGTCACGGCGGCCGCGCCGGCCACGTCGAGCGGCCCCCGCACGCGCGCGTCCCGGATCCGCGGGACGTGCCGGATCGTGAGCACCAGGGCGACCGCCGCCAGCGGGACGTTGATGAGGAAGACCCACCGCCAGGAGGCGGCGTCGACCAGCCACCCGCCGACGAAGGGCCCGATCGCGGACGAGACGCCGCTGAGCCCGGCCCAGAGCCCGATCGCGCGGCCGCGGTCCTCCGCCCGGATGACCGTCTCGATCATGGCGAGACTGCTGGGCACCAGCAGCGCGCCGCCGATGCCCTGCACGATGCGCGCCACGATCAGCACCTCCCCGGTGGGGGCGAGGCCGCACCCGACGGAGGCCACGGTGAAGACCACCAGACCGATCAGGAAGACGAGGCGCCGGTCGTACCGGTCGCCGAGCGCGCCCCCGAGCAGCAGCAGGGCGCTGAGGGTGAGCAGG
Source organism: Tsukamurella hominis (assembly GCF_965137015.1). Taxonomy (NCBI): domain Bacteria; kingdom Bacillati; phylum Actinomycetota; class Actinomycetes; order Mycobacteriales; family Tsukamurellaceae; genus Tsukamurella; species Tsukamurella hominis. The sequence continues at coordinate 422,239 of NZ_CBCRZG010000001.1, read as the reverse complement.
TACCCGTCGAGCACCCACTGCAGCATCGACAGCCCGCCACCGAGGTCCCGTCCGATCGCCGGCAGCGCGACGTTGACGACCGAGCCGTCGAGGAAGGCGACGCCCGAGCCGAGGGCCGCGGCGGCGATCAGCCAGCGGCCGGAGGCCGACGCCAGCGCAAGGCGCGGGGCTGCGCCGTCACCGCCGGACGTCATGTCGCGCGACCGTGCACGCCGCGCTGCACCAGGGCGGCCAGGCCGAAGGACCCGGCGAGCCCACCGGCGAGCATGGCCGCCGCGCCGGGCAGCAGTCCGGCCGCGGGCCGCCGCACGCCCTCCCGCGCGAGCCGCGACGACGCCCACAGCCAGAAGGGCAGCACCGCGATCGGCGTCGTGGCGACGCCGGGCGCGTAGCCGCCGCACCGTGCCGCCATCGCCAGGTGGGAGACGCCGTGCAGGCCGTAGGCCAGCAGCGCGGCCTGGTACCAGGCCGATCGCCCGCCCGTGCGGGCGCCGTCGAGGGCGGCGGCGCCGACCGCCACGCCCATCGCACCGATCGCCGTGCGCGCCAGACCGTCCGAGACCGGCAGCCCGCGCTCGCGCGCCCAGGGGCCGATCGTGAACCACTCCTCCGCGTCGTGGATCGCCCACGCGACGAACAGGCCGGCCGTCGCCGCCACGGGCACGGTTCCCCTGCGTTCCGTCATACGACGAAACTAGACCGAGCACCGCGACTCGCGCGCGACCGGCACTGCAGAGGGTGTGGGTCAGCGAACGTCGAAGGAACCGCTACCCGGCGTGGGTGCCAGCACGACCGCCACGGTGCCGGAGCTGACGAAGCGTGCGGTGTAGGCGACCCGGCCGGTACCCGTGTTCGCCACGGCCGTGTTCGGCACCTGACCGAGAGCGAACGGCTTCACCGTGACCGATCCCCGCGCGCCGGTCCGCAGGTTGCGAAAATCGATGCGCACCAGCGACATGTACGAGTTGTAGCCGACCGAGCTGTGCGCGGCGAGTCGCACCTCGCCCGGCCGGCCGGTGGTATCGGCCCCGATCCGGGTGGTGAACGGCTGCGGGATGCCAAGGCCCGCGACCTGGGTGGCGGCCAGCGGTACCTGCGGCACGGCCAGCGGCGCGGCCTGCGCAGGCACGGCGCCGATACCGGCGACCAGGCCCGCGGTGGCGATACCCGTGACGAGCGTCTTCTTCAGCATGAGCGTCCTCCGATTCGTCCGGGCCACAGGGCGTTGCGGCGCGAAGGTTCTTCAGACGTGACGTCGGCCCCGCCCTTGCGATCGTTACACCGGAATCCCGTCGCCCGCCGCGGTCAATGCCCGCCGTGCGACCCCGCGGGCGCGGAGGCCCCGGACGACGAGGGCATGGACATCCCCGGCATCCCGGGCATCTCCAGCCGGGTGGGCGCAGTCTGCCCCTTCCCCGCCACCACGAACTGGCCCATCATGCCGCGGTCCTCGTGGTAGAGCAGGTGGCAGTGGTACATGTACGGCATCGTCAGGTCGGTGTAGTCGGTGAAGCGCATCGCGAGGGCGCAGCTGTCGCCGGGCGCGAGGTAGACGGTGTCCTTCCAGCCGCGCAGGTGCGCGGGCGGGGTCTTCCCGTTGAACGAGGCGACCTGGAACTGCACGTCGTGGATGTGGAAGTTGTGCGGCCAGTTGTCCTTGTTGCGCACCGTCCACACCTCGGTCGTGTCGACGACGGGCGCGAGGTCGATGCGGCTCATGTCCATCCGCTCGCCGTTGATCATGTACCACTGCAGGTCGAAGGCCCTCGCCGCCGGCGACGGTGCCGTCGCGCCCGCGGCGAGCGGCGCGATGGCGCCGAGGTCGCGGGGCACGGCGCCGGCCCCGGCGGCGAGGGTCTCGGCCCCGACCAGCTCGAGCACGTCCAGAGTGTCCTCCTGCCCGTACTCCCGCGCCGTCTCGCCGGAGATCCTGCCGCGCTGCGTGATCGGATAGGAGCGCAGCATCGTGCGCTCGCCGGCGGCGACGCGGACCACGATCTCGGCCCGCTCACCCGGGCTGAGCATGAGGCGATCGAGGGACACCGGCGCGGCGAGCAGCCCACCGTCGGAGGCGATCATCTCGAACCGGCGGCCGTCGGCGAAGCCGAACTCGAAGCAGCGCGCGGACGCGCCGTTGAGCAGGCGCAGCCGCATCCGGTCGCGGCGCGCCACGAGGCTCGCTCCGGCGATGCCGTTGGTGATCACGGTCGGGCCGATGAGCCCGGTCTCGCCCGGTGCCGTCTCGTCCAGTTCGCCCGCGGGCGTGAACTTCCGGTCCTGGACGACGACGGGGACGTCGTCGACGCCGTACTCGGACGGCAGGCCCAGCGCGTCCTGCGCGTCGTCGTCGACGAGGAAGAAGCCGGACAGCCCGCGGTAGACGTGCTTCTCGGTCACGCCGTGCGGATGCGGGTGGTACCAGAGCGTCGAGGCGCGCTGCCGCACCGTCCATTCCGCCTTCCACGTGGCGCCCGGCTCGACCATCTGGTGCGGGCCGCCGTCGGCACGGGCCGGGACGTGCATGCCGTGCCAATGCACGCTGGTCGCCTCCGCGAGACCGTTCCGCACCGTCACCGCGACCTTCTCGCCGTCCCGGGCGCGCAGCGTGGGGCCGAGGATGTCGCCGTTGAATCCCCACGTCGCGCTGCGCCGGCCGGCGACGATCTCCGTCGATCGGGCCTGCGTGACGAGGTCGAACCGGCGCACGCCGTCGGCGCCCACGACGGACCGCGCGAGCGGAGGGATCGGCAGGGCCCTGCGGCCGCCCGGCAGGACCGGCGCGCCGGGGCCCGACGGTGCCGCCGTCGCACGGCATCCGGCGACCGCGGCACCCGCGAGCGGGGCGGCGATCAGGGCGGTGAGGAAGCGGCGGCGGTTCGTGCCTGCGACGGTTCGTGGCCGCGCGGCGGTATCGGTGATCATGTTCTCCAGCGTCGTCGGCGGCGCCCGCGCGCGACTCCGCCCTTCGGACACGGAAACCGGGTCCGGGACTGGCCGGGAGGGGGTTGACAATCCCCTGACCCGACGCTATGTGCGCAGGTCACGGCTTCTCCCGCGGCCCCGCGGTGCCGTACGGTGCTGCCATGTCGCGCACCAGATGGACCGTCGGGGTCCGGGTCGGTCCCCTCGTGGTGGTGCCCGTGCTGCTCGCGGTGAGCGTGTACCCCGGACGCTTCCACGCCTCGCCCGCCTACATCGCCGGATCGATGCTCGCCGCCGCCCTGTTCGCCCTCGGGGGCCGCGCGCCGTTCGCCGTCTCGCTCGCCCTGTCCGTGCTGTGCGGCGGCCTCCTCTCCGCGGAGGCCTGGGGGCCGGCAGGCCTCGTCCCCTACCTCGCCGCGCTCGCCCTCGCCGAGCTCGCGGCCTCGCAGCGGCCGCGGTGGCAGGTGGTCACGGCGACGCTCGTGTGGGCGGCCTGCTACATCACCGGATCCCTGTTCGACAACGAGCAGCACACGCTGATCCGGGTGCTCGCCGAGACGCTCAGCTTCGTCGGGCTCCCCGTCGTGGGCGGGCTGTACATGCGGGAGCGGTTCGCGCAGGCGGAACGCGAGCGGCGCGCGCTCGCGGAGGAGGCGCTCCAGGCCCGCCGCGACGAGCGCGCCGCCCTCGCCCGCGAGCTGCACGACCTGATGGCCCACCACATGTCGGCGATCTCGCTGCGCGTCGGCGTCGCGCGCACCGTCTACGCCGGCATCGATCCCGGCCTCGACGAGGTGCTCGCGGACATCCACGGCACGGCGACGGACTCCCTCGCCGACATCCGGCGGCTGCTCGCCGCGATGCGGGCACGGGAACCCGTGCAGGACCGGACGATCGACGACACCGACGCCGAGCTGCGGCGGGCGGTGGAGCGCACCGTCGACGCGGGCTTCGACGTCCGCGCGCGCATCGACCTGGGCGAAGCCGGCCCCGCCGCGATCGACGCCCTGACCCTGGTGCGGGTCGTGCAGGAGGCGCTGACGAACGTCATGAAGCACGCGCCCCGCGGCGCGGCGGTCACCGTCGACGTGGGGCGCTCCGCCGGCGCCTGGGAGGCCCGGGTGGCGAGCCCGCTCCCCGCGCACGGGCACCGCGGCCACGGGTACGGCCTGACCGGGATGGCCGAACGCGCGGAGCTCGCCGGCGGGGCCGTCACGGCGGGCCCCGACGGCGATCACTGGGTGGTCGCGCTGTCGGTACCGGTCCGCGCGTCCTAGCGGGCGGAGCCGCTACCGGGACGCGAAGCGCGCCAGCTCGACCCGCGACCCGGCGCCCGTCTTCTGCCGCAGGTTCGCGATGTGCGCCTTCACGGTCGACTCGGCGACGTGCAGCCGGGCCGCGATGGCCGCGTTCGCCAAGCCCTCGGCGACGAGCGTGAGGACGTCGCGCTCGCGGTCGGTGAGCGGCACCGCGGGCTCCTCGGCCGCCGGCGCCGGGGCGGCGGACCGGGCGCGCAGGGCCTCGTCGAGCACCCGGCGCGCGGGGCCGGGCGACATCGGCACCTCCCCGCCCAGCGCGCGCCGCAGGCCGTCGAGCAGCGCCTCGGGGGCGATGTCCTTGACCAGGAAGCCCACGGCGCCCGCGGCGAGAGCGGGGTACATGTGCTCGTCGTCGTCGAAGGTGGTGAGCACGACGATCCGCGCGGACGGGTCCGCGGCGATGATCCGCTCGATGCCGTGAACCCCGTCGGCGCCGGGCATCCGCAGGTCCATGAGCACGACGTCGGGCCCGAGCTCGAGGTAGGCGCGGACGGCCTCGTCGCCGTTGGTCGCCTCCCCCGCGACGGTGAAGTCCGGCGCGGCGGTGAGCAGCATCTTCAGCCCATCGCGGATGAGCCGCTGGTCGTCGACGATCAACACACTGCTCACGACGGACGATCCTAGACGCGGACGCGCCCACCCCCGGCCCCGTCGGTGACGTCAGCCCTGCGCCTCGCGAACGGCACGCTCGATGCGTTCCCCGATCCCCTGGTCGATCCGGCGCCAGTAGTCGAAGGCGCGCTGGAGCACGGGCTCGCTCACCCCGTCGAGCAGGTGGCCCGAGACGTTCGACACCAGCCGCTCGCGCTGCGCGTCGTCCATCACGTCGCGGACCAGGGTGCCGGCCTGGCCCCAGTCGTCGTCCTCACGATGCGCGACGTACGCCGCCCGCACCAGCTCGCCGTCGGCCGCCCACTGCGGCTCGGGCTGCCCGGGGTAGTCGGCGGCGGGGCCGCCCTTGGAGTTCGGGGCGTACACCGGATCCCGGACCGGTTCGATTCGCATCGCGCCGTCCTTGGAGTAGCTGCGGACCTCGGTGCGCGGCCGGTTCACGGGGATCTGCTTGTAGTTCGCGCCGAGCCGCGCGCGGTGCGCGTCGGCGTACGCGAAGACACGACCGAGCAGCATCCTGTCCGGGCTGAATCCGATACCGGGGACGATGTTGCTGGGCTCGAACGCCGCCTGCTCGATCTGGCTGTGGTTGTCGGTGGGGTTGGTGTGCAATGTCATCCGACCGACCTCCTGCAGCGGGTAGTCGGCGTGTGGCCACACCTTGGTCAGGTCGAACGGGTTGAACCGGTAGTCGGCCGCGTCGTCGAAGGGCATCAGCTGGACCTTGAGCGTCCAGCTCGGGTGCTCGCCGCGGGCGATGGCGTCGAAGAGGTCGCGCACGTGGAAGTCACCGTCGGCCCCCGCCAGCCGATCGGCCTCGTCCTGCGTGAGCGTCTCGACGCCCTGGTCCGACACGAAGTGGTACTTGACCCAGTGCTTCACGCCCTCGGCGTTGACCCACAGGTACGTGTGCGAGCTGTAGCCGTTCATGTGCCGCCACGACTTCGGGATACCGCGATCGCCCATCAACCAGGTGACCTGGTGCGCCGACTCCGGCGACAGGGTCCAGAAGTCCCACTGCATGTCGTGATCGCGGAGGTTGTTGTCGGCGCGGCGCTTCTGCGAGCGGATGAAGTGCTGGAACTTCATCGGGTCCTTGATGAAGAACACCGGGGTGTTGTTGCCGACCATGTCGTACACGCCCGCCGAGGTGTAGAACTTCAGGGCGAAGCCCCGCGGGTCGCGCCAGGTGTCGGGGCTACCCCGCTCCCCCGCGACGGTCGAGAACCGGGCCATCATCTCCGTCTTCGCGCCGGGCGCGAACACCTCCGCGCACGTGAACCGCGAGACGTCGCCCGTCGTCTCGAACGTGCCGAAGGCGCCGCTGCCCTTGGCGTGGGGCTGGCGTTCGGCGATCCGTTCCCGGTTGAACTGCGCCATCTGCTCGATCAGGTAGTGGTCGTGCAGGGCGATGGGGCCGGCGGCGCCGACGGTCAACGAGAGCTCGTCACTCCCGGCGGGCGCTCCCGAATCGGCAGTGGTGAAGTTCGCGTTCTCGGACATGGCTGTTCTCCTCCGCGTATGTGGTTGTCGTTCAGGACCGTTCGCGCCCGTCGGACTGAACGTCGGGCGGAAGCGGGGTCCTCTCCCCACGGTAGCGAAGACGAACGAGCCCCGCCCGGACGGATCCGGACGGGGCTCGCGTACAGCGTGCTGCGATCAGCCCTTGTGAGCCTTGACGGCCGCGGTGAGCTGCGGGGCGACGTCGAACAGGTCGCCCACGATGCCGTAGTCGGCGATCTCGAAGATCGGGGCCTCTTCGTCCTTGTTGACGGCCACGATGGTCTTCGAGGTCTGCATGCCGGCGCGGTGCTGGATGGCGCCCGAGATACCCAGGGCGATGTACAGCTGCGGCGACACGGTCTTGCCGGTCTGGCCGACCTGGAACTGGCCCGGGTAGAAGCCCGAGTCGACGGCGGCACGCGAGGCGCCGACAGCGGCACCCAGCGAGTCGGCGAGCTCCTCCACGACCGAGAACTTCTCGGCCGAGCCCACGCCGCGGCCGCCGGAGACGACGATCGACGCCTCGGTGAGCTCCGGACGGTTGCCGCCCTGGATCGGCTGCTTCGAGATGACCTTCACCGCGTTCTCGGCCTCGGCCGGGACCGCGACGTCCACGATCTCACCGGCGCCGGCGACACCGTCGGCCTCGACGGCGCCGGGGCGCAGCGACGCGACGGGGGTGTCGCCACCCGCGGTGGCCTCGACGGTGAACGCGCCACCGAAGATCGAGTGGGTGGCGGTGCCACCGGGGCCGAAGGCGATCGCGTCGGCGATCAGGCCGGAGCCGAGGCGCGCGGCGACGCGGCCGGCCACCTCCTTGCCCTCGAACGTGGCGGCGGTGAGGATCGCGGCGGCGCCCTGGCTCTCGGCGAGCTCGGCGAGCACGCCGACCTTCGGGGTCACCAGGTGGGTGTCGGCCTCGGCCGACTCCGCGCGGTAGATCTTGGCGGCGCCGGCGGCCTTGAGCTGCTCGGCGACGGCGTCGGTGGTGCCGGGGGCGCCCACGACGACGGCGGCGGGCTCACCCAGCGCCTTGGCGGCGGTCAGCAGCTCAGCCGTGACCTTCTTCAGCTTCCCGTCGACCTGCTCGACGAGGACGAGTACGTCTGCCATAACGGCTTCTCTCCTTATGAGGGGATTCGAGGGGTCCTAGATGATCTTCTGGCCGATGAGGAAGGCCGCGACCTTGTCGCCGCCGTCGCCCTCGTCCACGACCTTCTCGCCCGCCTCCTTGGGCGGCTTCGGGGTGACAGCCGTCACGGTGGTGCCGGCGTTCGCGCCGCCGACCTCGTCGAGCTCCACGCCGATCTCCGCGAGGGAGAGCACGTTGATCTCCTTCTTCTTCGCGGCCATGATGCCCTTGAAGGAGGGGAAGCGGGGCTCGTTGATCTTCTCGTTGACCGAGACGATGGCCGGGAGCGAGGCCTCGAGCTCGAAGATGCCCTCGTCGGTCTCGCGCTCGCCCTTGAGCGAGTCGCCGTCGACGACCAGCGTGCGCATGTGGGTCAGCTGCGGCAGGCCCAGGTACTCGGCCAGGATGGCCGGGACGGCGCCGACGCGACCGTCGGTGGCCTCGTTACCGGCGATGACGAGCTCGACGCCCTCGATGGTGCCCAGCGCGCGGGCGATGACCCAGGAGGTCTGGATCGCGTCCGAGCCGTGCATCGCGTCGTCCTGGACGTGGACGGCCTTGTCGGCGCCCATGGACAGCGCCTTGCGGATGGCATCGGTGGCGCTAGCGGGGCCGACGGTCAGGACGGTGACCTCGCCGCCGTGGGCCTCCTTGATCTGCAGCGCGGCCTCGACGGCGCGCTCGTTGATCTCCTCGAGCCACGGGTCGATCGACCTGTCGACCGTGAAGTCATCGGACAGCTTGCGCTCGGACCCGGGATCGGGAGCCTGCTTGATCAGTACGACTACGTTCGTCATTGGTCTTCGTCGACCTCCATCGATGATCGGGATACTCGTAGGGCACATTCTCACACTGCCGCGAGGTACGGAAAATCGTCCCCACCGCAGTCTCTGCGAGTAGAACGTAGCACCGCCTCACCACACTGTTTAACGCCAGAGTAAGTTACCGGACGGTAACTGTCCATGTGGGATGGCCCACCCCCGTCGACGACTAGGCTGAGAAGAATGTGTGACCCGCTGCCCCTGACCGGCGAGCGAACCGTTCCCGGGATCCCCGAGGAGAACTACTGGTTCCGCCGGCACGAGATCGCCTACCTCGCGGTCGTCGACCGCTACGCCGGCAAGTCGGTCTTCGAGGCCGGCAGCGGCGAGGGCTACGGCGCCGCGATGCTGGCCGACGGCGGCGCGAGCGTGACGGCCCTCGACTACGACGAGGCGGCCGTCGCGCACGTGCGCGCCGCGTACCCGGCGGTGACCATGCTGCACGGCAACCTCGCGGAGCTGCCGCTGGACGACGCGTCCGTGGACGCCGTCGTCAACTTCCAAGTGATCGAGCACCTGTGGGACCAGCCGCAGTTCCTCCGCGAGGTGGCGCGCGTCCTGCGCCCGGGCGGCGAGCTCGCGATCTCGACCCCCAACCGCGTCACCTTCTCCCCCGGCCGCGACACGCCGCTCAATCCCTTCCACACCCGCGAGCTCAACTCGGCGGAGCTGGTCGAGCTGCTCGAGGACGCCGGGCTGGAGGTCACCGAGAAGCTCGGCGTGTACCACGGCGCGCGCCTGGCAGAGCTGGACCGCCGCCACGGCGGCAGCTTCATCGACGCGCAGATCGAGCGCTCGCTCGCCGGCGAGCCCTGGCCGGACGAGCTGTCGAACGACGTCGCCGCCGTCGCGGCGCAGGACTTCGACCTGCGCGCCGACGCCCCGGACAGCCTCGACCTGTTCTTCTACGCGAGGAAGCCGTGACCGCCGGGCGCGAGCCCGGGATGATCGCCTTCGTCCTGCACTCCCACCTGCCGTGGCTCGCCCACCACGGCGCGTGGCCCGTCGGCGAGGAGTGGCTGTACCAGTCGTGGGCGGCCTCCTACCTTCCGATGGCGGAGATGCTCGACCGGCTCGCTGCCGAGGGCCGCACCGACCAGCTCACGCTCGGCGTGACCCCCGTGCTCGCCGCGCAGCTCGACGACCCGTACTGCCTCGAGGCCATGCACCACTACCTCGGCAACTGGCAGCTCCGCGCCCACGAGGCCGCCCTCTCCGGCCGCCCCGCCGCGGCCGAACTCGGCGCGCGCGAGCACCGCAACGCCGCGCATGCGCTCGAGCTGTTCGAGACCCGCTGGCGCCACGGCGGCACACCCGTGCTGCGCCGGCTCGCCGACGCGGGCACCGTCGAACTCCTCGGCGGCCCCCTGGCGCACCCCTTCCAGCCTCTGCTCCACCCCCGCCTCCGCGAGCTGTCGCTACGCGAGGGCCTCGCCTACGGCACGTCCCGCCTCGGCTCCCCGGCCCGGACCGGGATCTGGGCGCCCGAGTGCGCCTACAAGCCCGGCATGGAGACCGGCTACGAGGCCGCGGGCGTCACGCACTTCATGGTCGACGGGCCCACCCTCGGGGGCGATACGGCCCTCGCGCGCCCGGTCGGCGAGTCCTCCGTCCTCGCGTTCGGCCGGGACCTGCCCGTGAGCTACCGGGTGTGGTCGCCCAAGTCCGGGTACCCCGGCCACGCCGCCTACCGCGACTTCTACGCCCACGACCACGCCACCGGCCTCAAGCCGAGCAGGGTGACCGGCAAGAACGTCGCCGAGGCCGACAAGGCCCCGTACGACCCCGCGCGCGCCGACGCCGCGATCGACAAGCACGTCGCCGACTTCGTGGACACCGTCGTGGCGCGCGTCCGCTCCGAGAGCACGCGCATCGGCCGCGACGCCCTCGTGGTCGCCGCCTTCGACACCGAGCTCTTCGGCCACTGGTGGTACGAGGGCCCGATCTGGCTCGAGCGCGTCCTGCGCGCCCTGCCGGAGGCCGGCGTCCGCGTCGGCACCCTGCGCTCCGCCGCCGAGGCCGGGTACGTGGGCGCGGCCCGCGAGATCCCGGCCAGCTCGTGGGGCTCGGGCAAGGACTGGCACGTCTGGGACGGCCCGCTCGTGCGCGAGTTCGTCGAGCTCAACGAGGAGATCACCACGACGGTGCTGCGCGTCCTGGACAAGCGGGCCGGACGCACGCGCGACGTGGTGAGTGACCAGGTACTGCAGGAGGCACTCCTGTGCCTGCAGTCCGACTGGCCGTTCATGGTCTCCAAGGACACCGCCGCGGCGTACGCCCGCGACCGTGCCTACAAGCACGCCCACGCCCTGCGGGAGATCGCCGAGGCCGCCGAGCGCGGCGACGAGGCCCGCGCCGTCGCGCTGGCCCGCACCTGGCGGCTGGCCGACGATCCGTTCCCCGGCCTCGACGCCCGGCGCCTCCCCGCGCCGCTGGGAGGGTTCTGACATGCGCGTCCTGCTCGTCTCCTGGGAGTACCCGCCCGTCGTGGTGGGCGGCCTCGGCCGCCATGTGCACCACCTCGCGCTGCAGCTGCGCGACCAGGGCCACGAGGTGGTCGTCGTCTCGCGGCAGCCCACCGGCACCGACCCGCGCAGCCACCCCACCTCGGACGCCGTGGTCGACGGGATCCGCGTCATCATGGCGGCCGAGGATCCGCTGGCCCTCGACTTCGGCACCGACATGATGCCGTGGGTGCTGTCCATGGGGCACTCCATGCTCCGGGCGGGCCTGCGGCTGGCCGGGTACAACCCGACCGCCGGCGAGGACGCCCTGCACGGCGCCGGCACCGTCGGCCGGCCCTGGGTGCCCGACGTGGTGCACGCCCACGACTGGCTCGCCGCGCACGCGGCCGTCGGCCTCGCCGAGGCATTCGACGCTCCCCTCGTCGCGACGATCCACGCCACCGAGGCGGGTCGGCACAGCGGCTGGGTCTCCGGGCCGGTGAACCGGCAGGTGCACTCCACCGAGTGGTGGCTCGCCAACGAGGCCGATGCGGTGATCACCTGCTCGCGCTCGATGTCCGACGAGGTGAACCGCCTCTTCGGACCCGGCCTCGCGCAGCTGCACACCATCGCGAACGGCATCGACGCCACCGCCTGGCGCTACCGGGACCGGTCCCGCACCGCCGCCCGACGGGGCGCGCCCCGTCTGCTGTACGTCGGCCGGCTGGAGTACGAGAAGGGCGTCCAGGACCTCATCGCCGCGCTCGCCCGGGTGCGCCGCACGCACCCCGGGACCACGCTGACGGTGGCCGGCGACGGGACGCAGGCCACGTGGCTGCGCGAGGTCGCGCGGGAGCAGCGGGTGCTGCGGGCCGTCGAGTTCACGGGCGCGCTGGACCACGAGGAGCTGGTCGCGCAGCTGCACTCGGCCGACGCCCTCGTGATCCCGTCCCGCTACGAGCCCTTCGGCATCGTCGCGCTCGAGGGTGCCGCGACGGGCATCCCCGTCATCGCGACCACCGCCGGCGGCCTGGCGGACTTCATTCGCACGGGCGAGACGGGCCTGTCGGTCGAGCCCGCCGACGTGCCCGCCCTCACTGCCGCGATCCGCGCCCTGCTCGACGATCCGGCGTCGTCGTACGCGTGGGCTGCGGCAGCGCGCGCCGAGGTGGAGGAGCTCACGTGGGAGGCCGTCGCCCGCGAGACGACGCAGGTCTACCTCGCCGCGAAGCGGCGTCCGCGCACCCCGCTGGGGCGGCGCGTGATCGACGAGCGGCCGCTCCCCGAGCGCGACCCCACGAATCCGCTCTAGTTCCGCCCGGGCTCCCGACCTGCGCGATGTGCATCATCGCGAATCCTGTGGCACGGTCGATTCATGACAGTACGACCGTTCGGCCTTCTTCCCATCCACGATCGGGGCCGGACGTGTTGATCCGTAACGAGACGCCGGAGGATCACGCCGCGGTCGCGGACGTGCACCGGAGCGCGTTCGCCCCCATGACGCCGCCCGGGCGCACGGAGCCGCTGGAGGTCGTTCTGGTCGAGGCGCTACGGCTCAGCGGTGCCTGGATCGACGAGCTCTCCTTCGTCGCCGAGGACGACGAGGGCGCCGTGATCGGCCACGTCTGCCTCACCCGTGCTGCGGTCGGCGAGACTCCAGTGCTCGCCGCGGGGCCGCTGGGCGTGCGCTCCGAGGTGCAGGCCCAGGGCACCGGCTCGGCGTTGATCCTCGCCGCGCTCGGCGCCGCCGACGCCCTCGGCGAGCGGCTCGTCGCGCTGCTCGGCCACAAGGACTACTACCCGCGCTTCGGCTTCGTCCCCGGCACCGAGGTCGGCATCGAGCCCGACGTCGCGGAGTGGTCCGGAGACTCGTTCATGGTGCGCACGCTCGGCGCGTACACCCCGGACGTGCGGGGCCGGTTCCGCTACGCCCGCCCGTTCTACGTGCTGTAGATCGTCGGTGGGCGCACCGCGTGGATCATTCCGCGGGGAGCCCGCGGGCCTCGGCCTTCTTGCGCTCGATGTCGGCGAGCGCGCGCTCGAGCTCGGCGCGCTCGGCGACGTTCGCGTCCCACATGTCCTTGCGGTTCTTGACCACCTTCGCGGGCGAGCCCACCGCGATCGAATAGGGCGGGATCTCCCCGCGCACCACGGCGTGCGCGCCGAGCACGGTGCCGTGGCCGATGAGGGTGTTGCGGGTGACGGTGACCTTGGTGCCGACCCAGGTGTCGCCGCCGATGCGGACGGGGCCCTTGACGATGCCCTGGTCCTTGATGGGGATGTGGATGTCGTCCATCTTGTGGTCGAAGTCGCAGATGTAGCACCAGTCGGCGACGAGCGAGGCGGGCCCGAACTCGATGTCGAGGTAGCAGTTCACCACGTTGTCGCGACCGAAGACCGACTTGTCGCCGATGCGCAGCGAGCCCTCGTGGCAGCGGATCTTGTTCGAGTCGCCGATGTGCACCCAGCGGCCGATCTCCATCCGGCCGAGGCCGGGCGTCGCGTGGATCTCGACGTTCTTACCGAGGAAGACCATGCCCTTGAGGACGATGTGCGGGTTCGCCACCCGGAACTTCAGAAGGCGGAAGTACCGCACCAGGTACCAGGGCGTGTACGCCTTGTTCTTGAGGACCCAGCGCAGCGATGCGGGCGTGAGGAATCGCGCCTGCTGATCGGCCTGCCGCGCGTGCCGCCACCGCGACCGATACGGGGCGTTCCACATGCTCGTCATGCCGGGGAGCCTATCCGGCGGGTGCGCCCCGCCGGTCCGGTACCGCCGCCGCGCTAGTCTGTGGGGCGATCGTGGCAGTCGATAGTCGAGGGAGACACATGCGGTTGGGTAGGCGCGCGCTCACACTGGGCGCGACGGTGGCCGCCGCCGCGGTGCTGGTCTCCTGCACGCCCGACAACACCTGGGTGTACGCCGACGACTCCGCCTCCTGGCCCGGCATGTACGGCGACTCGCGCAACAACTCCTACGCCGAGAAGGACGCCGCGTCCTCGCTGGTGCCGGCCTGGAACCGGGACCTGGTCGGCCCCAACACCGTGCAGCCCGCGATCTCCAACCGCGGCATCGTGTCCGTGACCGCCCGCACCGAGACGGGCTGCAGCACGTTCAACCTCGAGCTCACCGTGGGCCGCAAGACCTACTGCCGTCGCGACGCCGCGGGCGCCGACCTGCAGGCCCCTCTGGTGGACCAGTTCGACTACACCTACCTCGGCATCCCCGGCTGGGTGTACAGCTTCAACGCGGACAACCAGGTGCGCTGGCGCTACCCCACCGCGGGCACCCCGCTGTGGATCAAGCTCGCCGGCGACAACACCGTGCTCGCCGTGACGCACCTCGGCCAGATGGTTCTCGTCGACACCCACGACGGGGACGCCGCCGGCGCCGCGATCGGGCTGTTCCCGCAGGTCTCGGCCAACGCCAACGGCGCCGGCCTCGAGGACTGCGCGACCAACGGCCCCGGGTGCCCGGTGTCCGGGCCGCCCGCCGTCGACACGCAGGCGGAGCGCGCCTTCGTCGTCGTCGGGGCGAAGGGCGGACCGTCGAAGGTGATGGCGGTCGACTACGACAAGAACGGCGGCGACCGGCACGACCTGCGGTACGCGTGGGAGCGCGCGGACCTGCCCGACGGTGCGATCGGCTCGCCCGCGCTGTCGGCGGACCGGTCGACGCTGTACGTGAACCTGCGGGGCGAGAAGCTGGCCGCACTCGACGCGAAGACCGGCGCCACGAAGTGGACGCACGACCTCGGGTACCAGAGCACGCTGCCCCCATCGGTCTCGCCCGACGGGACGATCATCCCCGCCGCGCCCGGCCTGCACCGCGCCTCGTTCGTCGCGCTCAAGGACGAGGGCACGAGCGTGCGCGAGGCCTTCAAGCGCACCGACGTCGCGATGGTCTCCCCCGCCACGCAGATCCGCGGCGGCGTCGGCTACGCGGTGGTCCGGTCCTGGGCGGCCGTGCAGTCGCAGCTCATCGAGTTCCGCACCGACACCGGAACCACGCTGCGCACCTTCGACCTGCCGGACTCGGTGAAGTCCGCCTCGGGCGTCTCGATCGGGCCCGACGGCGAGCTGGTCACCGTCGGCGACGACGGGACCGTCTTCGCGTTCACGTCGGGTCGCCGCACGGGCGACAGCGTCGCCAAGAACTGACGCGCGCGGGCACCGTCTCACGACGGTGCCGGACGCCCGGGTCAGCGGTACGAGAGGCCGCGGTACGCGGTCAGAGCAGGGTGACCGGCAGCAGGTCCCGGAGCTCGTCGAGGCTCGTGCCGAAGGTCTCGAGCACGCGGACGCCGTCGGGTCCGGTCTCGAAGACCGCGACGTCGGTGTAGACCCGGTTGACGCAACCCAGCCCGGTGAGCGGGTAGGTGCAGGCCGGGACGAGCTTGGACTCGCCGGACTTGCTGAACAGCGACATCATCACGTACACCTGCTTCGCCCCGATCGCGAGGTCCATCGCGCCGCCGACGGCGGGGATGTCGCCCTCGCGACCGGTGTGCCAATTGGCGAGGTCGCCGCGCTCGGAGACCTGGTAGGCGCCGAGCACGCACACGTCGATGTGCCCGCCGCGCATCATGGCGAAGGAGTCGGCGTGGTGGAAGTAGGCCGCGCCGGCCTTCTCGGTGACGGGCACCTTGCCGGCGTTGGTGAGGTCCGGATCGACGGCGTCGCCCGTGGCCGTGGGCCCCATGCCGAGCATCCCGTTCTCGGTGTGGAGCACCACCTCGCGCTCGTCCGGCAGGTGGTCGGCGACCTTGGTGGGCTGGCCGATGCCGAGGTTGACGAACGCGCCCCGCGGGATGTCGCTCGCGATGCGGGCGGCCAGCCGGTCCATCGTCATGCGCTGCTGCGTGGTCATCGTGCACCCTCCACGGTGTAGTGCCGAGCGGCGACCGGAACGATCCGGTCGACGTAGATGGACGGCGTGACGACCGCCTCGGGATCGATCGCGCCGAGCGGGACGACCTCTTCGACCTGGACGATCGTGGTCGCGGCGGCCGTCGCCATGACGGGCCCGAAGTTGCGGGCGGTCTTGCGGTAGAGCAGGTTCCCCCACGGGTCGGATCGGTGGGCGGCGATGAGCGCGTAGTCGCCCCGGATCGGGAACTCGAGCAGATACGTGCGCCCGTCGATCACGCGGGACTCCTTGCCCTCGGCCAGCGGCGTGCCGACGGCCGTCGGACAGTAGAAGCCGCCGATGCCCGCGCCCGCGGCGCGCATCCGCTCGGCCAGGTTGCCCTGCGGGACGACCTCGAGGTCCACCTTTCCCGCGCGGTAGAGCTCGTCGAAGACGTAGGAGTCGCTCTGCCGGGGGAAGGAGCAGACGACCTTGCGGACGCGGCCGGCCGCGAGCAGCGCCGCGACCCCGACGTCGCCGTTGCCGGCGTTGTTGGAGACCACGGTGAGGTCGGTCGCGCCCTGCCGGATGAGGGCGTCGATGAGGTCGAAGGGCATGCCCGCCAGGCCGAAGCCGCCGATCAGGACCGTCGAACCGTCCTCGATGCCCGCGACGGCGTCGTCGACGGTTCCGTGCACCACTGCCGTGCTCATGCGTCTGCCTCCGTGTTCTCCGAGACGTTCTCCAGGACGACGGCGAGGCCCTGGCCCACGCCGATGCAGATGGCCGCGACGCCGTAGCGCTCGCCGCGCTGCCGCAGGGCCTTCGCGAGGGTGCCGAGCAGGCGTCCGCCGGACGCGCCGAGCGGGTGCCCGAGCGCGATGGCGCCGCCGTAGGGGTTGACGATCGCGGGGTCGATCCCCCACGCGTCGACGCACACCAGCGACTGCACCGCGAAGGCCTCGTTGAGTTCGACGACGCCGACCTCGTCCCAGGAGATCCCGGCGCGGGCGAGGGCCCTGTTCGCCGCCTCGACCGGGGCGTACCCGAACAGCTGGGGCTCCAGCGCCGCGGCGCCGCGGCCCGCGATCCGGGCGACGGGGTCGAGCCCGATCGTCTCCGCCGCCGCGCGCGAGCCGAGGAGGACCGCCGCAGCGCCGTCGCTGAGCGGGCTGGCGTTGCCCGCGGTGATGGTCCCGTCGGCGCGGAAGGCGGGCTTGAGCGCCCCCAGCTTCTCGGCGGTGGACCCGGGCCGGACGTTCTCGTCGCGCTCGAGCCCGTCGACGGGGACCACGAGGTCGTCGTAGAAGCCCTCCTCCCACGCCGCGTGGGCCCGACGGTGCGACAGCGCCGCGAACGCGTCCTGCCGCTCCCGGGAGACGGAATACCTCTCGCCGAGTTGCTCGTTGGCCTCGCCGAGGCTCACGGTCCACTCGGTCGGCATCGCGGGGTTGACCAGCCGCCAGCCGAGCGTGGTGGACACCGCGGTGACGTCGCCGGCGGGAAAGGGCTTGGCGCTCTTGGGCAGCACCCAGGGGGCGCGGGTCATGGACTCGACGCCGCCGGTGAGCACGACGTCGGCGTCGCCGGTCTCGATCGCGCGGCTGCCCATCATCGCGGCATCCAGGCCGGAGCCGCACAGGCGGTTCACCGTGGCCGCGGGCACGCCGACGGGGACCCCGGCGAGCAGCGCGGCCATCCGACCGACGTTGCGGTTGTCCTCCCCTGCGCCGTTGGCGTTGCCCCAGACCACCTCGTCGACCGCCGCGCCCGCGCCGAGGGCCGGCGCACGGTCGAGGACGGCGCGGATCGCGGTCGCGGCCAGGTCGTCGGGCCGGACGCCCGCGAGGGCACCCGCGAACCGCCCGAAGGGCGTGCGTGCGGCGGTGTAGACGAAAGCTTCCATGGCTTCGACCGTAGGGCGCGCCATACAGATACTGAAGTACCAAAATGATGGCTAATTGATACTCTGGCCATATGAATCTGCGCCAGCTGCAGTACTTCGTCGCGGTCGCCGAGGAGCGCCACTTCGGCCGCGCGGCGCAGCGCCTGCACATGGCGCAGCCACCGCTCTCGCACCAGATCCGTCAGCTGGAACAGGATCTGGGCGTCGAGCTGTTGCACCGCACCACCCGTCGGGTCGAGCTCACCGACGCGGGGCGGGCCTACCTCGAGCGGGCGCGGGCCGTTCTGTCCTCCGTCGACGACGCGGCGGACCACGCGCGCCGCGTGGCCGCCGGCGCCACCGGGCACCTGACCATCGGCTGCGTCGGCACCGCGACCTACAGCCTGCTGCCGCCCCTGGCCCGCCGGCTCGCGGACGAGCTGCCCGGCATCGACTTCGCGTTCCGCGGCGAGATGCTGGTGCCCGACCAGGTCGAGGCCCTGCGCACCGGCGCGATCGACATCGCGCTGCTGCGCCCGCCTGTCGCCGACCCGTCGCTGCGGGTCCGAGTCCTGCGGCGCGAGCCATGGGTGGTCGCGCTGCCCTCCGATCACGCCCTCGCGCGCCGGAAGCGGCTGCGGGTGGCCGACCTGACCGGGGAGCCGATCATCGTGCACAGCGCCGGCCGGCGATCCGCCATGTACGACCGCGTCGTGGCGCTGCTGCGCGAGGGCGGCGTGGCCCCCACGATCCGGCACGAGGTGGGCGAGACCTCGACGCTCGGGACCCTCGTCGCGGCGGGGCTGGGCATCGCGCTGGCGCCCGAGCCGATCACGGCGCTCCGGCTCGACGGCATCACGTACGTCCCGCTCGTCGGAGCCGGAGCCGGGGTCGAGCTCGCCGTCGCCCACGTGGCCGACCGCACCGATCGCCACCTCGAGCGGGTCACGGACCTCATCGCCGACCTGACGGCGGGCTAGCGGCGAGCGCTGTCGGATCGCGAACGGTGTTACGCGTGGATGACCTGCGCGGTTACCGCCCGATCACCGACTCCTCATCGCACTCCCCCGGTGTCGAGTGCGTTCGTGGACCTCTCCACCATGGTGCGATCCGTTCACCGCTCTGCGAAGGAGCTCAGCCCGATGCCCATCACCGATCGCCGGATCACCCTGCGGTTCCTGGCCGCACCCACCGACGTCGCCTCCCTCGGTGGCGGCGTCCGCGGCGGCCGCGTCCTGGAGTGGATCGACAAGGCCGCCTACGCCTGCGCCGCCGCCTGGTCGGGCGGCTACTCCGTGACCGCGTACGTCGGCAACATCGGCTTCGGCCGCGACATCGCCTCGGGCGACGTGGTCGAGGTGCGGGCCACGCTGGTCTACACGGGCCGCAGCAGCATGCACATCCGGTGCGAGGTCGCCTCCGCCGATCCGCGGGTCGGCACGTTCACCGTCGCCAGCACGTGCCTGCTCGTCTTCGTCGCGGTCGACGAGGCCGGGAAGCCGACGCCGGTGCGCCAGTGGCAGCCCGTCCTCGCCGAGGACGTACGCGCCGCGGAGGAGGCCGAGGCCCGGGCCGACGTGCGGCGGCGGATCGCCGCGGCGATGAACGGTGCCGACTACTCGCTGGCGACCGAGGCGGAACGGCGCACCACGCGCTTCCTCGCCGCACCCACCGACATCAATTGGGGCGGCAAGGCGCACGGCGGGCGGGTGATGGGCTGGATGGACGACGCCGCCTACCTCTGCGCGTCGGGCTGGAGCGGCGGCGAGGCCGTCACGGTCTACGTGGGCGGCGTGCGCTTCTACCGCCCGGTGCAGATCGGCCAGGTCATCGAGGTGACGGCGCGGCTGCTGCACACGGGCCGTCAGACGATGCACGTCTCCGTGCACCTCGCGACGTGCTGGCCGCACGAGCACGAGCCCCAGCCGGCGGCGCACGCGCTGCACGTGCTGGCCGCGCTCGACGCCGACGGGGACGCCACCGCGGTCCGCCCGTGGGCGCCGCGACTGCCGGGCGACGTGGCGCTCGACGCGCACGCCCGCGAGCTGATCGCGATCCGCGGCCGGCGCAGCGCCTCGGCCGCGACCCGGATGGTGGCGATCTGACCGGCTAAGCTGGGCGCATGGTCCGGCAGCCCCTCACCCCCGAACAGATCGCCGCGGGTCGGCGCCTGGGGGCACGGCTGCGCGCGGCCCGGGGCGATCGCCGGCCCGACGAGGTGGCCCGCGCGGCCGGGATCTCCCCGGAGACGCTGCGCAAGATCGAGACCGGCCGGATGGCGACCCCCGCGTTCGGCACCGTCGTCGCGCTGGCGGCCGTGCTGGGCGAGCCCCTCGACGGGCTGGCGGCGGAGTACCTGGACGCGGAACGATTCAGCCCCACCGGTTAGTGCGTGGTATTTTAATACCATGATGGAGCTCAAGACCCCCGCCGAGATCGCGAAGATGCGCACCACCGGCATCTTCATCGCCGAGCTCCTCGAGGAGCTCACCACGATGGCCGAGCCCGGGATGAACCTCATGGAGCTCGAGTACCGCGCGCGAAAGATGATCGAGGATCGCGGCGCCGTCTCCTGCTACTGGGACTACGCGCCGTCCTTCGGCAGCGGCCCGTTCCGCAACGTGACCTGCCTGTCAGTCAACGACGCCTGCCTGCACGGACTTCCGCACGAGTACGTCTTCGAGGACGGCGACCTGCTGACCGTGGACATCGCGGTGTCGATCGACGGCTGGGTCGCCGACGCCGCCCGCAGCGTGAGCGTGGGCACCGCACGCGAGGAGGACACGCGGCTCATCCTGGCCACGCGCGAGGCCCTCGACGCCGCGATCGATCACATGCGCCCGGGCACCAAGCTGGGCACGGTCTCGGCCTCCATCGGCGAGGTCGCGAAGAAGTACGGCTACCCGGTGAACACGCAGTTCGGCGGACACGGCCTGGGCCGGACGATGCACGAGGACCCGCACGTGCCGAACACCGGCAAGGCCCGCAAGGGCATGCTCCTGCAGACCGGCACGACACTGGCCCTGGAGCCCTGGTTCTGCGCCACCACCGACAAGATCATCTTCGATCCGGACGGCTGGACCCTGCGCTCCGCCGACGGTTCCCGCGCCGCCCACAGCGAGCACACCGTCGCCATCACGGAGGACGGTCCGCTCGTCCTCACCGCCCCGGCGTAGCCGCTCGCTGCGAGGCGATGAGGACCCTCGCCGCATCGCGGGCCCCGTCGACGACGCCATCCGGGCCCAGAATGGCGGCGGTGGTGAGCGCGCCCTCGGTGAGCAGCCCGATCTGGATCGCCACGCGTTCCGGCAGACCCGCCTCGGCGACGAGTGCGGCGAGTTCGTCCTGGTAGCAGGACTTGTTGTGCTGCGCGGCCTCGGCGACCGCGGATGAGGTCGCGCCCAACTCGCCGTAGCTGTTGATGAACGAGCAGCCGCGGAAGTCGTTCTCGGCGAACATCTCGTCGAGCCAGTCGAAGACGGCGAGAACCTTTTCGTCCGGCGCGCTCGCCCGGTCGACGTACTTGTGCAGCCCGTCGTTCCAGCGCCGGTCGCGGATGGTCAGCACCTCGGCGACGAGCGCATCCTTCGAGGGGAAGAGTTTGTAGATCGCCTTGAGGGAGACGCCTGCGGCGGTACGGATCTCGTCCATGCCGACGGCCTGGATCCCCTTGCCGTAGAACAGTTTCTCCGCCGCCTCCAGCACGGCGGCGCGCTGCTGGTCCGCATCCATTTCCCTCAACCCCTTGACACGAGAACGATCGTTCCCCTACTGTAGCACTCAGCGCGAGAACGTCCGTTCTCCGCGAAGTCGACAAGGAGCAGATCATGAGCAAGACCGTCCTCGAGCCCGCCGCCCAGGCCTTCTCCGACGCCACCGCGAATCCGCCCTACCTGTTCGACCTCGGCCCCGTCGAGGGCCGCAAGACCGTCGACGAGGTCCAGTCCGGCGAGGGCGTCACCTTCCCCGAGGTCGACGAGGAGTGGATCACCGTGCCCGGCGGCCCCACCGGCGAGGTCCGCACCCGCATCGTCCGCCCGAAGGGCGCCACCGGCGTCCTGCCCGTCATCCTCTACGTCCACGGCGCGGGCTGGGTCTTCGGCAATGCCCACACGCACGACCGCCTGGTCCGCGAGTTCGCCGTCGGAACCGGTGCGGCCGTCGTCTTCCCCGAGTACGACCTCTCCCCCGAGGCGCGCTACCCGATCGCGATCGAGCAGAACTACGCCGTGGCGCAGTGGGTCGTGAGCTCCGGTGCCGAGAAGAACCTCGACGGCACCCGCATCGCCGTCTCGGGCGACTCGGTCGGCGGCGACATGGCTGCCGTCCTCGCCCTGCAGGCCAAGGCCCGCGGCGACGTGCGGCTGGCCGCGCAGGTACTCCTGTACCCGGTGGTCGACGCGGACTTCGAGACCGGCTCGTACCACAAGTTCGCCGAGGGCTACTTCCTGCGCCGCGACGCCATGCAGTGGTTCTGGGACCAGTACACGACCGACCCCGCGCAGCGCGCCGAGATCTTCGCCTCGCCGCTGAACGCCACCGTCGAGCAGCTGCAGGACCTGCCGCCCGCCACCGTCATCACCGCCGAGGCCGACGTGCTTCGCGACGCCGGCGAGGCCTACGCCGCCAAGCTCCGCGAGGCCGGCAACCAGGTGACCGCCGTGCGCGTGGGCGGCGTCATCCACGACTTCATGATGCTCAACGCGCTGCGCGAGACCCACGGCGCGCAGGCCGGATTCGACCTCGCCATCGCCGCGTTCCGCCGCGCGCTCGCCTGAACCCCGCACCACACCGCGACGGCCCCGGGCAGCAGCAGCCCGGGGCCGTCGCCCGCGTTCGATCAGTCGTGGATGATCACGCCGCGGATGTTCTTGCCCTCGCGCAGGTCCGCGTAGCCCTGGTTCACGTCCTCCAGCGAGTACCGGGTGGTGATCAGCTCGTCGAGCTTGAGCTCCCCCGCGTCGTAGAGGCGCAGCAGCCGGACGATGTCGTACTGCGGGTTCATCGATCCGAACAGCGTGCCCATGATCGTCTTCTGGTTCAACGTGAGATCGGTGCCGGAGACGTGCACGGTGAGCTTCTCCGGGTCGGCGAGGCCGGTGATCACGACCTTGCCGCCCTTGCCGATCGCCGCGGTCGCGTCCTGGACCACCTTCTCGTCGACGGTGCCCACCAGGATCAGCGCGGCGTCGGCGCCCTGCCCCCAGGTCAGCTCGGTCACCTTCTCCTGCGCCTCCTCCGCGGTCGCGAAGGCGTGCGTCGCACCGAACTTCAGCGCCGTGTCGCGTTTGAGCGCGACGGGGTCGACCACGACCACGTACTTGCAGCCCGCCGACACGGCGCCCTGCACGGCGTTGATGCCGAGGCCGCCGATGCCGTAGATCACGGCGGTGTCGCCGGGGCGCAGGCCGCCGGCCGAGACCGCGGTCCCCCAGCCCGACGGGACGCCGCAGCCCACGAGGACGGCCGTCTCGAGCGGGAGCCAGTCGTCGACCGAGTGCTGGCTGATGGTGGCGCGCTCGGCGAACGTGCCGAGCATGCACATGGCGCCGAAATCCTGCCCGCCGCCGTGGAACCGGAAGGTCCCGTCGGGCATGGAGCCCTCGAGGATGGTGGCACCGAGATCGCACAGGTTCTGGCGGCCCGTCGAGCAGTAGCGGCAGGTGCCGCAGTTCGGGATGAAGCTGCAGACCACGTGATCGCCGGGCTTGACCTTGGTGACGCCGGGGCCGACCTCCTCGATGATCCCGGAGCCCTCGTGGCCGCCCACGATGGGGTACCGCGGCGGGAGGTCACCGTCGGTCAGGTGCAGATCCGAGTGGCACAGGCCGGCTGCGGTGTACTTGATGAGCACCTCGCCCGGGCCGGGACCGTCGAGCTCGAGTTCCATTATCTCGAAGGGCTTTCCGGCTTCGAGCAGCACTGCGGCTTTGGTCTTCATGATGTTCCCTTCCGCGTCAGAGCGCGATGTTGACGGACTTGGTCTGGGTGTAGAGGTCGATCGCGGAGTCGCCGAGCTCGCGGCCCCAGCCGGACTGCTTGAAGCCGCCGAAGGGCAGCGCCGTGTCGAAGCCGTTGTACTGGTTGACCCACACCGATCCGGCCTTGACGGCGGCGGCGGTGCGGTGCGCCTTGGAGACGTCCTTGGTCCAGATCCCCGCCGCGAGGCCGTAGATCGAGTCGTTGGCGGCGCGCACCACGTCGTCCTCGTCGTCGAAGGGCAGGGCCGCGACGACCGGGCCGAAGATCTCCTCCTCGACGATGGAGAAGCCGGGCTCGACGTCCACGAAGACGGTGGGCTCGATGAAGTAGCCCTCGTCGCCCCAGCGCTTGCCGCCCGTGAGGGCCCGCGCACCGTCGGCCAGACCCTGCTGGATGTACCCGTTGACGCGGTCGAACTGCTCCTGCGAGACGAGCGGGCCGAGCTCGGTGGTCGGATCCAGCCCGGGGCCGATCTTGGCGGCGGCCGCGGCGTCGGCGACGGCCTGGGTGAACTCGTCGAAGATGGACCGCTGCACGAACATCCGGGTGCCGGCGACGCAGCACTGGCCGTGGTTGAAGGTCCACGCGGCGACCGAGCCGGCCACGGCGGCCTCCAGGTCGGCGTCCGCGAAGACGATGTTGGGGCTCTTGCCGCCCAGCTCCAGCGACACCTTCTTGAGGTTGCCGGTGGCGGCGGAGACGATCTTCTTGCCCACCTCGGTGGAGCCGGTGAAGGCCACCTTGTCGACGTCGGGGTGACCCGACAGCGCGGCGCCGGCGTCGCCGAAGCCGGGGACGATGTTCACCACGCCCGGCGGGAAGCCCGCCTCCTCGAAGACCTCGCCGAGCATCAGCGCCGTGAGCGGGGTCTGCTCGGCGGGCTTGAGCACCACCGTGTTCCCGGCGGCGAGCGCGGGTGCCAGCTTCCACGTGGCCATGAGGATCGGGAAGTTCCACGGCACGATCTGGCCGCACACGCCGAGCGACTCGCGGCGGGTGTACGCGTGGAACTCGCCGCCGGGGGCGAAGGGCATCGACGGGGTGACCGCGGCGCCGCGGATCTTCGTGACGAGGCCGGCGTTGTAACGCCAGACGTCGGCCGACCAGCCCACGTCGACGCCGGTGGCGATGGCGACCGACTTGCCGTTGTCGAGCGCCTCGAGCTGACCGAAGATCTCGGCACGCTCGGAGAGGATGTCGCCGACCTTCCAGATCAGGCGCTCCCGCTCGTTCGGCTTCATCCGCGACCACGGTCCCTCGTAGGCGGCGCGGGCGGCGGCGACGGCGCGGTCGACGTCGGGGGCCTCGCCGTGCGCGACCCGGGTGATCACCTGGCCGGTCGCCGGGTCGTGGGTGTCGAAGGTGCGGCCGGACAGGGCGTCGACCCACTGCCCGCCGATCAGCATCCTCCGATCCCGGGAGACGAAATCGGCGACGGCGGGAAGCAGATCGGGCACGGCGATGGTGGTCATCGGATTCTCCTTGCGAACCGTGGGTGTGATGCACGCCACGTGGCGTCACCTACTGTTCTCGCACGGAGCGGGCGGGCGGCCGTGTTCGGAAAATGGACACTCCGAGTGGACGGTCACCGGGCGGCTTGGGGCCGCGCACCCTTCCCACCAGCGGAAACGGTCCGGTCAGCCCCGGATGCCGAGCGCCCGGATGCGGGCGTACAGGGTGGTGCGGCTGATCCCGAGCTCCGTCGCCGCGCGGCTCTTGTTGCCGTCGGCGGACGCGAGCGCGGCGAGGATCGCCTGGCGTTCCGCCTGCTCCATCCCCCGCAGCCGGGCCGCACGGGTCGAGCCGCGGTACTCGGCCGGCAGGTCCGCGGCGGTGACGGTGCGCCCGCCCCGCGCGAGGACGGCGTCCGCCGCCTCGGTGAGCACCATCGACAGCTCCGCGAGGTTGCCCGGCCACTCCTGCGACAGCAGGGCGTCCGCGGTGTCGGCGCCGAGCTCGAGGCCGGGGTCCACCGCGGCCACGAGCCCCTGGCCGAGGGAGGCGATCTCGGTGGTCCGCTCCCGCAGCGGCGGCAGCACGATCCGCCGCCGGCAGCAGGCGACCAGCGCGCCGACGGCGGGCGAGAGCGACTCGGCCGGCCCCGTCACCACCACGATCGAGACCGCGGGGCCCGCCGCCGGGTTCGCGACGGCCGCGTGCAGCAGCCTCGCCGAGCGCTCGTCGAGCAGGTCCGCCCCGTCGACGACGAGGCCCCGGCCCGCCTCCCGGCACGCGCGCAGCACGGCGGGCACGTCCGGCTCGCGGCCCGCGAGGATCACGCCGGCCACGTCGAGGACGGTGTGCGCTTCCTCGGCGACACAGGTCAGGGCGCGCGTGCTCCGGCCGGTGCCGGGCTCCCCGCTGACGGCGACCGTCGGCGCGGACGCGGGACGCGGGGCGGCGACCGGCGCGGACGGCCCGCCGGGGCGCGGGCGGAGCCGGAAGACCGCGGCGTGCGGCGCACCGTCGGGCCTGCTGACCACGACGTCGGCGACGACGCCCGAGACGAGCGTGAGCACGGCCGTGCGCGGCGCGCCGTCGGCGAGCAGCAGGCGGAGCGTGCCGAAGTCGCCGGGCGCCAGCAGCTCCGCGGCGGCGGCGTTGGTGAGCTGGAGGTCGTCGCCGATCGCTGCCACGGCGACGTCCCGGCGCCTGGCGAGGCGCTGGTAGGCCGCGATGACCGCGCGGTGCGAGGCGTGGGAGCGGTCGAGCAGTCGGCCCGAGATGTCGTCGACCAGGCCGCGGACCAGCGGGATCGACAACGGGTTGATGCGATCCGCGATCTCCGCCATGCAGATGACGCCGGCGAGGCGCCGCGTCGCCGGATGGATGATCGGGCGCCCGAAGCAGCTCAGCGTGCGGAACTGCTCGAGGTAGTGCTCCGCGCCGTTGATCGCCACGTCGCCCCGGACCTCGAGCGGCGTGCCCAGCGCCGTCGTGCCCATCTCCTCCTCGCCGAAGCCCGCGCCCGCGATGGCGCCGAGTCCCTCCAGGCGGCGCTCCAGCGTCAGGTCGGCCGTCACCCTCGAGACGAGCCGGGAGCGGTGGTCCACCAGCAGGAGCGCGGTGTTCGACCCGCTGAGCGCGGTGGCGGCCCGGGCGAGCACCGGCCGGGCGGCGTCGAGCAGGGTGTCGGCGGCCTCGATGGCGCCGATCTCGGGGTCGGGATGCGCGTCGGGGCGCAGGCCCGCGCGGTCCGACCGCAGCCATGAGGCCGCGATCACCGGGCGGTGCGGGGAGGTCTCCACCGTCCCAGTGTGACATGGATCACCAGATATGACACTCAGTGTCGGAACACGGGCCGCAGGCGGTGCAGCGCCTCCTCGATCTCGGCGGTCGCGCCGGCGAAGCTGAGCCGGATGGTCCGGCGGCCGCGCACGGTGTCGAAGTCCAGGCCGGGCGTGATCGCGACGCCGGTCTCGTCGAGCACTCGCGCGCACCAGGCGAGGGAGTCGTCGGTGAGGTGGCCGATGTCGGCATAGGCGTAGAAGGCGCCGTCGGGCGGCGCGACCTCGGTGACCCCCAGCTCCCGCAGCCCGGCGAGGACCACCTCGCGGTTGCGCGCGTACCCGGCGACGTGCGCGTCCAGCTCGACCCGCGCCTCGTCGGAGAACGCGGCGACCGCCGCGTGCTGGCTGATGGCGGGCGGGCAGATGGTCATGTTCGCGGTGAGCCGCTCGACGGGCCGCCGCAGGTACTCGGGCAGCAGCATCCAGCCGAGCCGCCAGCCGGTCATCGCGAAGTACTTCGACACCGAGCCCATGACGACCTGCTCGCGGGAGGTCTCCCACGCGCACGACGTGGGCCGGCCGTAGCTCACGCCGTGGTAGATCTCGTCGGAGATGAGCAGCGTGCCGTGCGCCTCGCACCAGTGCGCCAGGGCCGCGAGCTCCGACGGTGCCAGGATCGTCCCGGTCGGGTTCGCCGGGCTCGCGACGATGAGTCCCTTGGGCGGCGTGTCGAGCGCTTCCAGCATCGCGACGGTCGGCTGGAACCTGGTGTCCGCGCCGCAGTCCAGCTCGACGACCTCACAGCCCAGCGCCTTCAGCGTGTTCCGGTAGGCGGGGTAGCCGGGCCGGGCCATGACGACGGTGTCGCCCGCGTCGAAGGCTGCGAGGAAGACCAGCGTGAACGCGCCCGACGAGCCGGTGGTCACGGCCACTGCCTCCGGCGGGACGTCGAGGCCGTAGGCGCGACCGTAGTGCGCGGCGATGGTCTCGCGCAGCGGCGCGATGCCCATCGACTCGGTGTAGCCGAGCGGCCCGGCGTCCAGCGCTGCGTGCGCGGCGGCGAGCACCGGCTTCGGCGCCCCGGCGCTGGGCTGGCCCGCGGCCAGCGAGATCACGTCGCCGTGGGTCTCCCGGCGCCGCGCCGCCGCGGCCAACACGTCCATGACGTGGAACATCTCGACATCGGACCGGCGGGATTCCTGCATGTGCTCCATCGTTTCACGCCCGGCCGTGTCCGAAACCGGCCTCGTACTCGGTCACGACGCGAATACGTCGGCCCGGCCCAGAAATCAGGCGGTTTCGGACGACGATCAGCGGGTCGGGCGGGTCAGGAACGCCACGACCTGACGGCCGATGCGGGTGATCACCACGGTCATCGGCTGTGAGCCCTGGAGTTTGAGCCGCTTGCGCAGGACGTCGGGGTCGACGCCGGCGCCGCGGGTGAGGATCTCCACGGCGCCGACGTCACGCGCCCGCAGCTCCGCGCGCAGCGCCTTCTCGGAGAACTTCAGCTCCTCGAGGATCTCGAAGCCGCGCTCCCCCGCGGGCACGGCGTCGCCGCTGAGGTAGGCGATGTGCTCGTCGAGCTGCCACAACCCGTGCCGCGCGGCGTAGTGCCGCACCAGGCCGGCGCGGATCACTGCACCGTCGGGTTCGACGAGGTACTTCCCCGCGGGCTCCGGGTCCACGTCGTGCGGGTCGGTCGAGAACACCTCGTAGCCCCCCGCGCCGGAACCGTGCAGCACCGTCGCCCGGGTCAGCCCCGGGACGGCGACGGGGCCGGACCACAGGCAGGCCTCGCGGACGCCGCCGTCGAGGGAGACGATCTCGACCTCCCCGTCGAAGTCGCCGCGCCGCCGCAGGCCGTCGTAGTCGATGCCGGGTGCGGTCTTCACCGCCAGCGACCGCCCGGCGTACGCGGCCCGCAGGGCCGAGAGCGCGGGCGACATCTGTTCGGGATCGACGATGCGCCGCCCGCCCGCCCGGCGCGCCGGGTCGGCGATGACGACGTCGGCGGTGGACGTGGGGGTCAGCGCGTCGGCCACGTAGACCAGCGCGCGGGGCACGTTGTGCGCGGCCATCCGGGCGCGCATCGGGTCCAGGTCGCTGCCGACCACGCGCGGGCAGACCTGCACCAGCGCGCGGAGTTCCGCGCCGATGGAGCAGGTCACGTCGTGCACCGAGAGCCACGCCAGGCGGCGGGCGCGGTGCTCCGCGACCGCCGACGGGGTGGCCTGCTGCACCGCCTCGTCGGTGAGCAGCCAGCCGTCGACGTCGCCGAGCTTGGCGGCCGCGCGGCGACGGGCGCGCACCTGCTCGATGACGGCGGGAGCGTGCGCACCGGCGAGGCCGCGCACGATCCCGACGTCCGCCAGGAGGGTGGCGTCGGTCAGCGCGAGCCGGTCCGCCGCGGCGACGGCGGCGGCGCCGTCAGCCGTGCGGAGATAGGCGAGATCGGCCCCGTCCAAACCCGGCGAGCCCGGACTACTCGGGCTTGGTGCCCGTGATGGCCAGGTTGTAGAAGAACTTGCGCGGCACGACGCGGCGCATCACGGCCTCGTCGAGCGCGGAGAGCTTCTTCCAGCCGCCGAACGCGAACCCGGCCCAGCCGAAACCGAGCTTCTCCGGGGGCACGGCCGCCTCGAAGGTGCGCACGGGCCAGCCCAGGAAGGCGGCGGTGAACTCGTCGGTGCTGGCCTCGACGTTGACGGCGCCGGCGCGGGCGGCCATCGCCTCCATCGCGTCCGGATCGAAGGTGTGGATGTCGACGACGGCCTCGAGCGCCGCGGCGCGCGAGGACTCGTCGAGCTCCTCCTGCGGGCGACGCCAGTCGGCGAGGAAGGGCAGCTTGGTCGCCTTGGTGGTGATGCCCCAGGTGATGCGGCCCAGCCAGCGGGCGTAGAAGTCGCCGATGGTGGTCGGCTCGCCCGCGAAGACGAACCGGCCGCCCGGCTTGAGCACGCGCAGCACCTCGCGCAGCGACTGCTCCACATCGGGGATGTGGTGCAGCACGGCGTGCCCGACGACGAGGTCGAAGGTGTTGTCCTCGTACGGGATGGTCTCCGCGTCGGCGACGCGGCCGTCGACGGTGTGGCCGAGGGCCTCGCCGTTGCGCAGCGCCACCTTGACCATGCCGGGCGAGAGGTCGGTGACCGAGCCGGTCTCCGCGACTCCCGCGGACATCAGGTTGAGCAGGAAGAAGCCGGTGCCGCAGCCCAGCTCCAGGGCGCGGCCGTAGGGCTTCTCGTTCTCCCCGCCGGTGGCGGCCTCGAAGCGGTCGCGGGCGTAGTCGATGCACCGCTCGTCGAAGCTGATGTGCCACTTCTCGTCGTACGTCTCGGCTTCCCAGTCGTGGTAGAGCACCTGGGCGAGCTTCGTGTCGGAGAATGCGGCCTCAACCTCGTCCGCCGTGGCGTGCGGGTTGGGGGCCGGCTGCTGGTCGGTCATGAAGGCCTTTCGAGAAGATTGTTCCCGTCAGGTTACCGCCCGGTCAGATCACCGCCAACCCGCGTGATGGAACACGTTCTGCCCCGCGGGCGGCCCGGACCACCGGCGCCCGCGGGGCGTGCGGGCTACTTGCCGACGAACTTCGCCTTGCCCGGCCCGTTCTCGATGAACGAGGTCATGCCGATGGTGCGGTCCTCGGTGGCGAACAGCCCGGCGAACAGGTGCCGCTCGATGGCGAGGCCGGTGTTCAGGTCGGTGTCGAGGCCCTGGTCGATGGCCTGCTTGGCGGCGCGCAGCGCCTGCGAGGCGGCGCCCGAGAACTGCTTCGCCCAGGTCAGCGCGGCGTTGTAGACCTCGTCGGGGGCGACGACCTCGTCGACCAGACCGATCTGCAGGGCTTCCTCGGCACCGACGAAGCGGCCGGTGAAGACCATGTCCTTGGCCTTGGCGGGGCCGACCAGGCGGGCGAGGCGCTGGGTGCCGCCGCCGCCGGGGATCACGCCGAGCAGGATCTCGGGCACGCCCACCTTGGCGTTGTCGCCGACGATGCGGCGGTCGGCGCCGAGCGCGACCTCGAGGCCACCGCCGAGGGCGTAGCCGGTGATGGCGGCGACGGTCGGCTTCGTGATCGACGCGATCGCCGACAGGCCGCCCTGCAGCCGGGCGATGGCCTCGCTCATGTCCGCGTAGCCCATCGCCTGCATCTCCTTGATGTCGGCGCCGGCCGCGAAGACCTTCGGCCCGCCGTAGACCACGACGGCCTTGATGTCGTCGCGCGTGTTCACCTCGGCGGCGAGGGCGATGAGCTCGTCCTGGACCTGCGAGTTGATGGCGTTCATCGGCGGGCGGTTCAGGCGGATCGTGCCGATGCCGGGGTGCTCGTCGGAGGTCTCGAGGGTCACGAATTCAGTCATGACCCCAGAGGCTACCGGGTGCCGGAAAATTTAGTTGGACGTCCACGTAAATCCGGTGGGCGCCACGGTCAGTAGATCGTCGAGCCCGCGGCGTACTCCGCCCAGCCCGGGAACCGTCGCTCCTCGCGGGTCATCCCATCGACGATGGCGACGGGCGTGAGGTCCGCCGCCTCGGCGGCCCAGCCCAGCACGTCTTCCGCGGTGTCGAAGGGCAGCAACTGGAACAGCTGGGAGTAGGTGGGCGCCATGAGCTTGTTGCGTCCCGCGAGCCACGCGTCGATCACGGCCTGCGGCGCGTGCCAGCCCGCCGACACGGCCTCGGTGGTCACGCACGTCGCCTCCTGCCCCGCGGGCAGCGCGGCCAGGTAGAACATCGTGTCGTACCGGCGCGGCCGCCCGGGCGGGGTCACCCAGCGCGACAGCGGCACCAGGTCGTCGGGGTGCACCCGGACGCCGCACTCCTCGTGCGTCTCGCGCGCCGCGGTCACCCGCAGGTCGTCGCCGTCCGACGGCTCGATGCCGCCGCCCGGGAAGACCGTCACGTCGGGCGCGAACTCCATCCCGCTCGCGCGCGTCTGCACGAAGACCTCCAGGCCCTCCCGCGCCGTCCGCAGGAGCAGGACGGTGGCTGCGGGCCGGATGGGCACGTCGGGGAGGTCGCGCCGATGATCGGCGCCCTCCGCGCGGTGCGCCTGCGCCGCCTCGTCGCCGCTCATGCCTGCAGCCTCCGGCGTCCGGGGCGCGAGGCCCGTCGGGCGAAGAACCGGCCGTCCACCTCGTCGAGCACGATGCGCTGGCTGAAGGTCTCCGAGAGCACCTCGGCGGTGAGCACGTCGCCGATGAGGCCCTGCGCCACGACGCCGCCCTCCTTGAGCATCAGCGCGTGCGTGAAGCCCGGCGGCACCTCCTCGACGTGGTGCGTCACGAGCACGGTCGCGGGGGCGTCGGGATCCTGCGCCAGGGTGTCGAGGCGGGCGACCAGCTCCTCGCGGCCGCCGAGGTCGAGGCCCGCGGCGGGCTCGTCGAGCAGCATCAGCTCGGGGTCGGTCATGAGGGCGCGGGCGATGAGCACGCGCTTGCGCTCGCCCTCGGAGAGCGTGCCGAAGCGGCGGTTCGCAAGGTGCTCGGCACCCATCGACTCGAGGACGTCGACGGCGCGGCCGATGTCCACCTCGTCGTAGCGCTCACGCCACCGGCCGAGCACGGCGTAGCCGGCGGAGACCACGAGGTCGGTCACCAGCTCGTCGTCCGGCACCCGCGACGCCAGGGCCGCCGAGCACACGCCGATCCGCGCCGTGAGGTCCTGCACCACCGTCTTGCCGAGCACCTCTCCCAGGATGTGGGCGGTGCCCGCGCTCGGGAAGTCCTGTGCGGAGGCGAGCCGCATGAGCGAGGTCTTGCCCGCGCCGTTGGGACCGATGACGATCCACCGCTCGTCGAGCTCGACCCGCCAATCGATGGGGCCCACCAGGGTTCGGCTGTCGCGCCGCAGGCTCACCCCGCGGAAGTCGATCACCAGGTCCTGGTCGGGTTCGGCGGCGCAGTCGGGGGCGGGCGCGCTGGAGGCGGCGGCGGGATCGGACACATCACCATCCTGCCGCACGCGACGGGTCACGGTTGGCAGGATGGTCCCCGTGTCCACAGACCACCGCTCCCCCACCCCCGGCGCCGCGCACCCCCTCGGCGCCGCCCCGCAGCCCGGCGGCGTGAACTTCGCCGTGCACGCCCCGCGCGCCACCGACGTCTGGGTGTGCCTGATCGACACCGACGAGGCCGGGGCGCGCCGCGAGCAGCGCCTGCGGCTGCCCGCGCAGACGGCGGGCGTCCACCACGGCTTCGTCGCCGGTATCGGCGAGGGCACGCGGTACTGCCTGCGCGCCGCGGGCCCCTGGGAGCCGGAGAACGGCCTCCGCTTCAACGAGCACAAAGCCCTCATCGACCCGTACGCCCGCCGGCTCGACGGCGCACTCGGCGACGGCACCGCGCTCCTGCCCTACGGGACGGACGGCGGACCGTCGGAGACGGATTCGCTCCCCGACATCCCGTTGTGCGTGGTCACCGGGGCGCCGCCTGCCCCGGAACCGGGCCCGGGCGTGCCGTGGGACCGGACGGTGATCTGCGAGGTGCACGTCGGCTCGTACACCGCGCGGCACCCGGGTGTCCCGGAGGAGCTGCGCGGCACCTACCGGGGCCTGGCCCAGCCGGCCGTGATCGAGCATCTGCGGCGCATCGGCGTCACCGCCGTCGAGCTGCTGCCCGTCCAGGCCTGCCTCACCGAGCCGGGCGTGCGCGACCGTGGCATGCGCAACCACTGGGGCTATTCGACGGGGGCCTACTTCGCGCCGGACCCCCGGTACGCGGCGCAGCCGGGCCGCGAGGTCGAGGAGTTCGCGGAGATGGTCTCGGCGCTGCACTCCGCCGGCCTCGAGGTGCTGATGGACGTGGTCTACAACCACACCGCCGAGGAGTCGGTGGCGGGCCCGTCGCTGTCCTGGCGCGGGCTCGACGCGCCCGGCTACTACCTGCTCGAGAACGGCGAGGACCTCGACTACACCGGCTGCGGCAACACGGTGGACTGCGCCTCCCCCGCCTCGGTGCGGATGGTGCTCGACAGCCTGCGGTACTTCGCCGGGGAGTTCGGCGTCGACGGCTTCCGGTTCGACCTCGCGAGCGTCCTCGGCCGCGGACGGACGGGAACCGGGCCGCAGGGCCCGGTCATCCCGTTCGACCACCGCGCGCCACTGCTCACCGCCATCGCGGCCGACCCGATCCTGTCCACCCGCAAGCTCATCGCCGAGCCCTGGGACGCCACGGGCGAGGGCTACCGGGTGGGCGGCTTCCCGCCGGTGTGGGCCGAGTGGAACGACCGCTACCGCGACACCGTCCGCGACTTCTTCGCCGGCGGCGCGACCGTCGGCGCGCTGGCCTCGCGGGTCTCCGGCAGCCAGGACCTGTTCGGCGCGCAGGGCCGCACGCCCTTCTCGTCGATCAACTTCGTCACGGCCCACGACGGCTTCACCGCGCGCGACCTGGTCAGCTACGAGCGCAAGCACAACGAGGCCAACGGCGAGAAGAACCGGGACGGCACCGACAACAACCACTCCGTCAACCATGGCTTCGAGGGCGGCACCACCGACCCCGCGATCCTCGCGGCGCGGGCGGCGCACGTGCGGGCCCTGATCGCCACGCTGCTGCTCTCGACCGGCACGCCGATGCTGCTCGGCGGCGACGAGCTGGGCCACACCCAATTCGGCAACAACAACGCCTACTGCGTGCCGGAGGGCACGCCTGCGGCCGACGCCTTCGCCGTGGACTGGGACGCCGCCGACGCCGACCTGACGGCGTTCGTCGCCCGCGTGGCGGCCGTGCGCCGCGCCGCGCCCGTGCTGCGCCAGCACGAGTTCTTCGACGGCCGCGCCACCCGCGACGGCGAGCCCGACCTCGCGTGGTTCGGCGCCGACGGCGCCGAGATGCCGGGCGAGGACTGGCAGTCGCCGGAGGAACGCACGCTGCAGGCGTGGGTCGACGGGTCCGACGTCCGCGCGCCCGGCCACGACGCCGCCGTCGCGGAGAAGGACGCGCTCATCATCTGGCACGCCGGCGGCGAGGCGACAGTGGTGCTCGGCGGGCCCGAGTCGTGCACGCACGACTGGGAGCTCATCGTCGACACCACGCTCCCGACGGGCGAACCCGCGGGCCGCACGGTCTACCCGTCGCGCGCGGAGGTCACGGTCTCCGGCCCGACGGTGCTGGCCTTCCAGCAGGTCTGACCGGCCCGGCGCTCGATCGGGCTCAGTGCTCGATGGGCACGCGGCGCAGCCGGCCGTCGACGGCGTCGGCCGCCTCGATCTCGTCGCGGGTCACGCCGAGCACGAACAGGACCGCGTCGAGGTAGGGGTGCGAGAGCGCCGCGTCGGCGACCTCCCGCAGGGCGGGCTTGGCGTTGAACGCGACGCCCAGCCCGGCGGCGGAGAGCATGTCGATGTCGTTGGCACCGTCGCCCACGGCGACGGTCTCCTCGACCGGCACGCCGAAGGTGTCGGCGAACTCCTGCAGCGCGCGGGCCTTGCCCGGCCGGTCGACGACCTCGCCGATCACGCGGCCGGTCAGCACACCGTCGATCACCTCGAGGGTGTTGGCGCGGACGAAGTCGAGCTCGAGGTCCTGCGCGAGCGGCTCGATGACGGCGGTGAAGCCGCCGGAGACGACGCCGCAGCGGTAGCCGAGCCGCTTGAGCGTGCGGATCGTGGTGCGCGCGCCGGGGGTCAGCTGCAGGCCGGCGGCCACGTCGTCGATGACCGACGCGGGGAGGCCTGCGAGGTTCTGCACGCGGGCGTGCAGGGACTGCTCGAAGTCGAGCTCCCCGCGCATCGCGGCCTCGGTGACCGCGGCCACCTCCGCCTCCTTGCCGGCGCGGGCGGCGAGCATCTCGATGACCTCGCCCTGGACCAGGGTGGAGTCGACGTCGAAGCAGATCAGCCGCTTGGAACGGCGCGCGATGCCGGCGCGCGAGGTGGCGATGTCGACGCCCTGCTCCTTGGCGACGGCGGCGAGCTCGGCGCGGAAGGCGACCTCGTCGGCACCGTCGGGCACCGTGACCATGAGCTCGAGCGCGGTGACCGGGTAATCGGCGACGCCGGCGATGGACTCGATGTTGACGTCGCGCCCGGCGAGGGCGGTCGCGAGTGCCGAGAGGGCGCGGGCGCTCACGGGCGCCCCCAGCAGCACGACGGCGTGCGTCGGCACGGGCGGGCGGGGCGGCTGCTCGGCGGTGATCTCCACCGCGACGTCCATCCCGACGGTGGCCATGGCCTGCTCGACGAGTTCCTGCACGTGCTCGGGGTCACCGTGGACCGCGGCGAGCACCCCGAGGGTGAGGCGGCCGCGGATGACGGTCTGCTCGACGTCGAGGACACTGACCTCGTTGCGGGCCAGCACGCCGAACAGGACCGAGCTGACGCCGGGCTTGTCGCCGCCGGTCACGGTGATGAGGATCGTGGGATCCGAAGTCGCTTCGTGCACGGGGAAATCGTAGTCGCCGCCTGGCGCAACGCCGAACGGCGCCTCCCCTGCGGGAGACGCCGTTCAGATCAGGTCACGGGCCGAGCATCACACCTTCGCGTCGCCGCGCTCCTGCGAGTGCTTGTCGCCCAGGCCGGGGCCCGAGTGGGCCTCGGCGCGCATGCGCTCGACCATGTGCGGGTAGTGCAGCTCGAACGCGGGGCGCTCGGAGCGGATGCGGGGCAGCTCGGTGAAGTTGTGCCGCGGCGGGGGGCAGCTGGTGGCCCACTCGAGGCTGTTGCCGAAGCCCCACGGGTCGTCGACCGTGACGACCTCGCCGTAGCGGTAGCTCTTGAAGACGTTCCACACGAAGGGCAGCGTCGAGGCGCCCAGGATGAACGCGCCGACCGTCGAGATCTGGTTCAGCGTGGTGAAGCCGTCCGTGTCGAGGTAGTCGGCGTAGCGACGCGGCATGCCCTCGGCGCCGACCCAGTGCTGCACCAGGAAGGTCATGTGGAAGCCGATGAAGGTGAGCCAGAAGTGCCAGCGGCCCAGGCCCTCGTCGAGCATGCGGCCCGTCATCTTCGGGAACCAGAAGTAGATGCCGGCGTAGGTCGCGAACACGATGGTGCCGAAGAGCACGTAGTGGAAGTGCGCGACGACGAAGTACGTGTCGGACACCGCGAAGTCGAGCGGCGGCGACGCGAGGAGCACGCCGGTGAGACCACCGAAGAGGAAGGTCACGATGAAGCCGATCGAGAACAGCATCGGCGATTCGAACGTTATCTGCCCTCTCCACATGGTGAGGATCCAGTTGAAGAACTTCACACCGGTTGGCACCGCGATGAGGAAGGTCATGAAGCTGAAGAAGGGCAGCAGCACCGCGCCGGTGGCGTACATGTGGTGCGCCCACACCGCGACCGAGAGGGCCGCGATGGCCAGCGTCGCCAGGACCAGGCCGCTGTAGCCGAAGATCGGCTTGCGGCTGAACACGGGGAAGATCTCCGAGACGATGCCGAAGAAGGGCAGCGCGATGATGTAGACCTCGGGGTGGCCGAAGAACCAGAACAGGTGCTGCCACAGGATGACGCCGCCGTTGGCGGGGTCGTAGATGTGTGCGCCGAACTGGCGGTCGACCTCGAGGCCCATGAGCGCGGCGGTCAGCAGCGGGAAGGCCAGCAGGATCAGCAGCGAGGTCACCAGGATGTTCCAGGTGAAGATCGGCATGCGGAACATCGTCATGCCGGGGGCGCGCATGCAGATCACGGTGGTCACCATGTTGACGGCGCCGAGGATGGTGCCGAGACCACCGACCGCGAGGCCCATGATCCACAGGTCGGCACCGGGGCCGGGCGAGTGGAGGGCGTCGGTCAGCGGGGTGTAGGCCGTCCAGCCGAAGTCAGCCGCGCCACCGGGGGTGATGAAGCCGGCGATCACCATGATGGCGCCGAAGACGAACAGCCAGTAGCCGAACGCGTTCAGGCGCGGGAAGGCGACGTCGGGCGCGCCGATCTGCAGCGGCAGCACGAAGTTGGCGAAGCCGATCACGATCGGCGTCGCGTACAGCAGCAGCATCACGGTGCCGTGCATGGTGAACAGCTGGTTGAACTGCTCGGTGGAGAGGAACTGCAGGCCCGGGTTGGCCAGCTCGGCGCGCATGAGCAGCGCCATCAGGCCACCGATGAGGAAGAACGCGAAGCACGTGACGATGTACATGATGCCCAGCGTCTTGTGATCGGTCGTCGTGACCAGCTTGTAGATGAACGAGCCCTTGGGCCCGGTCCGCTGCGGATACGGACGTGCGGCGGTCACCTCGACTGCCGGACGATGCGCTTGCGCGGTCACAAATCCTCCTGCCCTGGGCCTCTCGGTACCGCGGCTGTCGGTACCGGCGTACGGCCTCTTCAATCAGGTCTTTCGGGCGGTGTTCGCTCACGGCGGACGCCACCCTTGTGGGGTAAGCGTAGCCCCTCGCCCCCGGGCTTGTCCCCGCGGTCCTACTCTGCGTCGTACTCGCGTCGCGGAACCGGCCGGAAAGGCCCCGACTGCTACCGTGGCGCTCGGTCGGAACTACAGGTGAGGACAGTTGCCGTGAACAGGCTCGGAACATCCAGGACGGGCGCCGCGATGGCGCTCGCCGTCGTCGCCGGCTCGGTGCTCACCGCATGCGGCGGCTCGGAGCCGATCCAGCAGCCCTTCGCCTCGATCTCGACGACCACCACGCGCCTCGCGTCGGCGAACATCATCGGCCTCGACCGCAAGCCCGACGAGGCCTGCGCCGCTCCCGTCGCCGGTGGCGCCGCCCCGGCCGCGATCGTCGTTGCCGATCCGGCGCTCCTCGACGGCCTGTGCGCGCTCGGCCTGCAGAACCGGGTGAAGGCCGTCGGCGGCGACGTCCCGTCGTACCTGGGCGCCACCCTCGCGAAGGTCCCGAAGCTCGCCGACGGCGCGCAGGCCGACGTCGCGGTCGGCACCGCGGACTCGGCCGAGGCGAACCGCCGCGCGGGCCGGACGGTGACGATCCCGGCACCGTCGGCGGACTGGCGCCGCAGCTTCCTCGCCCTGGCCGACGCGGTACGCATGCCCGCGGAGGCGCGGGCCGTGCTGGACCGCTACCAGCGGGACGCGGCGGAGAAGTCGGTGAAGATCGACGCGGTGCACAACACCGTCTCCCTGGTCCGGTTCACGGCGGACGGCAAGAACCTCGCGTTGGGCACCGCGCCGCTCGCGGCGCAGGTCCTCGCGGACCTCAAGGTCGTACGGCCTGAGCCGCAGCGCAAGCCGGAGGCCGTCGAGATGTCGGGCGACGACGTCTCCGCCGCCGACGCCGATCTGATCTACGTGGGCTATCAGGGCGACAAGGGCCGCGAACACGGCATGGCCGTGATGACCACGAAGCCCTGGAAGCAGCTCCGCGCCGTGGTCGCCAAGCGGCAGCTCCTGGTCGAGGACTCCGCCTGGTTCTCCGCGGGCGGGCCCGTCGCCGCCGGCATCGTGCTGCACGACGTCGGCAACACCATCAAGGCCTCCTCCTAGGCCTCCCCCTCCCCCGCACCCCGTCGCGTCCCGACGGGGCGCTCGGCGTGCGTCCGCCACAGCCTCCGCGGAGGGGCGAAAACGCCCCGGAACGCGAACGTTCCTCCGTGACGCCTCTCACATCCGCCGGGTAAAACCGCTGGCCGAGAGCTCGGTGTACACCTGTTCACGGATTGCCGGCCGAAGAGCCTTCATTCATGCTTGTTTCAAGTGATAGCCTGAAGGCGATTCAATCTCATACACGGCTTCTACCAGCACAGACGCCTGTGGGATTTCCCACAGGGCCACGGAAGAAACACCAGGTACGAGCCGGTCGAGGGTGCCAGGAAAGGATCCATCATGGCCCTGCTGAACATGCCCCGAGTGACCCACATGGCGCGCATGCGCGGCCGCTCGTTCCCCGGCCAGGCCGAGTACGAGCAGACGCTGAACGACCTCTCCGAGGCCTCGGTGCGCCGCAACTTCGATCCCTACGTCGACATCGACTGGGACTCCCCCGAGCTCGCGATCGTCCCCGACGATCCGCGCTGGGTCTGCAATCCGCGCTTCGACCCGATCGGCCGCCACCCCTGGTACCAGGAGCAGCCGCTGGCCAAGCAGATCGAGATCGGCATGTGGCGCCAGGCCAACGTCGCCAAGGTCGGCCTGCAGTTCGAGTCGATCCTGATCCGCGGCATCATGCAGTACACCGCCGTGCAGCCGAACAACTCCCCCGAGTTCCGCTACGCCACGCACGAGGCGAAGGAGGAGTGCCAGCACACGCTGATGTTCCAGGAGTTCGTCAACCGCGTGGGCATGGACGTCCCCGGCGGCGCCTGGTGGTTCCGCCGCCTGTCGCCGATCATCCCGCTGGCGGCCACCACCTTCCCGAACATCTTCTACATGGGCGTGCTCGCCGGCGAGGAGCCGATCGACCACCTGCAGAAGCAGTTCCTGCGCTCGGCCGACACGCAGCACCCCGCGATGACCTCGGTGATGCAGATCCACGTGGCCGAGGAGGCCCGCCACATCTCGTTCGCGCACCAGCTGCTCGAGCACAAGGTGCCCACCCGCGGCCCGATCCCCCGCTTCCTGCTGTCGCTGGCGATGCCGCTGGTCATGCGCATCCTGCTCGGCGCGATCATGGTCCCGCCGAAGCAGTTCTGGGACACCTTCGACATCCCGCGGGCGGTCAAGAAGGACATCTTCTGGCGCTCGCCCGAGTCGAAGGCCATGCGCCAGGAGATCTTCGGCGACGTCCGCCTGCTCGCGGAGCGCACGGACCTGATGAACCCGGTCTCCCGCGTGCTGTGGCGCGTCCTGGGCATCCATGGCCGGACCTCGCGATTCCGCAGCGAGCCGTCGTACGCCGCGCAGTAGTCTCGAACCACCCCGAATATCCGGCTCGGCGGTCACCCGCCGAGCCGGACCCGTATCCCGGCCCGGATGCGAACACCCCCGGAGGAGCTTCCTCGATGCCCCACGTCATCACCCAGTCCTGCTGCAGCGACGCCTCGTGCACCTTCGCGTGCCCGGTGAACTGCATCCACCCGACGCCCGACGAGCCGGGCTTCGCGACGGCCGAGATGCTGTACGTGGATCCCACCACCTGCGTCGACTGCGGCGCCTGCGTGACGGCGTGCCCCGTCGACGCCATCGGACCGGCGCATCGCCTGCCCGAGGAGCACAAGGTCTACATCGAGCTCAACCGCTCGCTCGCGGCCGCCGACCCGGCCAACTCCTCGCTCGGCGGCCCGAACCCGCAGGAGCGCAGCCGCCCGCCGATGGCGCACACCGTGCCGCCGAAGGTCCTCCCGATCCCGTCGGGCACCGTCATCAGCGTGGGCGTGATCGGCAGCGGCCCGGCCGCGATGTACGCAGCCGACGAGCTCCTGCGCTACCCGGGCGTCACCGTCGACGTCTACGAGAAGCTGTCCACGCCCTACGGCCTGGCCCGGTTCGGCGTCGCCCCCGATCACACCCGCACCCGCAAGGTCTCGGGCCTGTTCGACAAGGTCGCCGCCGACCCGAACTTCACGATCCACCTGAACACCGAGATCGGGCGCGACATCAGCCTCGAGGAGCTGCGGAAACGTCACGACGCGATCGTCGTCGCCGTCGGCGCCAGCACCGACAAGAAGCTCGGCATCACCGGCGAGGACCTGCCCAACGTCCGCAGCGCCACCGACTTCGTCGCCTGGTACAACGGCCACCCCGAGCACAAGGGCGACGCCGTCGACCTCACGCACGACCGCATCGTCGTCATCGGCAACGGCAACGTCGCGCTCGACGCGGCCCGCATCCTCACGGCCGAGCCCGAGGAACTCGAGGGCACCACCATCTCCCCCGCCGCCCTCGCCGCGCTGCGCGAGTCGAAGGTCGAGGAGGTCGTGATCGTGGCCCGCCGCGGACCCGAGCACGCCGCCTTCACCCTGCCCGAGGCGCTCGGCCTCGCGGACGAGCGCACCGTCATCGTGCACCCGGACCCCGACGTCGCCGAGACCATCGTCGCGGGCAGCGATTCCGAGCTGATCGGGCACAAGCTGGAGCTCCTCGAGTCACTGGAGACCCAGTCGGACGCGCCGCGCCGCATCCGCCTGCGCTTCCTCACCACGCCCGAGTCGATCGAGGCCACCGACGACGGCCTGGTCCTGCACGCGAAGCACACGGTCACCGGCGAGGCGATCGACCTGCCCGTCGGCATGGTGTTCACCTCCGTCGGCTACCGGGGCGTCCCGGTGCCGGGCCTGCCCTTCGACGACCGCCGCGCGGTGCTGCCGAACGAGGCCGGCCGGGTCCTCGGGGACGACGGTGCGCCGCTCCCCGGCGTGTACGTCACGGGCTGGATCAAGCGCGGCCCCAACGGCTTCATCGGCACGAACAAGACCGACTCGCAGGAAACGGTGGAGAAGTTCGCCGAGGACGTCGTCGCCGGCGTCATCAAGGGCCGCCCGTCGGGGAAGCGCAAGCGCCCGCTGGGCCGCTTCCTGGGCGCGTAGTCCCGCCCGGGCGCGTACTCTCAGCGCCGTGGCCTCTTCCG
The DNA here is from genome assembly GCF_965137015.1 of Tsukamurella hominis. Classification (NCBI taxonomy): domain Bacteria; kingdom Bacillati; phylum Actinomycetota; class Actinomycetes; order Mycobacteriales; family Tsukamurellaceae; genus Tsukamurella; species Tsukamurella hominis. Next base: position 380,123 of record NZ_CBCRZG010000001.1, on the reverse strand, counting down.
CGAACGGCGAACCGGTCGAGCTGACCGTCGGTGACCGGGTCGTGCGCGTCTCGAGCCCGGAGCGGGTCTACTTCCCGCAGATCGGCGCGACGAAGCTCGACGTCGTGCGGTACTACGAGGCCGTGGGCCCGGGCATCGTCCGGGCGCTGCGCGATCGGCCGACGATGCTGCACCGCTACCCCAAGGGCGTCGACGGGCCGAAGGTGCACCAGAAGCGGATCCCCGCCGGCGCGCCCGACTGGCTCGAGACGGTGGAGATCTACTTCCCGCGGTTCGGCCGCACCGCCGACGAGGTGGTGGTCACGGAGCTCGGCTCGGTGATCTGGGCGGCGCAGATGTCGACGGTCGAGTTCCACCCGTGGAACTGCCGCGCGGGCGATCTGGACCATCCCGACGAGTGGCGGATCGACCTCGACCCGATGCCCGACTGCTCGTGGTCGCGGGTGCAGTCGGTGGCCGCGGTGGTGCGGGAGGTGCTCGACGAGCTCGGCATCCGCGGTTTCCCCAAGACCTCGGGCGGCTCCGGCTTGCACGTGTACGTGCGGATCGAGCCCCGCTGGACGTTCTCGGAGGTCCGACGGTGCGCCCTCGCCTTCGCCCGGGAGGTCGAGCGCCGGGCACCGTCGGACGTGACGACGATGTGGTGGCGCAAGGACCGCGACCCGGCGGCCGTGTTCCTCGACTACAACCAGAACGCCCGCGATCACACCATCGCGTGCGCGTACTCGCTGCGCGGCACCCCGATCGCCACCGCCTCCGCCCCGATCACCTGGGACGAGGTGCCGGACGTGCACCCCGACGACTTCACGATCCGCACCCTCCCCGCACGCTTCGCCGACCTCGGCGACCTGCACGCATCCATCGACGACGAGGCCTTCTCCCTGGACCCCCTGGTCGACTGGGCCGACCGCGACGACCTCCCCATCGCCGATTGACGCAGCGGGAGCGCAACGGTGGGCGGCGGCCCATGCGCGATCGACCATGGATCCATGACCGTCACCGATGAACTGCTCACGAACAACGCCGCCTACGCCGAGGCCTTCTCGGGCCCGCTTCCCCTCCCACCGTCGAAACACGTTGCGGTCGTCGCCTGCATGGACGCCCGACTCGACGTCTACCGCGTCCTCGGTCTCCAGGAGGGCGAGGCGCACGTCATCCGCAACGCCGGCGGCGTCATCACCGAGGACCAGATCCGCTCGCTGGCGATCAGCCAGCGGCTACTGGGCACGACCGAGATCATCCTGATCCACCACACCGACTGCGGCATGCTCACGTTCACCGACGACGGGTTCAAGGCCGACATCCTGTCCGAGACCGGGATCAAACCCGCGTGGGCGGCCGAGGCCTTCGCCGATCTCGACACCGACGTGCGCCAGTCGCTCAAGCGCGTCGCGTCCAGCCCGTTCATCCCCGCGACGACGTCGTTGCGCGGCTTCGTCTTCGACGTGGCCACCGGCCGGCTGCGCGAGGTGGCACCGAACTAGGGCGGGAGACCTAGCGGCAGGTCTCGCTGACGACGCGGACCGTCGAGGCGGGATGGGCTTCGAGCAGGGCCGCCGGGCGGATCGGGCGGCGGACGAGCTCGCCGCCACAGTTGGGGCACGTGCCGTGCAGCTTGTCCCTGTTGCAGTCCGCGCACCAGGTGCACTCGAAGGTGCAGATGAACACGTCGCGCGCGTCCGGCGCGAGGTCGCGCCCGCAACACTCGCAGTTCGGCCTGATCTCCAGCATGGGTGCCTCCTTTCCGCCCACTGTCGCAGTTCCCTGCGGTTCCGGCGAACGAAACCCCAGGATGTCGCCGCCGAAACCGCTAGGAACCGCCGATGAAGTCGAGCAGACCGCGGACGGGATCGAGAGCGTTCGTGACGTTGGCGACGGTGACCACACCGGCGACGACGGCGGCCGCGAGCGTCGCGGCCGCCCACCGTCGACGGTCCTGCCGCCAGGCACGGGCGGCGAAGACCAGCAGCACGACGGTCAGCACGCCGGCCATGACCACGACGCCCAGGTGGTACCGCGCGAAGTCGTCGACCAACGCCTGGACCGCCGGCGACCGCTCACCGCGCAGCTGCCGCCGCATCAGCGACAGCGCCTCGGCCAGTGGGCCGTCCGATTCCGACACTCGATCACCGAGGAGAGAGAACGCCGACGACAGCGGCGCGACGATGCCCTGCACGTTCGCGATGAGCAGCACCGTCGGGATCAGCGCGAGCGCGCGGTGTCCCAGGTACAGGGCCAGCGCCAGCAGCAGTGCGGCGAAGAACGCCTTGACCAGGTGGTACCGCAGCCAGTCGTCGACCAACGACTGCAGCCCCGGCGTGTACTCAGCGCGCCCGGCCAGCAGCCACGACGGGAACGCCGCCCCGGCCCGCTCGTCGAAGCCCGTCCCCACGATCTGCCGCGGCGCGACGAGGAAGCCGAAGACGAGAAGACCCGCCCCGAAATACCACCAGAATCTGGTGCGCGGGCGGGTCTCTCCGGCGTCGTCCGGGGTCAGAAGTCCCAGTCCTCGTCTTCCGTGTTGACGGCCTTGCCGATCACGTACGACGAACCGGAACCGGAGAAGAAGTCGTGGTTCTCGTCGGCGTTGGGCGACAGGGCGGAGAGGATCGCCGGGTTCACGTCGGTGGCGTCCTTGGGGAACAGCGCCTCGTAGCCCAGGTTCATCAGCGCCTTGTTGGCGTTGTACCGCAGGAACTTCTTCACGTCCTCGGTGAGGCCCACCTCGTCGTACAGCGACTCGGTGTAGTCCTCCTCGTTCGAGTACAGCTCCATGAGCAGCTCGAACGTGTAGTCCTTGATCTCCTCGCGGCGCTCCGGCGTCTGCGTCTCCAGACCCCGCTGGAACTTGTAGCCGATGTAGTAGCCGTGCACGGCCTCGTCGCGGATGATCAGGCGGATCATGTCGGCCGTGTTGGTGAGCTTGGCCCGCGAGGACCAGTACATCGGCAGGTAGAAGCCGCTGTAGAACAGGAACGACTCGAGCAGCGTCGAGGCGACCTTGCGCTTGAGCGGGTCGTCGCCGCGGTAGTAGTCCATGACGATGGACGCCTTGCGCTGCAGGTGCTCGTTCTCCTCCGACCAACGGAAGGCGTCGTCGATCTCGCGCGTGCTGCACAGGGTGGAGAAGATCGAGCTGTAGCTCTTCGCGTGCACCGACTCCATGAACGCGATGTTGGTGTACACCGCCTCCTCGTGCGGGGTGATCGCGTCGGGGATCAGCGAGACCGCGCCGACGGTGCCCTGGATGGTGTCGAGCAGCGTCAGGCCCGTGAAGACCCGCATGGTGAGCTGCTTCTCGTGGTCGGTGAGCGTGCCCCACGACGGGATGTCGTTGCTGACCGGCACCTTCTCGGGCAGCCAGAAGTTGCCCGTCAACCGGTCCCAGACCTCGGCGTCCTTCTCGTCCGGCACCCGGTTCCAGTTGATCGCCGACACCCGGCTGACCAGCTTGAGCGGAGCTCCGTCGGCGGGGCTGTGAGCGGCGGTTTCAGACATGACACCTCGGTTTTCGCGGAGCTGGATTTCAACGCTCATGACACTACCCCTTGGGGCCGACAAGTCCGGGAAACGCAACACCTAGTGCATAGCGCCAGTTCGGCGTGTCGCGCGTCGGTACCGCCGGGGAGCCTCCGCGCATACGGATCACCAGCACGATCGTCATCGCCGCGCCCCGCGCCGCGGTCTTCGCGGCGTTGATACGAAGCGGTACCCGGAGCGCCCGGCTCCTAGCCGCGCCCTGCGGTGGATCTTCGCCGCTGAGCGGGCACTATCCACCGCACAGTGCCGCTCAGATGATCACCACGTCGAGCAACCCGTCGAGCACGGACCGATCGCCGTCCACCTCGACGGTGCCGGGCTCGGCCCGGCGCCACAGCACCAGGTCCAGGTCCGACGCGGTGCCGCGCAGCGTCACGTCCGCCGGAACCGGCTGGTCGAGGACGTCGATCCCGTCGGCGCGCAGCCGCAGCGTCCACCGGTCCCCCGTGTCGGTCGCCTCGATCGCGATCACCTTGCCCACCAGCGTCTCGGGCAGCCCCTTCTTGCCGACGATGAGCGGGATCTGCATCTGCGTCAGCTCGGTGATGCCGTCGGCGGCGGTCCACGCCGGGAGCGGCTCGGCACCGTCGGGCAGCGAGTTCTGCAGGTCCCAGCGGTGGATGGACACTTCCTGCGTCATCCGGCGCATCCAGAACGCGGCCACGGTACGCCCGATGAAGGCGCGCGCGGGCTCGTCGGGCGCATGCCGGCGCAGCTCGTCGAGCAGGGCCGCGTTGACGCCCGCGTACCACCCCAGGACCGCGTCGCCGTCGGGCGCGTCGGAGACGTCGGGGATGAAGCGCTCCTTGGACTCCGGGCCGGCCTGCAAGAAGGCGGTGGCCCAGCGGTGCGCGCCGGCGGTATGGACGACGCCGTCGCGCACCGTCCACCCGGGGCAGCTGGGGACGGGGAGCGCGAGGTGGGCGGGGTCGATGGCGGCGATGCGGGCGCCGTCGGCGGCGATGGAGTCGAGCCAGAGCTGAGCTGTCATACCCCGACACTACGAAGTCAGGACAGGCCCGCGAGGCGATACAGCACGAGCGACCCTGCGACCGCGACGTTGAGGCTCGCCCCCCGCCCGATCATCGGGATTTCGACCGCTTCGTCGAGCAGGTGCAGGGTGTCGCTCGGGATCCCGGAGAACTCGTGACCCAGCACGACGACGGTGCGCCCCCGCGCGGGAGGCAGGTCGCCGAGGCGCGTCGCGCCCTCGGCGAGTTCCACGCCGACGATGTGCGACCCGCGCTCGCGCTGCTTGAGCAGCCAGTTCTGCGGGTTGCCGACGCGGTGGATGCAGCTGGGCCCGGGCAGCGTATTGCCCTTGCGCAGAGCACCCTTCACCCAGTCGTGCGACGGGACCGCCATGCAGGCGCCGACGGCGTCGCAGGTGCGCAGCAGGGTGCCGAGGTTCGCGCCGTGCTGCGCCCAGAGCGGGGCGACGATGAGGTGATCCCAACAGGAGTGGCCATGGCGCCGCCGTGCGCGGCGCAGTTCGGAGCGGGACTTCACCCGCAGCTCGGCCATCAGACGGTGTGAGGCGTGGCGCCCCTTCCATGATTCGTCATCGCTCCAGGCTACGTGACCTGCACCGCGTCCAGCAATGCCGCGGCGACGGTGGCGTCGCCGAAGCTCGCGAGGTCGGCGAGCGGCACCCGCCGCCACAGCGCGAGGTACAGGTCCGACGTAGCGCCGCGAAGCGCGACATCGCCCTTCGCGTGCCCGCGCTCGACGGCGATCGACTCCGGTGCGAGCGTGAGGGTCCATTCCGCGTCGTCGCGGTCGGTGCCGTGCAGGTGGACGGTCCGCCCGACGAGCCCGTCCGGCAGCCCGGGGCCGCGGGCGAGGAACCGTCCGGCGAAGACCTGGGCCCATTCCTCGATCCCGTCCCCGGCGAGCACGGATTCGACGGGTCGCGCTTCGTTCCAGGAGTTCTCGGCGTCCCAGCGGTGCACGGCGGTCTCGTGGGCCTGGCGGCGCATCCAGAAGCCGGCGGTGACGCGGCCCGTGAAGGCTCGGGCCGGCTCGTCCGCGTCGTGGCGGCGCAGCTCGGCCAGCAGGCCCTCGAGGCGGTCGCGGTACCAGTCGGTCACCGCCGCGCCGGCGGGCGCGTCGTCCTCGATCGGGGCGAACCGGTTCGTCGAATCCGGGCCCTCGGCGAGGAAGGTCGAAGCCCAGCGATGGACTCCGCCGAGATGCACGACGAGGTCGTGCACCGTCCACCCGGGGCAGCTCGGGACGTCGAGGGCCAGCCGCTCCGGCGGGGTGGCGGCGACCGCGCCACCGTCCCGCTCCAGCGTCGCCAACCAGTCGTTCGGGGCCGTCATGGCCGCGACGATACCGCCTGCAGTGCATGCTGTAGCGGTGACCGAACTGCCGATGTTCCCGCTCGGCGCCGTGCTCCTGCCCGGCGAGGAGCTGCCGCTGCGCGTCTTCGAGCCGCGGTACCGACGCATGATCGAGCAGTGCCTCGCGACCGACGGCCGGTTCGGGGTGGTCCTCATCGAGCGCGGCAGCGAGGTGGGCGGCGGCGACGTGCGCACCGACGTCGGCACCGCGGCGCTCATCGACCGGTACGTGCGGCGCCCCGGCGGCGAGTTCACCCTGATCTGTCAGGGCACGGACCGCGTCCGCGTCACCCGCTGGCTGCCCGACGATCCCTACCCCCTCGCCGAGGCGGAGGCCTGGCCGGACGAGGTCCAGCCCGCCGTCGACCTGATCCCACTGCTCGGCAAACGCAACGAGATCGAGAGGCTCGCAGCGCGACTCGCCCGCAGCGAGGGAGGCCGTCCGCGCGCGTGGCCGAAGCTGAAGCTCCCGGAGAACCCGGTGGAGCGCAGCTACTACCTCGCCCGGGCGCTGCCGCTGGCCGACGCCGACCGGCACCGGGCGCTCGCCGCTCCCGGTCCCGCCGACCGGGTGCGCGTGCTCACCGAGGCCCTCGACGACGTGATCGCGACCCTGCGGTTCCGCTTGCAGTAGAAGGAGACCCATGTCCCACGACGACACCGTCCTGCTGGACGTCGCCGACGGCGTCGCGACGCTCACCCTGAACCGCCCGGACAAGCTCAACGCGCTGCACGCCGGCATGCTGGCGCGCCTGCACCGCCTCGTCGACGACCTGGCCGAGCGCGACGACGTGCGCGTGGTCGTGGTGACCGGCGCGGGCCGGTCCTTCTGCGCCGGACACGATCTCGTCGCGCTCGACGAGAGCGACGCCGCCGGGGCGCGGTACGTCGAGGGCGGCGCGGTGGACGCGCTCGCGGGGCTGCCGATCCCCACCATCGGGAAGATCCGCGGCCATTGCCTCACCGGCGGTTTGGAACTCGCCCTCGCGTGCGATCTGCTCGTCGCCGCCGACGACGCCCGACTGGGCGATACCCACGGACAGTGGGGCCTGGTCCCGGTCTGGGGCATGACGGTCCGCCTGCCGGAGCGGGTGGGGTACGCCCGCGCCAAGGAGCTCTCGTTCACGGCCCGCAGGGTCGACGGTGCCGAGGCCGCCCGGATCGGGCTCGTCGAGCACGCCGTTCCCGCGGGCGATTTGGACGCCTCCGTCGCTGCGCTGGCCGCCGAGATCGCCGCCACCTCCCCCGGCTCGAACTCCCGGTTCAAGCGGCTCTACGACGACGCCCGCCGCCTGCCCCGCACCGAGGCGCTCGCCGCCGAGCGCGATCTGCCGTACGGTTTCGCCCCGGACATGATCGAGCGGCTCGCCGGCGGGTGATCGGCATCGACGCCGTCCTCGCCACGCGGCCCGCATGGCGACGGACCGGCCTGAAGTACTTCCCCTATGCCGCGTGGCACGACGGTGCCTGGTGGATCCTGCGGGTCAATCACGGCTTCCCCGAACACGACCTGTTCACCCTGTTCATCGGCGGCGCGGCAGTCGTCGACGTGACCCCCGGCAGCAGGTCCTCCCCGTTTCACACGAGCCTCTCCCGGCTGCAACCGCTCAGCGGTGGCCGCGAGCCGCTACTGGAGCCGGCCGTCGCCCGCGCGGCGATCGAACCGATCGCCGCGTTCGCCGACTTCGGCAGCGAGGACGGCGACACCTGCGACTTCTGCTTCAACCACAAGGACGGCTACGCGCCGATGTGAGAACCACCCGCGGCATTGACGACCTCGGCCGCCAGCGTCCGGGCGCGATCGAGCTCGGTGTCGTCGCCGAACAGCTCGCGGCGCGTGTTCGCGGCGGCGAGGTACGCGTCCACTCGGAAGGCGTCGGTCTCGGGGTCCGCGGCCCCCGCGACGGCGAGCTCGCGCACGAGGAGATCGATCCACTCGCGCTTGAGCTCCCGCACGGCGTCGGCGACCGGACCGGCGCGGTGACCGTACTCCGCCGACGTGGCCGTCACGAAGCAGCCGCCTGGGAACGTCTCGGCGCGGAGGTAGTCGACCCACGCGTCGAGAAGCGCGCGTAAGCGCGCGGCCCCGGGCTCTGCCGCCAGCGCGGGCCGGATCACCACGTCGGCGTACACGCGGCGCGCTTCCGCCACGGCGGCGATCTGGATCGCTTCGCGCGTCGGGAAGACGGTGAGGATGCCACTCTTGCTGACACCGGCCTCGGCGGCGAGACCACCCACCGTGATGCCGTCCAAGCCGCGGACGGTCGCGACGTCGGCCGCAGTGCGCGCGACACGCCGCCGGGTGGCGTCGCCGCGCGCACGCCGTCCGTCGACGGCCGCCGGTGGAGTCATGCATTCACTGTAGCCGCGTGACGTGGGCCTGGACGGGCACCGATGGATGGCGTACCGTCGACTCCATATCTACGACCGATCGGTCGTATTTGACGGGAGGGTCATGTCCGACAACGCGTTCGCGCCTCTTCTGGAGCGCAGCATCACCATCGCCGCCCCGCCGGCAGCCGTCTGGGACGCCGTCGGCGACGTCCGGCGCATGCCCGAGTGGAGCCCCCAGGTGGCCTCCGTCCGGCTGCGCTCACCCGACGACGGCGTCCATCTGGGCACGCGCTTCACCAACCGCAACCACCTCGGGGAACTCCAGTGGGTCACACATGGCGAGGTCGTGCGGCACGAGCCCGGGCGGGCGATCGCGTTCCGCATCGAGGAGAACTACACGGTCTGGTCGTTCACGCTCGCGGCCGAGGGCGCCGGCACCGTCCTGACGCAGCGACGGGAAACGCCGGACGGGATCTCGCAGTTCTCCCTCGACCTCACGGAGAGCCACCTCGGCGGACAGGAGACGTTCACCGCCCTGATGCTCGAAGGCATGGAGCAGACGCTCGCCGGGATCCGATCGTCCGCCGAGGCGGTCGCCGAGCGGTGACTCCGTAACGGCCGCCGGATGATTCACGCCGCCGCGGGCGGTGGCGCGTCGAGGTCGTCGCAGAAGTAGAACGCGGCCGCGTGGCCATCGCTCCCGGCGAGACGCGGCGACCGCGTCAACAGCCGGGACAGCGTCACCGAGTGATGGAACGGCAGGTCCGCCGGGTCGGCCAGATCGGCGCTTCCACCCGCGACCGGGTGCCAGGCGTCGTCTCCCGCGACCCGGCAACGCATGTGCGCCCGCCCGCTCGGCGTGCACTCGGTGACCACCTCGACGGTGCCGGCGACGCGGGCGCCGTCCTCTGTGGGGAGCGGGTGTTCCGTGTCGATCGTCGCGGAGAGCCGATGCAGAGTTCTCATGACGTCCTCTTCTTCATGGACTCCAGGGGCCGGCCGGAAGGAGAAGGAGGGCAGGGAGAGTCGGGTCGGGGGCTCCGACCAGCCCGTCAAGGGGCCCCCGACCCTCGCAACGTGGTCCGTCGCAGGTCCCGCTAGACGAAGAAGCGTCGTCCGTCGATGGTCAATACCTCGTCGCGGCGCACCCAGGGGTAGTCCTCGATCAGGGCGTCGAGGTCGACGGTGCGCGCCTGCTCGGCGAGATCCGCGGGGTCGGCGTGGGGAGCGTCGGCCTGCGAGGGGCACGAACGGCGATCACTGGCATGCGGCATGCCCACCCTCCGATCATGTTCGGGTGCGGCGGCGGGAGTTAGACCCGCCGCCGCACCGGGACTATTCGGTTGCGCCGGTGCGCGCTTCACCGTCGGCCGCACTCGACGCGACGGCGAGCTGCTCGCACTGCGGTTCGTCGGAGCCCTGCTCCACGACGATCCGGCGGGGCTTGGCACGCTCGGCGATCGGAATCGTCACTGTGAGAACGCCGTTGTCGTAGCGCGCAGCGATCCCCGCGGTGTCGATGCTCTCACCGAGGGTGAGCTGTCTGCGGTAGACGCCCGAGAAGCGCTCGCTGGTCAGCCACCGCACCCCGGAATCGGACATCGGAGTCCGCCGGCCGGTGAGGGTGAGGACGCCGTTCTCGACGTCGACGTCGATGGACCCCGGGTCCGCGCCCGGCAGATCGGCGGTGAGGACGTAGTGGTCGTCCACCTGATAGAGATCCATCGGCATGAACCGCGGCGACCGCGGCGATCCGGCATCCCGGCCCGCGGTGAGCAGGCCCTGGGCCACAGCATCCAACTCGGAGAATGGATCGAACCTCAGCACAGCAAACACCTCCCGTGAACTCCAGGCCGCCCGCCACCCTGGCGGGCGACTCATCAACTGTGCAGTTCCAGTTTTAGCACTCTCCGTGCGCGAGTGCCAGCCCTCAGTTCGTCGAATTTCCGGCGAGAGATCGGACAGGCACTCCGGCGAGTCGTCCTCGCCGCCAGGAGAACCGGTCGCCGCGTCCTGGGGCGAGCACTGAGCTAGATCCCCCGCTCGTCCTCCACCATCGTCGTCAGGATCCGACGCGCGCGCACGGCGGCCCGGTCCGCCTTGACGTTGACGTAACGCCGTGGGATCGGGTCCTCGTCGAGGCACTGTTGCATGGTCTCGAGGACGGCGACGTCTCGGTCGGCCATCGCGTGGAAGACCGCGATCAACTGCTCGCCGATGTCGGGTGACACCGAGGCGCCCCGCCACGAGATCTGCAGGAAGACATGGGTGACGCCGGACGATCTGGGTGTGAAACCGTGCGTCCGCACGAGTTCCAGCTCCGGGCCGGTCGCACCGACGATGGTGTAGGTCTGCTTGTGGAGGCCCGGCGTCACGAACGTGCCCGTCTCCGTCCGGCCGAACGGCGCGGTCGCGGCGGCTTCGTCCAGCCCGGTGACCGCGGCCTCCCACGGAGCCAGAGGCGCCTCGGGCAGTTCTCGCCGGTAGGAGACCGACACCTCGGAGACCTCGACGTCCTCCAGCGGAGGCAGCGCCTCGATGCCGGGCGGCATCATCTCCGGGTGCATCGTGACGACGTTGGAGAGGTCGAGGTAGTGCTCGTGCAGCAACTGCAGGTTGGCGGCCACCTCGCGCCGCTCCCCGACGCTCGTCCAGCCGTCACCGTGCAACCACGGTGTCGCCGGCGGCGGCCGCAACCGTTCGCCGCCGGGTGTCCCCGCCCAGATCCAGATGAAGGGTCCGCGCTCGACGACCGGGAAGGCCCGCACCCGCGCGGAGGGCGGGTTGTCCTGAGACGGCACGCTCACCCAGCGTCCGGTCGCGTCGTAGGTACAGCCGTGGTAGCCGCACACGACGAAGTCGCCCTCGCGGCGTCCCGCCGACAACGGGTAGGGCCGATGCGCGCAGCGATCCTCCAGCGCGGCGATCGCGCCGTCGGACAGACGGAACAGCACGACCGGTGTGTCGACGACGCGCCGTGCGGTGAATCCGTATCCGACCTCGGCAGCGGTGGCGACGACGTACCAGCAGTCCCGCGGATAGTCGGCGGCGGGATGGTTCAGCGCGGTGTCGTTCATACGTCCAGCACCAGCTTCTTCGACAGGGAGCGGGAGACGCAGAGCATGATCGTCTCGCCACGTTCCTTCTCCGCCTTGGACAGGATCGAATCCCGGTGCTCGGGCGTGCCTTCGAGCACGTCGGCCTCGCAGGTGCCGCAGATGCCTTCCATGCAGGACCCGAGGACGTCGACGCCGGCCTTCTCGACCGCGTCGAAGATCGTGGTGCCTTCCGGAACGGTCACGCTCACTCCCGAGCGCGAGCACACGACCTCGAACGAGTCGAGCGCGTCCTCGGACGCCGCGACCTCCTTGGCCGCGAAGCGCTCGATGTGCAGGCTGCCGTCGGGCCACGGCGCGCACGCCTCCTCCACGGCGTCGAGGAAGGCGCCGGGGCCGCAACAGTAGACCACCGTGTCCGGCGTGGGTGTGCCGAGTGTCGCCGCCAGGTCGATCCGACCGTTCTCGCTGCTCGGCCAGATCGTGACCCGCTCGGAGTCCTCGAATCGGTCCAGGAACGCCATCGACTCGCGGGAGCGTCCGCAGTAGAGCAGGCTCCAGTTCGCCCCGCGTGCTTCGGCGGCCTCGATCATCGGGAGGATCGGCGTGATCCCGATGCCGCCCGCGACGAATCGGTAGTTCGCGGACGCGACCAGGGGGAAATGATTGCGCGGTCCACGCACGCGGACGGTCGCGCCCTCCGTCAGCTTCTCGTGGACGTACGTCGAGCCACCTCGGCCGTCCGGGTCGCGAAGGACGCCGATCTTCCACGACGACTCGTCCGAGGCACTGCCGCACAGCGAGTACTGCCGCGTCAGCGACGGCTCCAGGAGCAGGTCGATGTGGGCCCCGGCGGTCCACGACGGGAGCGGTGCACCCGCCGGGTCGCTGAGGGTGAGCTCGACGACCCCGTCCGCCACCTCGCGCCGGCCCGCCACCTGAACGTCGACCTCCGTTTCCGTGGTGGTGGTCGCTTCGCGGGAGCGGCGAATCGGTGGTCGAGCGGGGGCTCGTACCGCTGCGGGCTGCAGCGTCCGTTGGTCGCGGGGGCGTGGCCTCTGCCCGATCGGCGTCAACGTGACCATCATCTTCGTGTAGCCCCGGACGAAGTTCGACTGGAGGTACTCCGGCTCCTCCACCACTTCGATGTCCTCGAACCGCGCGAGCAACTCCTCCCAGAGGATCCGCAGTTGCAGTTCGGCCACGCGACTGCCCATGCAGCGGTGCACGCCGATGCCGAACGAGAGGTGGTGGCGGGCGTTGTGCCGGTCGATGACGAAGTCGTCCGGATTCTCGAAGGTGCGCTCGTCCCGGTTCGCCGAGGCGTACCACATGACGACCTTGTCGCCCTTGCGGATGAACTGACCTCCCAGGACGGTGTCCTTCGTGGCGATGCGACGCATGTAGGCGAGCGGCGTCTGCCAGCGGATGTTCTCGTGGACGAACTTCGGGATCAGGCTGTGATCGGCTTTCAGACGATCGAACTGGTCCGGAAACAGGTTGAGTGCGTACACGCCGCCCGACATCGAGTTGCGGGTGGTGTCGTTGCCGCCCACGACGAGCAGGATGAGATTGCCGAGGAATTCCATCGGCCTGTTGATCAGGTCCTTGGTGTCCTCGGACATCTGCATCAGGGTGATCAGGTCGTATCCCGGCTTCTCTCCCGCCTTGAGGCGCGCCGCCTTGTCGTGCCAGAGAGCGCTGAAGCTCTTCGCCATCTCGGCGGCGCCCTGGTACATCTCGTCCATGTCGACGTCGCCGCCGGTGGCTGCGGCGCTCGCACCTGCCAACTCGGTCCAGTGGACGAGCTTCCGCCGATCCTCGTAGGGGAAGTCGAGCAGGGTGGCGAGCATGCGGGACGTCAACTCGACGCTGACCCTGTCCACCCAGTCGAACGGTTCGCCGACCGGCAGGTCGTCGAGGACCTCCTGGACGCGCGAGCGGATGAGGCCCTGCATCTCCTCGAGATTCTGCGGTGCCACGACTCCCTGCACCGCTGCGCGCTGCTCGTCGTGGCGCGGCGGGTCCATCGCGATGAACATCTCGATGTCCAGCCCGTCCGGCGGTACGCCGATGACGATCTGCGGCTCGGCCGAGTAGGTCTCGAAGTCACGGTCCACGGTGACGATGTCGTCGTACCGCGTGACCGACCAGTACGGCCCGAATTCGCTCGACGCCCGGAAGTGCACCGGCGCCTCGTTGCGCAGGCGCTCGAAGTAGGGGCGCCACTGGCCCTGCCGCCACATGAACGGGTTGCTCATGTCGATCTCGGTCAGCGACACCGCGTCGACGTCGGGGATCTCCGACTCGACGAACTCCGGCTGCCGGTCCCCCAGAGCCAGGGTCTTCGCCTTCTGGAAGAGGTGCAGGCCCTGGACCTGCCGTTCCATCGGGACGATCGCCTGGGCCTTGTTCATGACCCGGTCGAGAATGCTCATGGTCCCACCGCCTTGCGGACGAAGATGTGTGGACTCGTCCAAACTAGGCCGTCCATCGCCTCGCGCGGCCGAGATTCTTCTATTCGATCGACCACTGAAACGGGAACGCCGGCCGGAGGATGTCTCCTCGGCCGGCATTCTTGCGCATCTACATCAGAGCATGCAGGAAACGCAACCCTCCACCTCAGTGCCCTCGAGCGCCATCTGGCGCAGGCGGATGTAATACAGGGTCTTGATGCCCTTGCGCCACGCGTAGATCTGCGCACGGTTCACGTCGCGCGTGGTGGCGGTGTCCTTGAAGAACAGCGTCAGCGACAGGCCCTGATCCACGTGCTGCGTGGCGGCCGCGTACGTGTCGATGATCTTCTCGTAGCCGATCTCGTACGCGTCCTGGTAGTACTCCAGGTTGTCGTTGTCCATGTACGGCGCCGGGTAGTACACGCGGCCGATCTTGCCCTCCTTACGGATCTCGACCTTCGCCGCGACGGGGTGGATCGAGCTCGTGGAGTGGTTGATGTAGCTGATCGAGCCGGTGGGCGGCACCGCCTGCAGGTTCTGGTTGTACAGGCCGTGGGCCTGCACGTCGGCCTTGAGCTCGCGCCAGTCGTCCTGCGTGGGGACGTGGATCTCGGCATCGGCGAAGAGCCCGGCGACCTTCTCGGTGGCCGGCTTCCACTCCTGCTCGGTGTACTTGTCGAAGAACTCGCCCGAGGCGTACTTGCTGTTCTCGAAGCCGCCGAAGGACTGGCCGCGCTCGCGCGCGATGTGGTTCGACGCGCGGATCGCGTGGAAGAGCACCGTGTAGAAGTAGATGTTCGTGAAGTCCACGCCCTCGTCGGAGCCGTAGAAGACCCGCTCGCGCGCCAGGTAGCCGTGCAGGTTCATCTGCCCGAGGCCGATCGCGTGGGAGAGGTTGTTGCCCTTCTCGATCGACGGCACGGAGCTGATGTCGGTCTGGTCCGAGACGGCGGTGAGGCCACGGATCGCGGTCTCGATGGTGGCGCCGAAGTCGGGGCTGTCCATGGTCTTCGCGATGTTCAGCGAGCCCAGGTTGCAGGAGATGTCCTTGCCGATCTCGGCGTAGGACAGGTCGTCGTTGTAGGTCGACGGGGTGGAGACCTGCAGGATCTCGCTGCACAGGTTGGAGTGCGTGATCTTGCCCGCGATCGGGTTCGCCCGGTTCACGGTGTCCTCGTACATGATGTACGGGTAGCCGGACTCGAACTGCAGCTCGGCGAGGGTCTGGAAGAACTCGCGGGCGTTGATCTTCGTCTTGCGGATCCGCGAGTCGTCGACCATCTCGTGGTACTTCTCGGTCACGTTGACGTCCGCGAAGGGGACCCCGTACACGCGCTCCACGTCGTACGGGGAGAACAGGTACATGTCGTCGTTGTTCTTGGCGAGCTCGAAGGTGATGTCGGGGATCACCACGCCCAGCGAGAGGGTCTTGATGCGGATCTTCTCGTCCGCGTTCTCGCGCTTGGTGTCGAGGAAGCGGTAGATGTCCGGGTGGTGCGCGTGCAGGTACACGGCGCCCGCGCCCTGCCGCGCGCCCAGCTGGTTGGCGTAGCTGAACGAGTCCTCGAGCAGCTTCATGATCGGGATGACGCCCGAGCTCTGGTTCTCGATCTTCTTGATCGGCGCGCCGTGCTCGCGGATGTTGCTGAGCAGCAGCGCGACTCCGCCACCGCGCTTGGACAGCTGCAGCGCGGAGTTGATCGAGCGGCCGATCGACTCCATGTTGTCCTCGATGCGGAGCAGGAAGCAGGAGACGGGCTCGCCGCGCTGCTTCTTGCCCGAGTTGAGGAAGGTGGGGGTGGCCGGCTGGAAGCGCCCGGCGATGATCTCGTCCACCAGGTTCACGGCCAGCTTCTCGTCACCGTCGGCGAGGGTGAGCGCGACCATGCAGACGCGGTCCTCGAAGCGCTCCAGGTAGCGCTTGCCGTCGAAGGTCTTCAACGTGTAGCTGGTGTAGTACTTGAACGCGCCCAGGAAGGTGGGGAACCGGAACTTCTTGGCGTAGGCACCGTCGAACAGGCTCTTGACGAACGCGCGGCTGTACTTGTCCAGCACCTCGGGCTCGTAGTAGTTCTCCTCGACGAGGTAGTCGAGCTTCTCGTCCAGGTTGTGGAAGAAGACGGTGTTCTGGTTGACGTGCTGCAGGAAGTACTGCCGCGCGGCCTCCCGGTCCTTGTCGAACTGGATGCGCCCGTCCTTGTCGTACAGGTTCAGCATCGCGTTCAGGGCGTGGAAGTCCAGCTCGCTGTGGCCGGGGCCGCCGTGGACGCCGGACTGGCTCGCGGAGGGGACGAGGTCTTCCTGAGTTGCGGTCATGAGCGCGCGCTTTCCTTTTCGGGGGTGGAGACGGTTCCGGCGAAGAATTCGGTGAGCCCGGTATGGACGCGATCCACGTCGTCAGTGGTGCCCATCAGCTCGAAGCGGTAGAGGTACGGGACCCGGCACTTACGCGAGATCACATCCCCTGCGAAGCAGAACTCTTCGCCGAAGTTGGTGTTCCCCGCCGCGATCACGCCGCGGATCAGGGAGCGGTTGTGCTGGTCGTTGAGGAACCGGATCACCTGCTTGGGGACGTATCCCCCGCCCGAGACCGCGGTGGCCTGCTTCCCCCCGCCGTAGGTGGGGGTGATCAGGACGAAGGGCTCGTCGACGGTGAGCGGATCGGACGCCCGCGTCACCGGGATGCGCAGGGCGCGCATGCCCAGCTTCTCGACGAATCGGTGCGTGTTCTCCGACACCGACGAGAAGTAGACGACGAGCGGCGCAGCCATCGCTACGCCGTGGCGGCGACGGCGGCGAGCGCCTTGACCCGGTCCGGGCGGAAGCCCGACCAGTGCGCATCGCCGGCGACGACGACGGGGGCCTGCAGGTAGCCGAGCGCCAAGACGTAGTCACGGGCGTCCGAGTCCTCGGTGATGTCCACCACGCGGTACTCGAGGCCGGCCTTGTCGAGCGCCTTGTACGTGGCGTTGCACTGCACGCAGGCGGGCTTGGTGTAGACGGTGATCTCGGCCTGGCTCATGGACGGCTCCCCTTCGCTGGACGGTCCCGGAGACTGCTCGGAACCCGATTATCGACCTACGGACTGACAAGTTTTCTCGCCACGTTTACCTGCGTGAACTCAGTCGGCCAGCGGACCCCTCAGCGACGTCCTCATGCCTCCCGGACGCCCTTTCGGCGCGTCCGCTCTCGCAGTGGACTGAACACTACACCTAGTGGTGGCGTCGAGGAAGCGACACAACCACTTGCGAACAACATTCGTGGAATTACCAGCTCGCAAGACGGTCTTTCGGGCGTTTTTCATCGTGAATCCCCAGGACACGCCGAGGATCGACGACACGCCGATCCGACACGCCCGGCACCGTCGGAACGCCGCCCGCGACGGCCCACCGGACGCGCGGAACCGCCCTACCGGACGGGCGCGACGAGGCGCTCGAGGAGGTCGCCCGCGCGCTGCGCGACGGCGTCGTGCTCGCGGACGGACTTGCCGTCGAGGCCGGAGATGGGGAACTCCTCGACGAGACCTTCGGGGACCTCGCCACCGGCGATGGTGACGGCCCGCTCGGCGTCGGCCAGCGTGGTGTCCAGACGGTGTCCCACCCCCGCCAGCGCGACCCGCTTACCGGACAGCGCGCTGGCGCCGTAGGGGCGCGAGCCCCAGTCGATGACGTTCTTGAGCACGGCACTGACGGTGCCGTTGTTGGGCGGGGCGAGCAGCAGGAGCGCGTCCGCGGCGGCGATCCGGTCGCGGAGCGCCGCGGCGGTGGCCGGCGCCCCTTCGCCGTCGATGTCCTCGTTGTAGAAGGGCACGTCCGCGATCCCCTCGGCGATCTCGACGCGCACCCCCTCGGGCGCGTTCGCGACGGCGACCTCGGCCAGTTCGCGGTTGAGCGAGCTGCTGCGCAGCGATCCGACGACGGCGAGCACGGTGATGTCCGACATGATCCTCAGTTCTCCTGACGTTCCGAGCGACCCCGTCGGGCCACATCCGCACAAAGTAACGGACTTCGGTCCGGATTTCTTCCCCGGGATCATGGTGAGTCGAAAACCCGCACGGTAGGCTCCATCCGATGACCGGACCACTCCTGCCCCTCGCGCAGCCGCAGACCGAGCCGCGCCGTGACGCGGCCCGCAACCGCGAGCTGCTCATCGACGCGGCGCAGCGGCTCTTCGCCGAGCACGGCGTCGACGCGGTGAGCATGGACGCCGTCGCGCAGGCGGCCGGCGTGGGCAAGGGCACCGTCTTCCGGCGATTCGGCTCGCGTGCCGGGCTCCTGCAGTCGCTCCTCGACCACGACGAGACCGAGTTGCAGCACCGCTTCATGTTCGGCCCGCCGCCGCTGGGCCCGGGTGGCGATCCAGTGCACCGGCTCACCGAGTACGGCAAGGCCCGGATGCAGCTCATCGCGCGCCACGGCGACCTGCTGCGGGGCGCCGAGCAGGCCGCCCGCGACCCGTACGACGCCCCGCCCTGGCGGGTGTCGACGATGACGGTGCGCGCGATGCTCGTCGAGGCCGGGCGCGCGGCGCAGGCCGACGTGTGGGCGGCCGCCCTGATGGCCACACTCAGCCCGGCGTGGGTGCTCCACCAGCTGGCCGCCGGCGTCACCCAGGACGAGCTCGAAGCCGTGTGGGCGGAGCACGTGCGTCTAGTGGCCGCGCTCTGAGATCTTCGCCAGGTACGCGAACCGGTCGTTGGCGACCCGCATGGCGATCTCGTAGGGCAGCCCGAACTTCCGCTTCCAGAAGTACCCGAACCGCGTGTCGAACGACGTGTAAACGATGAACCGGTTGTGCAGCACCCCGTCGATGATCGCCTGCGCCGCCTTCTCCGCAGTGACCTTCGGGAAGGCGTCGATCCCCTTGTTCACCTTGGGATTCGAGCGGTCGACCCCGTTGATCTCGACGGTCTTCACCAGGCCGGTCTCCACGGCGCCGGGCACCACCACGGAGACGCCGATGCCGTGCCGGCGCAGGTCGTAGCGGAGCACCTCGGAGACGCCGACGAGGCCGAACTTCGCGGCCGAGTAGGCGGCGTGCCACGGCAGCGCGATGAGGCCGGCCGTGGACGAGACGTTGACCAGCTGGCCGCCGCGCTTCGCCGCGATCATCGGCGGGATGAAAGTCTCGATCACGTGGATCGGCCCCATGAGGTTCACGTCCACGGTCTTGCGCCACTGCTCGTGGGTGAGGTTCTCGACGGTGCCCCAGACGGCGATGCCGGCGACGTTCATCACGATGTCGAGGGCGCCCGCGGCCGCGTGCACCTCGTCGGCGAAGGCGCGGACCGCGTCGTAATCGGAGACGTCGAACGCCCTGGACGCGATGACCTTCGCGCCCAGGGCGATGACGTGGCGGGTGACGGCGTCGAGCTGTTCGGCGTTGATGTCGGTCAACACCAGCTCGGCGCCGTGCGCCGCGAGGAGATTCGCGGTAGCGCGGCCGATCCCGCTGGCGGCGCCGGTGACGAGGACCTTCTTCCCCTTCAGGTCCTTGATCGGCGGTGCCATGTGGACGAGCCGGACGATATTGCGGAGTGCCATATCAGCCAGCTTGCCAGATCGGGCCGCGCTACCGCTTCCCGCCGGGGCGTGACGTCCCCGGCGGAAGTCGGTGCGGTGTGACGCCTACTTCGGCAGGATCGCGCCGGCGCTCAGGATCGCCTTGAGGATCTCCTGCGCGGCGGCCGGTCCCTGCGCGGACTGCAGGGAGTTGAAGGCCTGCGGGCTGGAGATCAGCGTGTTGACGAGCTGTGTCCCCTGCGAGCTGGTGAGGAACTCGGCGGCCTTGGGCCCCATCTCGAAGAGGGTGTTCACGCCCAGCGGCTGGGCCTGGCCGGGAATCGTCACCGTCGGGAGCTGCGGCAGAGCCACCTGCCCCAGGCCGGGGATGGTCACCGACGTGCCCTGCGGCGCGGCCGCCGCGGGCGCGGCCGCCTGCGGCGCGGTGGCGGCGGACGGGGTCGCTCCACCCTGCAGCATCGGCACGCCCGAGACGATCGGAGAGGTACCCGTTCCGGTGCTCGGCGTCACGGGCGCTGCCGCTGCCGGGGCACCCGGCACGGCCGGGACGATCGGGGTCTGCGCCGGAGCCGTCGGCGCTGTCGCTGCGGGGGCGGTGGCCGTCGGCGCGGTCGCCGCCGGGGCCGCGGGCGCGGCCGGGGCTGCGGGCGTCACCGGCACGACGGGCTCGACCTGCGGCGCGACGGGCTGGGCCACGACGGGCTGCTCGACGACGCCTCCCGGCTTGACCTTGCCGGTCAGCTGCTGGATCACGCCGTTGGTGAGCACGGAGGCGTACTGGGTCTGGCCTTCACGGGAGGTGAGCAGTGCCGCGTCGTCCGCGTTCGCCAGGTTGCCGAGGTTCGCGTAGACGAGCGGGATGTTCACCAGCGAGGCGAGGGCGTTGGTGGTCTTCGCGATGCCGTCCTGGCCGCCGAGGTACTGGGCCGGCACGAAGCCGCCGGCGCGGGTGGCGTCGCGGAGCACCGTGGTCGCGGGATCACTGACGGCCTGTTGGGCCGTCACCTTGGGGTCGGTGGCGCCCGGGGCGGCCGTCTCCAGCACGAATCCGCGCTGGGCCGCATCCTGGACCGCGCTGTTGATGCTGACGGCGAGGTCGGCGCCGGACTTGTTCGCGGCGGTGGCGCGCTGGTCGACGCAACCGCCGAAGCCGGCGTCGTCCGCGCGGGAGAGGATGACCTTGGCGCCCTGGGTCTTGAGCGCCGCCTCGACCATCTTGGCCACGGCGAAGTTGACGGAGTGGTCGGCGGTGCCGTTGGAGGCGATCGCGACCGGATTGACGCAGGGCACCTGGCCGCCGCGACCGTCGGCGACCTTGCGGGCCTGCTCGACGGCCGACGCGACGGACGAGCCGGCGTCGAGGAACACGGTCTTGCCGTTCAGCGGCTTCGCCGGTGCGGCGGGGGCGGGGTCGGCGGATGCGAAGCCGGGCACGCCGAACAGCGCGACGGCCGCAGTCGCAAGCGAACCTGCGAGGACACGGGTCTTCTTCATGGGTAGCTGGGCGCCGGGGAAGTGGCGCCGCTCTCCTTCCAAGTCTCTTGTGCAACTTTCGTCACATCAGTCACACGAGAAACAGTCAACCATCAATTGAGACTTTAGGAAAACCCCGACCTTGATCGTTACCGGATCGTTACCAAAGAAGGACGTCGATCAGTCTTCGAGGATCGCCGAATCAGCTTGCGCCGCAGCTGAGTACCGCAGCAGGGAGAGCGCGGCCCGCGGGTCGGCGGGGGCGTCCGGGTCCGCCAGGCATCTCTCGACCCGGGCGCGGATCGCCTCCTCGTCGAGCCCGATACCGAGGAGGACGAGCACCGACGCCGCCCCGCCCCGCCGGCCGCGCTCCGGGGCCGTCCGCACGTGCCGTCCGACGGCGTGCACCTCGAGCCGGGTGCCGTCCGCGACGGTGACGAAGCCCTTCGTCCGGAAGACGCCCCGCGGCGGGTCGGCGAGGAGCGCGGCGGTCGCCCGGGCGTCCAGCTGCCCGGTCTCGACGGTGACGGCGGCGTAGTCGTCGTGCAGGTGCCGGTGCGATTCGCCGTGCTCGTGATCGTGACGGTGGTCGTGCTCGCGCAGCGCCTCGTCGAGGGTCAGCTGGCGCGGGGAGTCCCGCCGTTGGGCGGCCCGGCGAGCGAGGACCTCCGCGTCGATGAGCAGTTCCACCGGTACCACCGCGTCGACCGTCCCCACCAGCGGGGCGGACGGCGCGTGCGCGCGCACCAGCGCCCGCGCGGCGTCCGGGTCGGCGGCGAGATCGATCTTGTTGAGCACCACCAGGTCGGCGAGCGCCAGGTGGTGGCGCAGCGAGGGGTGCCGCTCCATCGTGCCGGCGAGGTGCGCGGCGTCCGCGACGTAGACGAGCCCGCCGTAGTCGATCCGCGGATCCCCCGCGAGCACCACGCGCCGCACCATCGCCGCGGGCTCGGCGAGCCCGGACGCCTCGACCACCACGAGGTCGAGGTCGCGCGCGGCGAGCGAGGAGAGCACGTCCTCGAGCTCGTCGTCGTCGACGGTGCAGCACACGCACCCGTT
Organism: Tsukamurella hominis; assembly: GCF_965137015.1. NCBI lineage: Bacteria > Bacillati > Actinomycetota > Actinomycetes > Mycobacteriales > Tsukamurellaceae > Tsukamurella > Tsukamurella hominis. Next base: position 358,338 of record NZ_CBCRZG010000001.1, on the reverse strand, counting down.
GCTCAAGGAGACGGTCCGCACCGAGCCGCCGCCGGACGCGCCCGAGACGAGCATCGCGTCGATGTTGACCGCACCGAAGTCGTTGACCACGACGCCGATCCGGGCGTCCCCCGCGCCGGACAGCAGATGGTTGAGCAGCGTCGACTTGCCCGCGCCCAGGTAGCCGGCCACCACGACGACGGGGACGGGACCGCCGCTCACGGCGCGCAGTCCTCGCACAGCACCGCCAGCTCCCGGTCCTGCGGCGGCGCGAGGTTCGCGACGTTCGAAGTCGGCGCGCCGCACTCGGTGCAGCGACCGATCCGCTTCGCCCGGTCGGAGAAGTCGATGCGCATGCGCCGGTCGAAGACGTACATCGAGCCCTCCCAGAGCCCGCGGTCGCCGAACCGCTCGCCGTAGCGCGCGATGCCGCCGTCGAGCTGGTAGACCTCGCCGAACCCCCGGTTGCGCATCACGGCGCTCAGCACCTCGCAGCGCACGCCGCCGGTGCAGTAGGTGATCACCGGGCGGGCCTTGAGGTGGTCGTACTCCCCCGACTCGAGCAGGGTCACGAAGTCGCGCGTCGTTCGCGCCGGGGTCACCACCGCGCCGGCGAACCGCCCGATCTCCGCCTCGATGGCGTTGCGACCGTCGAAGAAGACGGCGTCGGGCTTCTCGGCGAGCAGCGCGTGCACCTCGTCGGGCGTCAGGTGCACGCCCCCGCCCCGGACACCGTCCCCGTCGACCTCCACCTCGTCGGGGACGCCGAAGGTGACGATCTCGTCGCGCACCTTGACGGAGAGCTTGGGGAAGTCCTCGGCGGAGCCGTCGGACCACTTCACGTCGGCGCCCTTGAAGGCCGGGTACTCGCGGACGGCGCGCACGTACCGCTTGACCGCCCGGATCTCGCCTCCCACGGTGACGTTGATCCCGTGGCGCGAGACGATGATCCGGCCGCGGAGACCGTTCGCCTCACACAGCGCCCGCTGCCACAGCCGGATCGCCTCCGGGTCGGCCAGCGGGGCGAACACGTAGAACAGCACGACCTTGCCCATGACGCCCACCATTCTATCGGTGCCGCCTTGCGCTCAGCCTGCGCGCAAGGGTTCCGACGGTGCGCCCGCTCCCCTTCAATGGCCCCCATGCCTTTTCGCCTGCCGCGCCGCGCCGCGGCCTTCGCCACCGCCCTCATCGCGGTGCTCGGCGTCTCCGCGTGCGCGTCGTCGTCGGGCCCCGCGTACGACCCGTCCGCGCCGATCTCCGACCAGGTCCCGGCCGGCACCGTCATCACCGTCGCCGACCAGCAGTCCATCCTCAAGACGATGCTCACCGCGTCCGGGGAGGCGGCGAAGCTGGGGTTCGGCGTGAAGTTCGCGGACTTCGCGGGCGGCCCCGCGATCCTCGAGTCCTTCCGCGCCGACGCGACGCAGGTGGCGATCGTCGCCGACGTGCCGCCGATCCACGCCCGGATCGCGCGGTTCCCGAGCCCGATCATCAAGGCGTGGCAGCTCGACCGCGGCGGCGTCTCCACGGTCGCGCGCCCCGGCGTGCCGCTGCGCACCACGGCCGACCTGCGTGGACGGAAGATCGGCTACGCGGAGGGCACCGCCCACCAGGCCATGGTCCTGCGCCTGCTGCGCTCGGCCGGCCTCACCAAGCACGACGTCCAGTTGGTCCCGCTGCAGCTCACCGAAGTCGGTGAGGCGCTCGGCGCCGGCCAGATCGACATCGCCCCGCTGATGGAGCCGATCAGCACCAAGTACCGCCTCGCCCACCCGGACGCGCAGGTGCTGCCGGACGACCTCAACCAGGCCGCCCAGTCCGGCCTCATGTTCCTCTACTCGCCGCAGGCCGCGCTCGCCGATCCCGCCCGGGCCGCCGCCCTCAAACGGCTGTCCGCCGCGGTCGACCGCGCCCGCGCGTGGGTCGACGCCGACAAGGAACGCTGGATCCAGACCTATTACGCGGGAGCGCTGAAGATCCCCGCCGCCGTGGGGCGCATCGCCTACGACGGCCAGGGCGGCTGGCGCTCCGTACCGCTCGACCGCGCCCTCGTCGCACGCCAGCAGAGCACCATCGACATCCTCGCCGACTTCGGCGAGATCCCCGGCGGCCGCGTCTCCGCCGACGGTTCCGTCGACTTCCGGTTCGACACCCACCCCGCAACGTAAGGGCCCTCCCGTGACCTCTCCCCCCACAGGCCGCCTCGGCAGCGGCCTCGCCCACGACTCCGCCCCCGAGCAGCGACCGGGCGCCCTCGATCCCGACCACGAGCTGCTGCCCCGCACGTCCACGCGCCGCGCCCTCGTCGACTCCCGACCCATCGGCGCGTGGATCCTCGCCGGTCCCGCGCTGGTCGTCGCCCTGTGGGCGGCGGGCTCCGCGACCGGGATCATCCCGGACACCGTCCTGTCCGCGCCGTGGACGGTCGCGAACACCGCCTGGAACCTCGCGCTCGACGGCTCGCTCTGGTCCAACATCTGGGCCTCCGCGCAGCGCGCGATCATCGGCGGCGTCCTCGGCGTGACCCTGGCGGTCGTGCTCGCCCTGCTGTCCGGGCTCACCCGCCCCGGCGAGGCCCTCATCGACGGGACCGTCACCATCTACCGCGCGATCCCCGCGCTCGCGCTGCTGCCCCTGTTCATCGTCTGGTTCGGCATCGGCGAGGAGATGAAGATCGTCCTCATCACCCTCGCGGTCGCCACGCCGGTGTACCTCAACACCCACGCGGGGCTGCGCGGGATCGACCGCAAATACGTGGAACTGGCGGAGACCGTCGGCCTCAGTCGCGCGAAGTTCGTGCGGTACATCGCGATCCCCGGTGCCCTGCCCGGCTTCTTCACGGGCCTGCGCCTCGGGGCGACGGTGGCCTGGCTCGCGTTGGTCGTCGTCGAACAGGTCGGCGCCTCCGACGGCATCGGCTACCTCATGTACAAGGCCCGGCTCTACGGCCTGACCGACGTCATCGTCGTGGGCCTCGCCGTGTACGCACTCCTCGGCTTCAGCACCGACCTCCTCGTCCGCTTCTCCGCACGAAAGGCCCTGTCATGGCAGAGCACCCTGGCCCACTGAGCACGCCGACCACGACCGCCGAGAACGACGGCCCGGTGATCGAGGCGCGGAACCTGGTGCGCGGCTTCGACGGCCGCGCCGTCCTCCGCGGCATCGACCTGACCATCCGGCGCGGCGAGTTCGTGGCGCTGCTCGGCCGGTCCGGCTCCGGAAAGTCGACGCTGCTGCGCGCCATCGCCGGACTCGACGACGGCGTCCCCGGATCCGGTGTGCTCGAGGTCGATCCGCGGCGCGCCGTGGTCTTCCAGGACTCCCGGCTGCTCCCCTGGTCGCGCGTGCTCGACAACGTCATCCTGGGCCTGGGCGGCGCCGACGCCAAGGACGTCGGGCGCGAGCTCCTGCGCGAGGTGGAGCTGGACGGCCGCGAGAAGGCCTGGCCGCGCGAGCTCTCCGGCGGCCAGCAACAGCGCGTCGCGCTGGCCCGCAGCCTGGTACGCGAGCCGGCCGTGCTCCTGGCCGACGAGCCCTTCGGCGCGCTCGACGCCCTCACCAAGCTCAAGATGCACGACCTGCTGCGGCGCCTCGTCGCGCGTCACCGCCCCGGAGTCCTGCTCATCACGCACGACGTCGACGAGGCCATCGCGCTCGCCGACCGGATCCTCGTGCTGGACCACGGCATCCTGTCCGTGGACGTCACCCTCGCCGACGGCGCCGGGCGCCGGCCGGGCGAGTCCGGGTTCGCGGAGCTGCGCGGCTCGCTGCTCGACGCCCTGGGCGTGGAGCAGGATTCGGCGGTGGCCGCCACCGCATGACGATCCCCGATCACGCCCGCGGGTACGACGGCTTCACGGGGCGTATCGGCCGCTCCGAGGCCGAATCGGAGCCGGCCTGGCCGGCGGAGGTGCGGGCCAGGCCCGGTGCGCCGAACATCATCGTCGTCCTCGTCGACGACATGGGCTTCTCGGACATCGGGCCCTACGGCTCGGAGATCCCCACCCCGCACCTGGACGCGCTCGCCGCCCGCGGCATCGTCTCCACCAACCACCACACCACCCCCGTGTGCTCGCCCGCCCGTGCGGCGCTGCTCACCGGGCTCAACCCGCACCGCGCGGGCTACGGCTCGGTCGCCAACTCCGATCCCGGCTTCCCCAACCTGCGCCTGAGTCTCGCCGATGACGTGCTCACCCTGCCGGAGATCCTCCGCGAATCGGGCTACGCCACCCACGCGGTCGGCAAATGGCACCTGGCGAAGGACTCCCGGCTCGGCCCGGACGCCGACCGCTCGTCGTGGCCGCTGCAGCGCGGCTTCGACCACTACTACGGCTCGTTGGAGGGCCTGAACTCCTTCTTCCACCCGAACCAGCTGGTGCGGGACAACACCGTCGACCCCGTGACCGAGTATCCGGAGGGCTTCTACGTCACCGACGCGCTCACCGACACCGCGGTCTCGTGGATCAAGGATCTGCGGGCGCACGACGCGGAGAAGCCCTTCTTCCTCTACTTCGCGCACATCGCGATGCACGGGCCCCTGCAGGTCAAGGACGAGGATCTGCCGCGCGGCGACCTCGACTACGCCCGCGGCTGGGATGCGGTACGCGCGCAGCGGTTCGCGCGGCAGCAGGAGCTCGGCCTGTTCGGTGCCGACGTCCGGCCGGCCCGGCGCAACAGCGAGCCGGGCTACGACGTGCCGCCGTGGGACGAGCTCGATCCCGAGCGGCAGCGGCGGTTCGCGAAGTACATGCAGGTGTACGCGGCGATGGTGCGCACCGTCGACGACAGCCTGGGCCGGTTGTTGGAGACGGTCGAGCAGTTGGGCGAGCTGGAGAACACGATCGTCGTCTTCACCTCCGACAACGGCGGCACCGCCGAGGGCGGCCCGGAGGGCACGCGCAGCTACTTCGCCGAGTTCGTGAAGTTCGCCGACGGCATCGGGCCCGACGGCTGGGAGGGCGACGTCGACCATCCGGAGGAGCTCATCGGGACGGCACGGCTCGGCGTGCACTACCCGCGAGGCTGGGGGCAGGTGTCCAACACGCCCTTCCGGTTCTACAAGGGCCAGACCTTCGCCGGCGGCGTCCGGGTGCCGTTCGTCCTGTCCTGGCCCGCGGGCCTTCCGGAGGCGCGCGGCGTGCGCGAGCAGTTCTCCTTCGTCACCGATGTGGCGCCCACGCTGCTGGATCTGGCGGGCGTCCCGACGCCCGGCGCGCGGCACGGGCTCCCCGCGCAGGAGCGCGACGGGCTCTCGCAGCGCTCCGCCTGGTCCGACGCGGCCGCCCCGTCGGCCCGCACGCGCCAGTACTCGGAGTTCCGTGGACACCGCGGCTACTACCGCGACGGCTGGAAGCTGCTGAGCCTGCACGGCCGGGGCGACGATCCGCTCGCCCCGCGCTGGCAGCTCTTCGACAACCGGGCGGACCCCGCGGAGACCACCGACCTCGCCGCGCAGCACCCCGACCTCGTCGCCGAACTGGCCGCCGAGTGGGAGCACGAGGCCTGGCGGAACACGGTCTTCCCCATCGTGATCGACGGCTCCACCCGCAACCCTGCGGAGCGGCGCCTCTCCGATCCCGTGCGCCTGCTGCCCGGCACGCCCGTGCTCGAGCGGTACCGTTCGGCGAAACTCGTGCAGTACCGGGACTTCCGCGTCGACATCGACGTCGAGTTCGGCGACGGCGCCGACGGAGTCCTCGTCGCGCACGGCGACGCCCTGGGCGGCTACCTCGTCTACGTCGAGGACGGAGCGGTCGTCGTCGGCTACAACGCCTACGGCCGGTACGCCGAGGCCCGCTCGGGCTCCGTCGAGCCGGGACGGCGCACCGTCACGCTGACGGCGACGGTGCGCCCGAACCTGCGCTGGGACCTCGCGCTCGCGGTCGACGGCGCCGAGGCCGCCGCACTCCCGGATCGCGTCCAGCTCATCGGCATGGCGCCGTGGACCGGGATCTCCGTCGGCCTCGACGCCCGCGGGCCGGTCGCCTGGGAGCTGCGCGAGCGCCGCGGCACCTTCCCGTACTCCGGTGCGCTGCACGCGGTCACGTACACACCGGGCCCCGTGGGCGTTCCGTCGGACGACATCGACCGCCTGCAGCAGGAGGCCGAGGAGGAGGCGGACTGAGCGGATTGCGCCCGCGCTGAACGCAACCCTGGCCCCGTCGGCCCGGATCGGGTGAGCTGGATGAACCACGCACGCAACGCACCCCGGAGGCAGCCATGACCGCAACGCTCGAGCCCACCACCACCGCGCCCGAGATCACCGTGACCAAGGTGGGCGAACACATCGGGGCGATCGTGCACGGGGTCCGCGTGGGCGGCGACATCGACGATGCGACCGCGGAGACGATCCTCGACCTGCTCGCCGAGCACGAGGTCATCTTCTTCCGCGGCCAGGACCACCTCGACGACGCCGGCCAGCACGCCTTCGCCGCGCGCCTCGGCGTGCCGACCACCCCGCACCCGACGGTCCGCTCGGACTCGGACCTGCTGCCCATCGAGGGCGCGGCGAACAGCTGGCACACCGACGTCTCCTTCGTCGACCGCGTGCCGAAGGCGTCGATCCTGCGGCCCGTCGAGCTGCCGCCGCACGGCGGGAACACGACGTGGGCGTCCACCACGCGCGCCTACGACCGGCTGCCGGATCCGCTCAAGGCGCTCGCCGAGAACCTGCGCGCGCTGCACACCAACGACTACGACTACGCCGGCCACAACGCCACCTACCAGCGCGCCGAGTACCACAAGGAGTTCATCCGCAACATCTTCGAGGCCGAGCACCCCGTGGTGCGCGTGCACCCGGAGACGGGCCGCCGCTCGCTCCTGCTGGGCCACTTCGTGAAGTCCTTCGCGGGCCTGAGCACGCAGGACTCGGCGCCGATCCTCGCGCTGCTCCAGCGGCGGATCGAGAACCCGGACAACACCGTCCGCTGGGCGTGGCAGCCGGGCGACGTGGCGATCTGGGACAACCGCTCGACGCAGCACTTCGGCATCAACGACTACGGCGACCACAAGCGCCTGCTGCGCCGCGTGACGCTCGCGGGCGACCTGCCCGTCGGCGTCGACGGCCGGGAGGGCGTGGCACTCAAGGGCGATGCCTCGGACTACGCGCCCGTGACCCCCGCGCGCTCGCGGGGCTGATCCAGCCAGCTCAGGATCCGCTCGTAGACGGCGTCCGAGCGGAGCAGGGTGAAGTGATGGGCTCCGCCGAGGTGCATCCCCGCCTCGGCGGTGAACCCGATGCGGCGGGTCGTGTTCCGGCCCGCCGCACTCGGCGCGAGCACGAGCCCGTCGCCCAGGAGGCGCCCCACCGGGTGCCGCGCGTCGTGGGTGAAGGTGGCGGCGACGAAGTAGTGCTCCGCACCCTCCAGGAGCGGGATCTCCGCCGCGGCGGCGGCGCCGAGCGCGTCGGCCTCGCGGCCGCGCCAGTCCTCGTCGACGATCGAACCCCCACGCAGGTCACGGATCCCCGCGCTGCGGCGGCGCAGTAGCCGTCCGAAGGGCGCCGTCTCCGGGATCGCGGTCAGGGCCGCGCTGCCGTAGTGCGCGGCCTGCTCCAGCGGGGCGCCCAGGTGCGGCGTCCCCAGGCTGACGGTGGCCGATACCGCTGCGGGCCACGCCATCACCGCCTCGTCGGCGAGATGCGCCGCGCTGCGGGCGACGAGGCCGCCCATGGAATGGCCGATGAGCACGAGATCCGTGACGGGGACCGGCCAGGCCGCGACGAGCCGCTCCAGCAGCTCCGCCAGATCGCGCCCGTTGTCGCTGATGTGTCGCCCGCTGTTGTAGCGTACGTACACCGGGGTGACGCCGAGGTCGACCGCCAGCCGCACGCCGTAGTCGTCGGCTTCCAGGCCGCCCAGGCCCCACGCGTGCTCGGTCTCGGTGAGCCCGTGCAGGAGCACCACCACGCGGCCCGTCGCGCCGTCGAAGACCTCCGCCGGATCCAGCCGGCCGGGCGGGACAGGCCCCTCCCCTAGGTGGACGACGGCGCCGTCGATACGGACCGTGACGGGGTCCGCGGCCAGCGGCGAGGCCCGGGTCTCGAGGTCGTCGCCGATGAGCCCGAGCACGGCGCCGATCAGCGTCGCCCCGCGCACCGTCTCCGACGGTGGCCGGTCCCCCGGCCAATCCGCGCCGACGGCCGCGACCCGCCCCACGGTCCGCGCGACGGTGCTGATGGTCGCGTAGACGCCGTCGGTGATGCCGTCGTGCAGCGCGCGCACCGGCGCGACCGCGGGACCCACGCCCAGGCGGACATAGCGGAAGACCCGGTCGGAGATCGCCCGGTGCACGCCGTGCACGCCATCAGCGGCGCCCGCGATCTCGCTGCAGCCCAGCTCAGCGAGAGCGCGCACCTCGGCGCGACGGCGATCCTCGACAACACTCACGAAGATCGAGTGTACGAGTGTGCACTCGAACTGTCCAGCAGCGACGTCAGGCGCGGCACTCCCAGCCGGCGGCGACCCACGCGGCGGACGGCATGCAGTTGCGGCCGTCGAGCAGCACGGGGTTGCGCACGACCGCGCCGACCACGGCCGGGTCCAGCTCGCGGAACTGGGTCCACTCGGTGAGCACCAGGACCACGTCGGCGCCCTCGCACGCCTCGAGCGCGGTGGTGGCGTAGTCCAACGTCGGGAAGACGCGGCGCGAGTTGTCCATGGCCTCGGGGTCGTACACCGAGACGGCCGCGCCCTGCAGCTGGATCTGGCCCGCGATGTTGAGCGCCGGCGAGTCGCGCACGTCGTCGGAGTCCGGCTTGAAGGCGGCGCCGAGCACGGCGACCTTCGCGCCGAGCAGCGAGCCGCCGCAGGCCTCCCGCGCCAGGTCCACCATGCGGGTGCGGCGGCTCATGTTGATCGCGTCGACCTCGCGGAGCAGGCCGTGCATGTGGCCGGCGCCGAGCTCACCCGAGCGGGCCATGAAGGCGCGGATGTCCTTCGGCAGGCAGCCGCCGCCGAAACCGATTCCGGCGCCGAGGAACTTGCGGCCGATGCGGGAGTCGACGCCGATCGCGTCGGCCAGGGCCACCACGTCGGCGCCCGCCGCCTCGCAGACCTCGGCGACGGCGTTGATGAACGAGATCTTGGTCGCCAGGAAGGCGTTCGCGGAGATCTTCACCAGCTCCGCGGTGGCGGTGTCGGTGACGAAGAACGGGGTGTCGCGGGCGAGGATCTCCGCGTAGACCTCGCGGGCGACCTCCTCGGCGCGGCCGCCGGGCTCGACGCCGAGCACCAGGCGATCGGGCTCGAGCGTGTCCTTGACGGCGTGGCCCTCGCGCAGGAACTCGGGGTTCCAGGCGAATTCGACGCTCACGCCGGCGGGCACCAGCTCGGCGGCGCGGGCCCGGAGCAGGTCGGTGGTGCCGACGGGGACCGTCGACTTGCCGAGGATCACCGCGTCGCGGTGCAGGTGCGGCACGAGCGAATCGATCACGGAGTTCACGTAGGTCATGTCGGCCGCGAACTCGCCCTTGCGCTGCGGCGTGCCCACGGCGATGAAGTGCACGTCGCCGAACGCGCCGGCCTCCTCGTAGGAGTCCGTGAAGCGCAGCCGGCCGGCCTCGATGTTCCGCTTGAGCACCGCGGGGAGCCCCGGCTCGTGGAAGGGCACCTTGCCCTCCGACAGCGCGGCGATCTTGCTGAGGTTGACGTCGACACCGAGCACCTCGTGGCCCAGCTCCGCCATGCACGCCGCGTGCGTGGCTCCCAGGTACCCCGTACCCAGCACTGTGATCTTCATGCGCCGAAAGTAGGTCGGCACCAGGGCGACACGGAAGGGCCCCGCGCCGGAGTTGGGCAAGGGTTACGCGGAGATTCACGAGCGCGCCCGCCGCGATCCCCCGTGTTCGCCTCGGGGTGGCCGCGGGTTCGCCTCGGCGTTACTGGGGCGGAGCGGCGGGATCGTCCGCCTCGGGCGCCGCGGGACGGGGCGCGGGCGCGCTCGGTCGGGGCGCCGGCGCCGCCGGGTTCGCCGGGCCGGACGGGGCCGAGGGCGCACCGTCGTACGCGGACGAGCCGCGGCGGGGCTCCCGGCCCTCGCGGCCCTTCAGGATGCGCTTGGGCAGCCGGTTGACCAGGTCGCTCATGGGGTTGACGGCGGCGGTCATCAGCGCGACGGCCTCGTTGAGCTCGGCGACGACGTCGGGGAGCTGGGAGACGGCGTCCAGCGTGCCGCCGGGGGCGATGGCGCGCTCGATGGCGCCCTCCTGGCCGAGGAGCTGGTCGACGATGCCGCCGTCGGCGATCGCGCGGTCGATGACCCCGTTCGGCTCGGTGAGCTTGTCGATGAGGCCGTCCTGGCCGGTGAGCTTGTCGAGCACGCCGTCCTTGGCGGCCAGCTTGTCCAGCACGCCGCCCTTCTCGGTGAGTTTGTCGAGGACGCCGTCCTTGGACATGAGCTTCTCGAGCACACCGTCGGGCGCGGTGAGCTTGTCGATGACGCCGCCCTCGGAGGTGAGGCGCTCGAGGACGCCCTCGGACTCCGTGATCTGGTCGACGACGCCGCCGGGGCGGGTGAGCCGGTCGAGCGGCCCGCCCTCCTGCGTCAGGCGGGTGACGGGGCTGTCCTCCTTGGTGGCCTGGTCGAGGAGGCCGCCGGGGGCGGTGAGCTTCTCGAGCATGCCGCCGGGCTCGGTGAGCCGGTCGACGACGCCGCCGGACTTGAGCACGCGGTCGAGGGGCCCGCCGCGCGAGAGGATGATTCCGACGGGGCGGTCGGGTTCGAGCAGGGAGGCGAGGCGCTGCAACAGCTGCATCGGCGTGGCGGAGGACATCCCCGCCTCCACGTGCAGCGCGTTGCTCACCTCCGTATCGACGTTCTGCACGGCGAATCGGGTGACGGCGACGCCGCCCTCGATCGCCGACATCGCGGCGTCGGCGGTCGAGAAGGCGACGCGCAGCGGTGTGGTGACGATGCCCTTGAGGTCCATAGCCGCCCATCGTAGGGGGCGCGGTGAGAGGATCCGAGGCGAATCCACTCATTGTGCGCACCTACGCCGGCCGCCGGACCGCCTCGACGGTGGCGCTCCACCCCGCGGCGCCGTGGCCCAGGTCGATCGCTCGCCGAGCCACCGCATCGACGCCGCGCAGCACCGCGACGTCGAGTCCGTGCGCCGCGGCGGCGTGCAGGACGTGCTCGACGCCCGCGGCGTCCATGACCAGGTTGTCCGCCTCGCCCGGGTACGCCCCCGCGTCGATGTCGGCCGCCATCGCGGGGACCAGCGACGTGAGCAGCCCGCCGTTGCCGAGCAGATACGGAACGAGGTCGACGGCTGCGATCCCCTCCGCCCGCCCCAGGGCGAAGGCGTGCACGAGGCCGGACATGCTCGTCCAGAAGTAGTCGAGCACGGCGACGTCGTACGCGGCGGGGAGGGCGTGGTCCTCGCCGAGGTGCGTAGTGGCGCCGCCGAGTGCCCGCAGGGTGCGCTCGTGCCGCTCGAACGCGGACCGCGGGCCCGCGTAGAGGACCAGCGCGTCGTCGGCGCCCACCATCGGCACGTTGACGACGATGGTGCCGTCCAGGTAGTCGAGTCCCTCCTCCTTCGCCCACGCGGCGGCCTCCCGGGCGCGCTGCGGGACATCGGAACTCAGGTCCGCCAGCACCCGGCCCCGCAGGTCCGCGGCGAGCGGGCCGAGCACGGCGCGGGAGGCCGTCTGGTCGAGCAGGCAGACCACGACGAGATCGGACGCGCGGACGGCCTCCGCCGCAGTGGCCGCCTCCCGCGCGCCGCGGGCGACGAGACGATCCGCCCTCCCCGGGGTCCGGTTCCACACGGTGACGCGGTGTCCGGCATCGACGAAGGCCGCTGCGATCGCGTGCCCCATGGCCCCGAGGCCGAGCACGGTGACGGTCGCCGCGCTGTCGGGCCGGCTCATGCGACGACCTCCGCGGCCTCGTCGCGGCGGTCTTCCTCACGTCGCAGGCTCTCGTAGATCCTCGCCATGCCCTCGTCGCCGTGACCGAGGGTGACCTGTTCGGCGATGAGCGCCTGAACGGCGCGGAGGGTCGATGAGTTCGCGCCCGCCCCGTCGCTGGCGCGGATGATGTCGGACAGGTCCGAGAAGTGCAGGCTCTGTTGTCCCGGGACGGTGTAGTCACCGCCGTCGATGATCTCCGCGTCCCCCGCGAAGTGGGGCACCATCGCGGCGACGAACGGAACCGCGCGGGCTGCGAAGTCGGTCGCTCGCATGCCCACCGACGCGGCCATCGCCGCTCCGTGGAGCAGGCCGGCGAACATCTGGTACATCGCCGCGAGCATCGCGAGATCGACGAGCGACGCGGCACCGGGCTCGGCACCGTCGTAGACGATCTCCGCCCACACCTCGAGCACCGCGCGCGTGCGTTCGTGGACGGCGGCCGGCCCGCTGACGAAGAGCTGCGCACCGGGGGCGCCGATCATCGGCGGCGTCGCGAGGATCGCCCCGTTGAGGAAGTCGATCCCGTGCTTCGCCGCCCAGGTGCCGAGTTCGCGCGCTTCATCCGGCGTCGTGGTGGTGAGGTCGATGAGGGTGCGGCCGCGGAGCGCTTCCGCGAGGGGGTCGAGGGTCTCCCGGACTGAGGCGTACCGGAGCAGGCAGGTGACGATCACCTCGCTCCCGCCCACCGCCTCGTCGATGGTGCCGGCGCGGTGCGCGCCGCGCTCGACGAGGCCGTCGCCGCGCCCGGGGCTGCGGTTCCAGACGGTGACGGGGTCGCCGCGGTCCAGGAGTGCGGCGGCGAGGGCGGTGCCCATGGCCCCCAGTCCGAGGATCGACAGGGTCTGCGGCTCGTGTGCTCTTGCGTTCTGCGGTGTCATGCCTCGATCATCGAGAGGAACGGTCGGTTCCGTAAGTACCCACTATTTACTGGGGTACTTACCTTCTGGTGAGTGAGGTGGTCATGGCGAGATCGACACGATCGGGCCCGTACATCTGCGGCATCGACGCCGCGCTGGACGTGGTGAGCGGGAAGTGGAAGGGCCTCATCCTGTGGGAGCTGCAGGCCCACGGCGTGCGGCGGTTCGCGGAGCTACGCCGAGGACTGCCGGGCGTGAGCGAGAAGATGCTCACCCAGCACTTGCGGGAGATGGAGGAGGACGGCCTGGTGACGCGCGAGGTGTACGCGCAGGTGCCGCCGAAGGTCGAGTACTCGCTGACCACGTCCGGCCTGGCACTGAACGCGGCGCTCGCGCCGCTCGGTGCCTGGGGGCGCGATCGCCTGCGGCGGGAGCGGATCGACACGGTGCCGCTCGCGCCCGGCGGAGAAGCGTCGGAGAATGTTGACACGTCGGGAATCTCCGACATATCCTCGACGGCGTGACCACGGAGACGGAGAGCACCGATCGCGTCTTCCTCGCGCTCGCCAATCCCCTTCGCCGCGAACTCCTCCGGATCCTCGCCGAGGGGCCGCTCGCCGCGGGCGAGCTCAGCGCGCGGTTCACACTGAGCCGCCCGGCGGTGGCGGAGCACCTCAAGGTGCTCCGCGACGCGGGACTCGTCGCCGACTCCCCCGACGGCCGACGCCGGATCTACCGGCTGACGGCCGAGCCGCTGGCGGACCTCGGCGAGTGGTTGCACCCGTTCGAGAAGTTCTGGCGCGCACGCCTGTCCGCGCTCGCCGACGTCGCAGAGGAGTTGTGAGATGGCCGCCATCACACTGGATCAGTTCGTCGCCGCCACGCCGGCCGCCGTGTGGCGCGCCCTCACCGAGCCGGAGCTGGTGCGGCGGTGGTGGGCCGAGGGTGACATCGGAGCCGAGGTCGGCCACGAATTCACCCTGGACATGCCGGGCTTCGGCGCGCAGCCGTGCCGCGTCCTGGAATCGGTGGCGCCCGAGCGCTTCGTCTACACCTTCACCCCCGCGTGGACCCTCGCGTGGACGCTGCGCCCCGAGGGGCGGGGCACCCGCGTCCTCCTGGAGCACAGCGGATTCGACCTGGACGACAAGCGGATGGCCGCCGCCTTCGACCGCATGGGTCCGGGCTGGCGCGACGTGGTGCTGCCGCGCCTCGCGGAGACCGCCGCCGCGCTCTGACGCCGGCACGTCTGCCATGATCGGCTGGTGACCGAGCGCACCGTTCTCGCCGACCCCGTCAACTCCGCCCTCTCCGGCCCGCACGCGCGGTTCCGGCAGGCCTCGGGACGGATCCAGCGGTACCACCCGGACGTCTCGGTGTTCTACGGCCACCCGCGCGAGCTCACCGACGAGGACTACGCGGACGTCGCGCGCCTGACCGGCGCGGACCGGATCGCCCTGCTGCGCGACCGCTCGGCACCGCTCCCGGCGGGATGGACCGTGGTCGAAACGATCGGCCTGGTGCAGTACGACGGCAGCGCCGTCGAGACCGCGCCGGAGCCGGAGGCCGTGCGCCTCACCGCCCCCGACGTCCCGGAGATGACCGCGCTCGTCGAACGGACCAAGCCCGGCCCGTTCCTGCCGCGCACCATCGAGCTGGGCACGTACCTCGGCATCCGAGGCGCCGACGGGGCCCTCATCGCGATGGCCGGCGAGCGGATGCACCCGCAGGGCTGGACCGAGATCAGCGCGGTGTGCACGGCGCCCGAGGCGCGGGGGCGGGGCCTGGCCTCCCGGCTGATCCGCGCCGTCGCCCACGGCATCCGCGAGCGCGGCGACGCCCCCTTCCTGCACACCTCGGACGACAACCCGGCGCAGAAGCTCTACGACGCCATGGGCTTCCTCCACACCAGCACGGTGTCCCTCGAGGTGATCCGCGTCCCCGCGGACTAGGCGCTAGGCCGCCGGGACGCCCGCGGCGCCGGACGAGCGCTCCGAGCCCAGCCGAACCGCCGCCGTGCACGCGCCGATCAGCAGGACCACGAGGAGTGCGCCGATGCCGAAGGTCTCCCAGTCGAACGGGCCGGCGGCGGCACCGTCGGCCTGCTTGCGCGCGGAGCCGGACAGGAAGGGCACGATCAGCAGCACGCCGACGCCGGCGACGGCCTCGGCGGTGACCACCTTCGGGAAGTGGTGCAGGGCCAGCCGAACGACGGTGTCCTCGTCGCCGGCGAGGCGCGCCCGCCGGATCGCGGGGATGAGGACGCGCACGTTGTAGACGCCCGCCGCCACCATCCCGGCGACGAGGAGCAGCTTGATCACCAGGTAGCGCCCGTACGGCGTCGTGACGAACTGGGCGAACGAGCCCACGTGCACCCACGTCAGCCACAGACCGCTCACGCCGACCGCGATGACGGCGCCCATCGCCCACGCGCTGAACCGGACCCACATGCGCTCGAAGGCGCCGGCGCCGTCGACCCCGGAGCGCCGCGCGCGCAGGCCGGCGGCCGCGAGCACGAACAGGCCGCCGAGCCAGACGACGCAGGCCAGGATGTGCGCGAGCTTGAGGACGCGATTGGCCGCCGCGTCCATGCCCACCACCGCCGTGGTGAGGCTGGGCGCCGACGCGGCGAGCATCACGACGGCGAAGCCCGCGGTCGCCACGACGGCCATCGAGCGGCCGTGCAGCCGCCGCAGGGCCAGCAGCAGCACGACCGCGAGCGCGAACAGGGCGAGCTGCACCGTGGCCATCGCGGCGGCGGAGATCCACGCCCCCTTCTCCTTCGGCAGGCCGAGGTACGCGCCGATTCGGGCCGGCGAGAGCGACTCGGCGAACGAGAGTCCCAGCTTGCTCCGCGCGATGCGCCCCGCGTACTGCGCGTACGCAGCGACCACGGTGAAGACCGCGATGTACGGCACCAAGCCGCGGAGGGCGCGCTCGGCCGCGCCGCCCCGGGCAGTGGCGGGCAGCAGGAAGGCGAGTGCCAGGAACAGCCCGCCGGACAGCGACAGTGCGCCGAAGTAGCCCATCTGCGTGAGGATGCGCCACAGCGGAGGAGCGGCCGGTGCGGCCGCGGCGAGATGCAAGGTAAGGCTCGTCATAGTCGAGTGAGACTAGCCTTACTTACCCGGTGTGACCAATCGGACAAAACCCCTCTTTACCTGGGGTTTTATTAGTTTCGACAAGCTGTCCGGTTCTTGCATGCGCGCATCGTCCGCCGAGAATTGATAGGATGATTCGGCCGCGATGACGCCGCGGCGACAGCTCCGTGTATCTACCTGGCACGGCCTCCGGGCACCCAAGGCGGCACGTCGACAACGATGGCGGCCGCGGCGCCGCGGAAAGGCCCGACGACGGTGACCGCCACCATGTCCCACGAGACGTCCCCCCAGGAGACCCCTTCCCCCGCACCGACATTGCTGTCGGTCGCCGGGCGCAGCTACTTCCCGGTGGCCTTCGTCGCGCGGCTCCCCTTCGCCATGATGGTGGTCGGCGTCCTCACCCTGGTGGTCGCCGGCCGGGACTCGCTCGCCTTCGGCGGCCTGAGTTCCGCGATGGTCGGCATCGGCTCCGCCGCAGTCGGTCCGCTCGTCGGCGCGGCGGCGGACCGGTTCGGCCAGCGCCGGACGGTGCTCGCCGCGGGGATCGCGAACAGCCTTGCGCTGCTCCTCATGACGTGGGTCGTCTTCAGCCCGCTGCCCGGCTGGGCGGTGCTCGCCTCGGCCGCGCTGGTGGGCGCGAGCGCCCCGCAGGTCGGGCCGATGTCGCGCAGCCGCCTGGTCACCATCATCACCACGAAGCTCCCCGAGGGACGCCGGGTGCGCACGCTGCTCTCGGTGATGGCCTACGAATCCGCGGCCGACGAGGTGATCTTCGTCTTCGGCCCGGTCATCGTCGGCCTACTCGCGACCACGATGTCGCCCGCCGCCCCGATGATCGGCGCGGCCGTGCTCACGGTGCTCTTCGTCTCGGCCTTCGCCCTGCACCCCAGCGGCCGGGCGCCCGAGCAGCACGGCGACGGCGCCGTCGTGCAGGCGCCGGCCCGCGAGCTCGCGAATCCCCTGCTGTTCACCGTGATCGCCGGCGTCTTCGGCATGGGCCTGTTCTTCGGCTCCACCCTCACCGGGCTCACGGCCTTCATGCGCGACGCCGGCAACGCGGAGTCCGCCGGGCTCTTCTACGGCGTCATGGGCGTCGGCTCCGCCGCGCTCGCCCTCGGCTCCGCGCTCCTCCCCGAGCGGTTCAGCATCGCCGCGCGGTGGGTGAGCTTCTCCACGGTGCTCGTGTTCGGCGCCGCCTTGATCGCCGCCGCGCCCTCGCTCCCGCTGCTGGTGGCAGGACTGGCCATCGCGGGCATCGGCGTGGGCCCGACCCTGGTGACCGAGTTCAGCCTGGGCGCCGAGCGCAGCCCGCTGGGCCGCTCCGCCACCGTCATGACCATCCTCGGCAGCAGCCTGATCCTGGGCCAGTCGCTGGCGTCGGCGGTGAACGGCGCGCTCGCGGAGAACGTCGGCACCGGGGTGGCGCAGTGCGCGCCGCTGGTCGCCGCCCTCGTCGTGCTGGGTGCGGGCGTCGCGAACGCCGTTCTCTCGCGGCGTCAGTCGGCGGGCGCCGCCGCGGGCAGCGCGGGTGCGGCGGGCGACCAGCCCGGCCCCTTCGCCACGTAGCCCCATCGCTCGCGCCACGAGCGCGTACCCCGCACGTCCGCGAGGATCGCGGTGTACTCGTGCGTCGCGACCTTGAGCGGGTTGTGCGTCTCGATGTTCTTCGTCAGCCCGAAGCGCACCCGCTCCCCCTCCGGCTCGAAGGTGCCGAACAGGCGGTCCCAGACGATGAGGATGCCGCCGTAGTTGCGGTCGAGGTACGCCGCGTTCGAGCCGTGGTGCACGCGGTGGTGCGACGGGGTGTTCATCACGAATTCGATCGGCCGCCACAGCTTCCCGACCCGCTCGGTGTGGATGAAGAACTGGTAGAGCAGGCTCACCGACTGTTGCAGCAGGATCATCCACGGCGGGATGCCGATGAGCGCCAGCGGGATCCAGTAGGGCAGCGCGGTGAACGGCGTCCAGGTCTGGCGGAGCGCGGTCGAGAGGTTGTAGAAGCGGCTCGAGTGGTGCACGACGTGGCTCGCCCAGAGCACGCGCACGGTGTGGTGGGTGCGGTGGTACCAGTAGTAGGCCAGGTCGTCGGCCACGAAGAGCAGCACCCAGGTCAGCGGGTTCGTCGCCGGGAGGTGCACCGGCGCGATCAGGTACGCGCCGGCCAGCGCCGCCAGTACCACCAGCTTCCAGCCCAGGTTGATCACCACGTTGCCGATCCCCATGGTGAGGCTGGTGCGCGCGTCGCGCAGGTCGTAGCCGAGCTCGTCGTCGTCCGGTCGGAACCGGAAGGACAGGTACTCCAGCGCGAGGCAGAGCACGAACACCGGGATGGCGGCGCGGATGAGGTCGAACACGGTGGCATCGGTGCTTTCTAGGAGGTCGCCGAGGCGGTGTCGAGGGCGGCGACGACGCCGGCCAGGAGGTCGGAGGTCGTCCGGTGGGCCGCATCGCCGTCACCGTCGGCGATGTGCCGGGCGAGGTCGAGGTGCGCCTGCCGGTCCAACAGCTCACCGTCGAGCCCGAGGGCGCCGAAGGTCTGCTCGCCCACGCCCCGCATGCCGGCGAGAAGAGTGTTGAGCGCGAGCCGATAGGCGAGGTTCCCGGAGCCGTCGATCACGGCAGTCCAGAAGGCGGCGTCAGCGACGTACCCGCCGTCCGGATAGCCCTGCGCGAGCGCGACGATCGCGGCCTTGCGCTCCGCGGTAGCGCGCTCGGCGCACAGCCGCGCGGCGTCGGCGGCGATGGTGCGGCGCATCTCGGTGACGTCGCGCAGTACCCGCAGCGGTGGTACGACGCCCGCGGCGGCGACGGCGCTGAGCACGTCGAGGCCGGCGCTCTCCCGCCAGTCGAGCACACGGGTCTTGCCGCCCTGCGCGATGTGCACCAACCCCGCCTGCCGCACGCCCTTGAGGGCCTCGCGGATCGCGTGGCGGTTCACGCCGAAGCGCTCGGCGAGCTCGCGCTCCGCGGGCAGCGGGTCGCCCGGGGCGAGGCGCCCGGACAGGATCTCGTCGACGATGCGCGCGAGCACCTCGTCCGAGACCGCGGTCCTGGCGATGGGGGTGACGTCCATGGCGAGCAGCATGGCACGGCTCCAGGTCCTGGTCAACTGGTTGGACCAGTTGTGTGAGGTGCACACTGAGGACGTGACCACGACCAGTGCCGGGCTTCTGCTGTTCCGCCGCACCGACGACGGTGTCGAGATGCTGCTCGGCCACATGGGCGGCCCGTTCTGGAGCCGCAAGGACACGCACGCCTGGTCGATCCCCAAGGGGCTGTACACCGATGAGGAGCCCCTGGCCGCCGCGGAGCGCGAGTTCGCCGAGGAGATGGGCTCCCCCGCGCCAACGGGCCCGACGGTGCCGCTGGGCTCCGTCCGGCAGTCCGGCGGCAAGACGGTGACGGTCTTCGCCCGCGAGGGCGACTTCGACGCGGAGACCATCCGCTCCAACGAGTTCGAGCTGGAGTGGCCCCGCGGCTCCGGCCGGATGCAGAGCTTCCCCGAGATCGACCGCGCCGGCTGGTTCAGCCCCGGGGAGGCCGTGGAGAAGCTGGTGAAGGCGCAGTCGGCGTTCCTCGACCGGCTGCGGGAGCACCTGGCTGACGGCTGAGCGAGCCCACGACAGCGCGGCTCCGGAGCCGCGATCGGGACGTACCGCCCAAGAGTGTCGGCGCCGAACGCTATAAAGATTCGGACACGCACGAACGGGGAGGTTCGCATCAATGTCCACCTGCGTAGCTGACGGCACGGCGCACCCGACGGTGATGCTGTGGACGGACGCCTTCCCCTGGCTCACCACCTCCGCACCAGAAGGCGAGTGGGCGGCTCCCATTGACGACGCGGGCACCGAGGCGAGACGGGCGCGCCTCGCCGAACTCGCCGCCCTCGCGATGGAGCACGTTCCCGGGACGCCCGTCATCGAGCTGTTCCCGCTGCTCCCGCCCGACGTTTCCGTGACCGCCCTGCAACTCCCCACTCGTGCGGCCCGCGCTCTGGCCAGGTTCGACTACACCACGACGAGCCAATTGCGCCCCCTGACGTGCGGCACGATGATGGGCTGGAAGGCCATCGGTGTCGGCACCGTCGGAGCGATCCTCGAGGCACTTGCCGAGGTCAACGCACAGGGCGCCCGCCCCGAGCTGACCGGGTCACTCGCGACCTTCGCAGGTACGGATCCGGAGACGCCGGAACAGATCGTCGCCGACCTGTACCTGAGCCCGTCCACGACAGAGGAATCCCCCGACCCCGGCGGCGCCATGGGCGAACGACTGCTCGTCATCCGGCGATGGCTCGAAGCCATCGGACGGCCCGACGAACCACTCCTCGGGGGCGAAGCGCTGCCCGGCGAGCCTCCCGAGGTCCTCGACGCACGCGAGTACCTCCGCGGCCTCACCGCCGCGGACCTGCGGGACGAGGCGGCTCCGGCACGGACGATCGCGACGATGCTCGACGAGCTGTTCGTCGGAGTCGCGCCACGCACCGTCGACATCCTGCGGCTCCGGCTGTTCGCCGATGAACCCGTGACGCTGGAGGAGCTCGGACAGGCGCACGGGGTGACCAGGGAGCGCGTCCGCCAGCTCGATAACAAGGCGCGCGCCACGCTGTCGAGCGCCGTGACCGAGGGCGGTCCCCTCGCGCAGGCCGCAGCAGCGGTCCGCCGAACCATCGGCGCGCTTCGTCCACTGGAGGACGTGATCGCCGTGATGCCGGCCCTCTCCGGCACCGTCGACGCCGTCGGGCAACCCGCCTGGCGACTACTGGATCGTCTCGACGACAGCTACGAGATCGTCGACGGGTGGTGCGCTGCACCCACCATCGCAGAAGCGGAGAACCGGACGCGGCAGCTTCTCGATGCTGCGGCCGGCCCGCACGGCGTGGTCCGGATCGGCGACGTCGCATTCGGACCCGAGCCCGCGCCCGAGCGGACGACGCGATCGTGGCTGGAGCGGTGCGGGTACGTCGTCGACGGCGATCATGTGATCACCCGGATCTCGTCCGTCGGCGACTACGCCGCCGCCGTGCTGTCGATCGAGGGAGCGCCTCTGGGGGCACAGCAGATCGTGGACCGCTTCGCCCACGAACGGAGCGCGCGAAGCCTTGCGAACTCCCTCAGCTCGGACGATCGGTTCGCCCGCGTCGACCGCGATCGCTGGGCCCTCGCCGAATGGGGACTCGAAGGGTACGCGGGGATCAAGGCCGCGATCGGAAGGGAACTCGACCAGGCGGGCGGCGCAGTCCCCCTCGACGATCTCGTCGAGGCCATCACCAGCCGCTTCTCCGTCTCCGCCACCAGCGTGCTCGCCTACGCCTCCAATCCGCCGTACGAGCTGCGGGGCGGCATCGTCCGCGGAGCGACGACCGCGCGCCACCCGCGGAAGGCCCCCGAGCACACCGCTCGCCTGTACCGGCACGGCGACGCCTGGGCGCTCCGCGTCCGGGTGACCGGCGAACACCTGCGGGGCAGCGGATTCATCGCCCCGATCGCGATCGCCGGCATCCTCGGGATGAGCCACGGCGACAAGGTGGTCCTCGCCTCGGACTACGACGAGCAGGCGGTGAACTGGACCGGAAACCAGCCGATCTTCGGCACAATCCGGCGCTACCTGCTCGCCTACGACGTCTCCGCAGGGACCGAGGTCCTCCTCATCTTCGGCGACGAGCAGCTCTTCACGGTCGAAGTGGTCGACTCGGCATCAGGCGACCCGGTCCGCGACGCACTCGTCCTCATCGGCGCCGGGCGACGTCTCCGCGGAGATTCCGCGCGACGAGCGTTCGCGCGCGCCGTGTGCCTCCCCGAGGATTCCCCGCTCACGACGATCATCGGCGCCTACCGCAGCCGCGGGGACGACGACATCGCCGAGTTGCTCCTCACCGCCCGCACCGCCATCCAGGACGACGAGGCGCAGGATGCGGGTCCCGCTCCGCTTCCCTGAGCTCGCGGTGGGCCCGGCGGCGCCGGCCGGATACCGGTCTTCCCTCGATCATGCCGGCTTGTTCAGCCCCGAGACGGCGGCAGAGGGGTCGGCGAAGGCGTGGCCGACGTTCCTCGACCGGCTGCGGGAGCACCTATCCGGAGCGTGAGCGCCCAGGCGCCGACGGCGCAGGCGAGCGAGGCTCCGGCGGCGGCCAACGCGATGTGGTTCCACCCGGCGACGGCGCCGGTGCCCGCCGCGAGGACACCGGCGATCGTGATGCCGAGCGCGGAGCCGACGTAGCGAGCGGTGTTGTTGACGCCGCTGCCCATCGCGGCGTCGGCCGCGGGGACGCTCGCGATCGCCTCGCGCGCCAGTCCGGTGTTGAGCAGTCCTGACGCGATGCCCGCGACCAGGAGGCCCGGGACGAGGCGGAGCGGGGAGGCACCGTCGGACAGACCCGCGGTGAGGAGCAGGCCCAACCCCACGCCGGCGAGCCCGCCGACGAGGTGGACCCGACCGGAGAGGACCCCCGCGAGGCGCGAGAAGCCCAGCGCCGCCACGGCGCTCGTCCCCGCCCACAGCGCCAGCAGGGCGCCCGCCTGCAGTGTGCTCAGGCCGAGGCCGCGGACGACGAAGGTGGCGGCGACGGACATCGCGGAGATCACGCCGATGCCGGTGCCGAAGGCCGCGAGGGTCGCGGCGAGGAATCGGGGCCGTCGGAACAGGCCAGGGTCGACGAGGCGCGCCCGGCCGTAGCGCTGGCTCGCGACGAGTGCGGCGGCGAGGACCACGGCCGCCATCCCGAGCGCGGCCGCCGGCGCGCCCGCCCCGGCGCGCGCCTCGACGAGCGCCGCGACCGCTGCGGTGAGGGCACCCGTGAGCAGGGCGAATCCGAGGACGTCGAGCGGGCGGTCCGGGTTGTGCGCCGGCCGCGCCGGGATCCTGCGCGCCGAGACCCACAGCGCCGCGCCGCCCGCCGCCAGCAGGAGGTAGAACAGGCGCCAGGCGCCCGCGAGGTCGAGGAGGCCGGTGAGGATCGGCCCGAGGGCGATCCCCGCACCCATCGACGAGCTCCACCACACCGCGGTGCGGGCGCGGTGGCCGTCGTGTTCGCTCACCGCGGCGACGAGGCCCAGCCCCGTGGCGATCATCCCCGCGGCGCCGACGCCGGCGAGGATCCGGGCGGCCACGAACAGCGGCGCCGAGGCCACCGCCGCGCACGCGAGGCTCGCCGCGACGAAGACGGCGGCGCCGGCGAGGAAGACCCGTCGGTGGCCGATGCGGTCGGCGACGACACCCGCGGTGACCAGGGCCGCCGCGAGCCCGACGCTCATCGACGCGAGGATCCACGTGGCCGCCGCCGGCCCCGCGCGCAGCGCGCCGTTGAGTGTGACGGCGTTGCCCAGCGGTCCCGCGTACGCGAGCATCGCGAGCAGCGTGCTCGCGGCGACGGTCACGAGGACCCGCTCGTACCCGGACTCCAGTCTGGTCATGAGACTCATCATGACCCATGACGAGTCCATTCACAAGACTCTTTTCGATTATGCTGAAGACATGGCTCTGGGGACCGGATACGAGGCGCAGCCCTGCCACCTGGCGCGCGCCCTCGAGGTGATCGGCGAGCGGTGGACGATGCTCATCCTGCGCGACCTCTTCTACGGCGTGCGCCATTTCAGCGATCTGCTGGAGCACCTCGACGTCTCGCGGGGCGTGCTCACCGAGCGACTCGACACCCTCGTCGCCGCCGGGGTGGTGACCCGCCGCAAGGTGGGGCGGACCGTCGAATACGAGCTCACTCCCGCCGGGGAGGAGCTGTGGCCCACGCTGTTCAGCCTCATCCGCTGGGGCCGCCGCCACCTCGACGCCGACTTCCCCGCGCGGGTCTTCGCGCACGCCACCTGCGGGACCGATCTGGAGGAGTCCGGCCTGTGCCCACGGTGCGGCATCGTCCCGACGGTGCGGGACATCGACACCCGTCCTGGCGAGGGGCCGAACCCGCGGCGGCGCAACGACCCGGTCGCCGTGGCGCTCCGCACGCGACACCGAATGCTGACGCCGGTCCCCTGACGGCCGTCAGTTGCGGTAGTTCTCCACGGTGTTCGCCGACCGGGTCGCCGCACCGTCCGGGTTCTCACCGAACTCGCGCCGCGCGCGACGCTGCCGGAGCAGGTCCCACGCCTGGTCGAGCTGGGTCTCGAGCACCTGGAGCCGGGCGTGCTCCTCGCTCTCGCTGATCTCGCCCGCACCGAGCTTCTCCCGGAGCGTGTGCTCCTCCGCGATGAGGGCGTCGATCCGGGTGTGCACTGCGTCGTCGGTCATGATCCGATCCTGCCACCGATCGGCGAGGCGCGTGGGGACACAATCGAGGCGTCCCCGCCGTACCGTCGGCGCGAGCAAGCGGCGGACCGTCGTGCCCGGACACGAGAAAACCCCTCCGACCTGCGTCGGAGGGGTTTTCTTTTGTGGAGCTAAGGGGACTCGAACCCCTGACCCCCACACTGCCAGTGTGGTGCGCTACCAGCTGCGCCATAGCCCCGTATTGCGTTGTTCACCTGCGGTTTCCCGCCCGGAGAACATTACAGGAGGCAGCTCTCGTGCACCAAATCGGCTGGTCAGTGCCGGTTTTACTTCAGGAGCGGGGTCAGCCAGTCGCCCTGCACGGTGACCTTCTCGCCGTTGTGCACGACGGTCGGCGTGCCGGTGCTGCCGATGTCCTGCATCAGCTGGCTGCCGGCGCCGGCGTTCTGAGCGGACTCGACGGTGTACTTGCCGTCCCGGATGGCGCTGACCACGTCGGCGGGCAGCTCGACGCCCTTGGCCTTGGAGCCGTCGGCGAGCATCGTGGCGATCTCGGCGTTGGTCTTGTCGCCCTTGCCCTCCTCGGGCTGGTTCGCGTACATCGCGGTGTGGGCGCCCATCCACGCCTTCTGCTTCTGGTCGTCGGGCAGCGAGGACTTCGCGATGGCCAGGAGGCCGCCGGCGGCGCGGTCGGAGTAGTCGCCCGACGGGCTGTTGCGGTTCAGGAACGACAGCATGAAGAACTTGATCTGCAGCTTGCCGTCGTCGATGGCCTTGGTGATCTGCTCGCCGTACTGGCGCTCCATGTTGCCGCAGGCGGGGCAGTACGGGTCCTCGAAGAAGGTCAGCTTCGTCGGGGCGTCGGCCTTGCCGAGGACGAAGGCCGGCGTGGCCTTGTCGATGGCGGCCTGCGCCTTGTCGACGGGCGTGCCCTCCTTCTTGCTCAGCAGCAGGACGCCGCCGATGACGACCACGATCACCACGAGCACGGCGATGCCGCCGAGCACGTAGGTCATGGTGTTGGACTGCTTCGCGGGAACGTACTTCGCGTTCTTACCCTTGCTCACGCCGACCACAATAGCGGCAGTCGGCGAGTGCGCAGGTCAGGTGGGTTCGGGCGGGGTCAGGCGCCCAATACACCGTCGACGAGGGCCTTCGCCTCGGCCTGCACCTGCGCGAGGTGCTCCGGCCCCCGGAAGGATTCGGCGTAGATCTTGTACACGTCCTCCGTGCCCGACGGCCGCGCCGCGAACCAGGCGCTCTCGGTGGTCACCTTGAGACCGCCGATGGGCGCGCCGTTGCCCGGCGCGCGGGTGAGCTTGGCGGTGATGGGCTCCCCCGCGAGCTCGTCGGCGGTGACCTGCTCGGGCGAGAGCTTCGCCAGGACGGCCTTCTGCTCGCGACCGGCGGGCGCGTCGGTGCGGGCGTAGGCGGGCACGCCGTACTGCTCCCCCAGCACCGCGAAGTGCTGCGACGGGCTCTTGCCGGTGACAGCGAGGATCTCGGAGGCCAGCAGCGCCAGGATGATGCCGTCCTTGTCCGTGGTCCACACGGAACCGTCGTGCCGCAGGAACGAGGCGCCCGCGGACTCCTCGCCGCCGAAGCCGACGCTGCCGTCGAGCAGGCCGGGCACGAACCACTTGAAGCCGACGGGGACCTCCAGGAGCTTCCGGCGCTGCTCAGCCACCACCCGATCGATCATCGACGAGCTGACCAGCGTCTTGCCGACGGCGGCGTCGTCGCGCCAGCCGCCCCGCGACGCGAAGAGGTAGTCGATGGCGACGGCGAGGTAGTGGTTCGGGTTCATCAGCCCGCCGTCGGGGGTGACAATGCCGTGCCGGTCGGAGTCCGCGTCGTTGCCGGTCGCGATGTCGTACTGGTCCTTGTTCGCGATGAGCGAGGCCATCGCGTTCGGCGAGCTGCAGTCCATCCGGATCTTGCCGTCGGTGTCCAGCGTCATGAAGGCGAACTGCGGGTCCACCGTCGGGTTGACCACCGTGAGATCGAGGTTGTACCGGTCCCCGATCGCTCCCCAGTAGCCGACGGCCGCGCCGCCGAGCGGGTCGGCGCCGATGCGGATGCCGGCGTCGCGGATCTTGTCGAGGTGCAGCACCGAGGGCAGGTCGCCGACGTAGGAGTCGAGGAAGTCGAAGCGCTGGACCGCGTCCGACGCCAGTGCCTGCGCGAGCGGGATGCGGCGCACGTCGCGCAGGCCGCCCTCGAGGATCTCGTTGGCGCGGGCCGCGATCGCCGAGGTCGCGTCGGTGTCGGCGGGCCCGCCGTTGGGCGGGTTGTACTTGAAGCCGCCGTCGGCGGGCGGGTTGTGCGACGGGGTGACGACGATGCCGTCGGCCTCGACGCCGCCGCCGTGCCTGCGGTTGAAGGTGAGGATCGCGTGGCTGAGCGCCGGCGTCGGGGTGTACCGGTCGTCGTGGTCGATGAGCGTGTCCACGCCGTTCGCGGCGAGCACCTCGACGGCGGTCTCCCACGCGGGGCCGGACAGCAGGTGCGTGTCCTTCGCGAGGTACAGCGGCCCGCGGACGCCCTCCGTGGCGCGGTATTCGACGATGGCCTGCGTGGTGGCGGCGATGTGATTCTCGTTGAAGCTGCCGTTCAGTGACGTGCCGCGGTGCCCCGAGGTGCCGAAGGCCACCCGCTGATCCGGATCGCCGGGGTCCGGCACGACCGAATAGTACGCAGCACGAACAGCTTCGACGTCGATCAAGTCCTCGGGAAGAGCCGGTTGACCGGCACGCGCATGAGCCATCTTCAGTCCACCTCGTCAGTGCGGGAACGCGGCCGCGGATCGCACGGCCGCTGTCGTCCAACGTATCGCCGGAAGGCGGTCCGCGCGCGGTAATCCGGTGCACCGGGCGGTGAGACGGCGGTGAGGCGACGACGCGGCGCCGCGACGGCGGACCGTCGCGACGCCGCGGCCGTCAGACGATCGCCCAGACGATGAGCACCATCGCGAAGCCCACCACCGAGAGGATGGTCTCGAGGACGGACCAGGTCATCAGGGTCTGCTTGACCGTCATGTTGAAGTACTTCGCGACGATCCAGAAGCCGCCGTCGTTGACGTGGCTGAGGATGATCGAGCCGGCCGAGATGGCGATGACGATGAGCGCGATCTGCGCCTGCGAGTAGTTGCCCGCGGCCACCGTCTCGCCGATGATGCCGGCGGTCGCGGTGATCGCCACCGTCGCCGAGCCCTGCGCGATGCGCAGCGCGCAGCTGACCAGGTAGGCGGTCACGATGAGCGGCAGGCCGAGGTTCGACATCGACTCGGTGAGCGCCGTGCCCACGCCCGTGGCCCGCAGGACCGCGCCGAACAGGGCGCCCGCGCCGACGACCAGCAGGATCATGCCGATCGGCTTGAGCGCCGCGCCCGTCATCTCGGCGAGCTGCGTGGCGTTGATGCCGCGCCGGATACCGAGCAGGTAGAAGGCCATCACCACGGCGATGGTCAGGGCGATGGCCGGCGTGCCGAGGAAGACGAGGATCGAGAAGGGCTTGGTACCGGGCGTGAGCCAGACCGAGCCGAAGGTGCCGCCGAGGATCAGCAGCATCGGCACCGCGATGATGAAGGCGATGAGCGAGAGGGGCGGCTGGTCCTTGCTGGCGTGCTCCTCCTCCGGCACGAACTCCTCCGGCACGTCGACGATGACGCGCTTGCCGATCCACGTGCCCCACACGACGCCCGAGGCGAACCACGCCGGGATGCCGCAGACGAGGCCCATGATGATGATCCAGCCGAGCGAGGTGTGCAGCAGGCCGGCCGCGGCGACGGGGCCGGGGTGCGGGGGCAGGAAGGCGTGCGTCATGGACAGGCCCGCGAGCATGGGCATCGCGTACATGACCAGCGACTTGCCGCCGCGCTTGGCGCAGACGTAGACCAGCGGCGCCAGGATGAAGATGCCGATGTCGAAGAACACCGGGATGCCCAGGATGAGGCCCGTGACGCCCATCGCGAGGGGCGCACCCTTGGGCCCGAACAGCTTCAGCAGCCAGCTGGTGAGCACGTCGGCGCCGCCGGAGCGTTCCAGGATGGCGCCGAGCACCGTGCCGAGGCCGATGATCGGCGCGATGTGCCCCAGGATCCCGCCGAAGCCGGTCTCCAGGATCGATTGCGCCGCCCCCTTCTGCGGCGACCCGACGAGCTTCTCTACGGAGACGCCCGCGACCAGCGCGAGGCCCACGGAGACGATGATCAGCGCGATGAAGGGTTCGAGCTTGACCTTGATGATGAGGAAGAGCAGGACCGCGATCGACACCGCGGCGAGGGTCAGCAGACCTCCGGTGTCGTGCTGCAGCCAGTCGATGGCCGAGGACATGAGTGGTACTCCCGTTCTGGAAGGGGATCAGAGCGCGGCGACGAAACGCGCGGCGCGGAGGGTGATGTCGGCCCAGTCGCCGGCGGCGACGGTGTCGGGGGGCACGACGGACGTGCCGGCGCAGACGGCGACAGCGCCGGCACCCAGGAACTCGCGGGCATTGGCCTCACTGACCCCGCCGGACGGGAGGAGCGGCAGGCCGGGGAACGGACCGTGCAGGTCCTTGAGATAACCCGGCCCGAAGGCGCGGGCGGGGAAGATCTTCACGGCCACCGAGCCGAGCGCCGCCGCGCGGGCCACCTCCGTGGGAGTGAGCGCGCCCAGGAAGACGGGCACGCCGAGGTCGCGGGCGGCCTGCGCCACCTCCTCGTTGACGTCGGGCGTGACGAGGAAGCGGGCGCCGGCGTTCACGGCGTCACGGGCCTGGGCGGCGGAGCGCACCGTGCCCACGCCGAGGTTCGTGCCGTCGACGCCCGCGGCCCGCTCGAGGTGGCCGAGCACCCCGGGGGTGGTGAACGTCAGCTCCACGGTGCGGATCCCGCCCTCGGCGAGGGCGCGGCACAGGGCCGCCGCGTCGGGGAGTTCGGGGGCGCGCACCACGGTGAGCGCCCGGTCGGCGGCGAGCGCATCGAGCAGGCCGGAATGGTCGGTCACGGTCACAGGACCCCTTCTTCGGTCAATCGCAGCGCGCCGCCCGCGAGCGCGCCGGTGAGGTTGCCGTCGTCGAGCGCGGGGACCCCGCGGACGAGGACGTGCGTGAATCCCGCGGCGGGCGTGCGCGGGGCGTCGTAGGTGGCGCGGTCGATCACCGCGTCGGGGTCGAAGAGCGCCAGGTCGGCGGCGTAGCCCTCGCGGACGAGGCCCCGTCGGACCAACCTCAGGCGACGGGCCGCCCGGCCCGTGAGGTGGCCCACGCACTCCTCGAGGCTCATCAGCCCCAGGTCACGGCTGTAGTGGCCGAGGTAGCGTGCGAAGGTGCCCCACGCCCGCGGGTGCGGCTTGCCGCCGACGAGCAGGCCGTCGCTGCCGCCGGTGTGCGCGGGGTGCCGCATGATGGCGCGCACGTTCTCCTCGTGCCCGACGTGCTGCAGGATGCCGGTGGCGAGGCGGTCGTCGAGGAGGATCGCGATGCACACGTCGAACGGGTCGCGGCGCTCGTCGGCGGCGATCGCATCGATGGTGCGGCCCACGTAGCCGGCTAGGTCGTCGTTGCCGACGCCGCTGATCTCGATGGTGTTCCATTCGGCGATCACGCCGTGGCAGCCGTCGGATCCGGTGTGCTCCAGGTGCTCCCGGATGCGGGCGAGATCCTGCGGGTCGCGCAGGCGCGCCAGCGTCGCGTCGGCGCCGCCCGCCGCCGCCCAGCTCGGCAGGATCGCGGCCAGGGTGGTCGCGCCGGGTAGGTACGGGTAGGTGTCGAGGGAGACGTCAGCGCCCGCGGCGACGGCCTCGTCGAGCAGCGCCAGGAGTTCGGGCGCGCGGCCCTTGTTGGGCCCGAAGTTGAGCGTGGCGTGGGCGAGGTGCAGCGGGCAGCCGGTGCGCCGCGACAGGTCGATCATCTCGGCGTAGGCCTCCATCGCGCCCGCGCCGTAGCTGCGGTGGTGCGGCGAGAAGTAGCCGCCGAGCTCGCCCGTGGTGCGCATGAGCGCGGCCAGCTCGGCGTCGTCGGCGTACATGGCCGGGGTGTAGGTGAGGCCGGTGGACAGGCCGACGGCGCCCTCCCGCAGGCCCTGCACCAGGATCTCCTGCATCCGGGCCACCTCGGCCGGGGACGCGACACCGTCGCCGAAGCCGATCGTGAGGGCCCGGAGCAGGCCGTGCGGCACGAGGTAGGCGAGGTTGGTGGCGGTGCCCGCCGCGTCGAGCCGGTCCAGATACTCGCCGACGGTGCGCCACGAGAAGTCGAAGTCCTCGGGATCGGTGTTCCACCCGGCGATCTGGCGCCGCACGACGGCGAGCGTCTCGTCGGAGACGGGGGCGTAGCTCAGCCCGTCCTGGCCGATCACCTCGCAGGTGACGCCCTGCGTGATCCGCGAGGGGTGTTCGGGGTTGAGGAGCACCTGCAGGTCGGAGTGGGCGTGCATGTCGATGAAGCCGGGGCTCAGGACGAGACCGTCGGCGTCGATGACGCGGTGCGCCGGCCCGAGGTCGGTGCCGATCGCGGCGATGACGCCGTCGGAGATCGCGACGTCCGCCGTGTAGCGCGGCACCTCGGTGCCGTCGACGACGGCGGCGGCGCGGATCAGTGTGTCGTGCATGGCGAGCCTCTAGAAGTAGGTGGAGATCATGTCGACGACCTGCGGGTTCTCGCTGTCGTCGGCCACGACGGGGATGACGCGCCACTTGTCGAAGACGGTGCACGGGTGGCTCAGGCCCAGCCGCACGACGTCGCCGACGGCGAGCGGGTCGCCGGCGGGCAGGCGCAGGAAGGCGTGCTGGTCGTTGACCGCGGAGATCTCGGCCTCCAGGGGGCGGGCGGGCTCGCCGAGTCCGGGTGCGGCGACCTGCGGTTCGGGCAGGCCCTCGTCGAAGGAGACGTCGCGGCGGCCCACGTCGAGGAGCGCCAGGCCGGGCTCGGGCCGCGAGATGACGCGGGCCCAGACGTGCATCGCCGACCGCAGGCGGGGTGCGTCGGCCTCGCGACCGGACGGCGTGATGCCGCGGTAGAAGCCGTCGTCGTGGATGATGTACGCCCCCGAGCGGACGACGATCCGGGCGTCGTCGATGTCGCCCAGGACGGCGGCGACGCGGTCGAAATAGGCGCTGCCCCCGGCGGAGACGACGATGCGCCCCTCCGGGTACAGCGGACGCAGCCGGACGTGCAGGTCCTTCAGCGTGCGGAGGTAGTCGTCGACGGTGCCGAGCGCCGCGGCCGAGGTGTCGTGCGCGAACGCGCCCTCGTAGCCGGTGACGCCGCCGAGGCGCAGCCGCGGGGAGGCGGCGATGCGCTCGCCGATCGCGAAGGCCTCGTCGACGGTGCGCGCGCCGGTGCGGCCGCCGGGTCCGCCCAGCTCGACGAGGACGGTGGGCTGCCGCGTCGCTTCGGCGAGGCCGCGGTCGAGCGCGTCGACGGTGCCGAGCCCGTCCGCCCACAGGGTGACCTCGAGCGCGGGGTCGGCGTCGAGCGCCTCGCCGAGCCAGCGGATGCCGGCCGGGTCGGCGATCGCGTTGGCCACGTGCAGGTTCCGGAAGCCGGTGGCGACCGCGGCCTGCAACTGCGGGAGATTCGCGACGGTGATGGCGGTGGACCCCGCGTCGACCTGGTCCTGCCAGAGCGCGGGCGCCATCGTGGTCTTGCCGTGCGGCTCGAGGTCGAAGCCGTGCGCGGCGGTCCACCGCGCGAACTCGGCGACGTTGTCGGCCATCGCCGCGCGGTCGAGGACGAGCACCGGCGTCGAGAGCTCCGCGAGGCGCGGCGCGCGGGCGAGGTAATCGGCCGTCGTCATGCCGTTCGCCCACGCGGGCACCGCCTTGTCGAGCACACTCAGCTCCGCCGGCCGCGCGCCGTTCCCGTTGGCCATCATGCTTCCCAATCTGCTACGTTGCGTATATTGCAATCACCGTTGCGTGATGCGTGTCACAGACGCTAGCATTGCGGCGAGGACCTGCACAACCACGACATGAAAGAACGGTGCGAGACGGTGACGGAAGCTTGGATCGCGTGCCTCGGGGAACCGCTGGCGCTGGTCGCCGCGGCGGACCTGGACGCGCCCGCTCCCGCCATGCACGCCGGCGGCGCCGAGGCCAACGTCGCCGCCGGCACCGCGGTCCTGGGCACCCCCACGGCCTTCCTCAGCCGGGTCGGCGGTGACGCCGAGGGGCGACGGATCGTCGAGCACCTGCGCGCGCACGGTGTGCAGACCGACGGCATCGAGGTCGACGGCGACGGGTTCACCGGCCGGTACGCCAAGACCGAGGGCGTCGACGCGGACGGCGAGCCCGCCACCGCCAGCACGTACCGTCGCGCGGGCAGCGCGGCGGCGGCGATGGGCCCCGACTTCCTGGCGCGCCCCGCGGTCGCCGCGGCCCTCGGACAAGCCCGGATCGTGCACACCAGCGGCATCACCCCGGCCCTGTCCCCGTCGTGCGCGGCTCTCACCCGCGCCCTGCTCCGCGGCCGGACGGGCGTGCGCGGCACCGTCACCTTCGACGTCAACTGGCGCGAGCAGCTCTGGCCCGACGGCGACCCGTCGCTGGTCATCGAGCTGGCCCGCTGCGCGGACGTCGTCCTGGTCGGGTCCGACGAGGCCGAGCGCGTGCTCGGCACCGGTTCCCCCGCCGAGGTCCGGGCGCTCCTGCCCGAACCGCGCACCGTCGTCGTGAAGGACGGTGCCGTGCGGGCCGTCGCCGTCGACCGCGAGGGCGCGCAGATCACGGTTCCCGCGCTGCCCGTCGATGTGGTCGAGCCCGTGGGCGCGGGCGACTCGTTCGCCGCGGGCTTCCTGCACGGGCTCGCGCACGACGAGGACATGCGCACCTGCCTGCGCCGCGGGCACGCGGGCGCCGCGGCGACCCTGACGGTGCGCGCCGACTTCGCCACCCTGCCGCCCGAGGCGATGGCGGCCTTACTGACCTGCGACGACGAGACCTGGTCCGCCGCACACATCGGCCCGGGCGGGATCCGCGTGGGCGGCGCGGACTTCCCGCCGCCCCGCGAGAGCGGGGCGCCATGAGCCAGAGCCTGACCCGCGCGCTGGAGATCCTGCGCCTGCTGGGCGAGAGCCCCGCCTCGCTGGACGAGCTGGCCGACGAGCTCGGCGTGCACAAGACCACCGTGCTGCGCCTGCTGCGGCCGCTCACCGAGGCGCGGTTCGCGTACCACGACGAGGCGCACCGCTACCACCTCGGATCGCGCGTCTTCGACCTGGCGGCACGCGCCTCGGAGCAGCGCGGGATCCGCGAGATCGCCGCGCCCCACCTGGTCGCGTTCAACCGCGAGTACGGCCGCACCACGCACCTCGCGGCCCGCGAGGGCGACGCCGTCGTCTACATCGACAAGCTGGAGTCGCGCGACCTCATCCGCATGTATTCGCGGGTCGGCATGGAGGTCAATCTCAACTCCAGCGCCGTCGGCAAGCTCATGCTGTCGACGCTGCCCGACGACGAGCTGCGACGGTTCGTCGCCGGGATGGACTTCACTCGGCGCACGCCGAACACCATCGTGACCCCCGAGGACTACCTCGCCGAGATCGAGCGCGTCCGCGCGCAGGACTGGGCCGTCGACCGTGAGGAGAACGAGCCCACGATCAACTGCATCGGCGCGCCCGTCCGCGACGCGAGCGGCACCGTCGTCGCTGCGGTGTCGGTGTCGGTGCCCGACGTGGTCCTGCCCTTCGACGAGCTACTGGACCTGCTGGAGCCGCTGCGCGCGACGTGCGCCGCCATCTCCCGCGACTGCGGGTACCGCCCGCGCTGAACCTCCCGGACACCCCGGGGAACACCGAAACACTCACGAGAGCAAAGGAATCACCACCATGACCGCGACCGCCGTCTCCACCACCGACGCGCCCGCTCCCGCCCACTTCTTCTCCCAGGGCGTGCGCCGCGGCAACCTGCTGCAGGTCTCGGGCCAGGGCCCGATGGACCCGGCGACGAACCAGTACATCGCCGAGGGCGACGTCAAGGAGCAGACCCGGCGCACCCTGGAGAACGTCAAGGCGATCCTCGAGGCCGGCGGCGCCTCGGTGGCCGACGTGCTCATGTTCCGCGTCTACCTCACCACGCGCGACGACTTCGCCCCGATGAACGAGGTCTACGGCGCGTTCATCGCCGAGAACGTGCCCGAGGGCGCCGCGCTCCCCTGCCGCACGACAGTCTTCGTCGACCTCCCGCACGAGGTCATGCTCGTGGAGATCGACGCGCTCGCCGTGCTCGACTGATCGCCGCCGCGCTCCGCCATTGATACATGCGCATACAGCCATGTATGTTCATCCGGTGATCTCATCGGACGAGGGGCGGAGCTGAGATGAGCGGACACGCGGGACACGACCACGGGGTGTCGGCGGACGCCGACAAGCGCTGGCTGAGCCTGGCCCTGGCGCTCATCGTCGGCTTCATGGCGATCGAGGTGGCGATCGGCATCATCGCGAGCTCGCTCGCACTGATCACCGACGCCGCGCACATGCTCACCGACGCCGCGGCGATCGTGCTCGCGTTGGTCGCGATCAAGATCGCCGCGAAGCCGGCGAAGGGCGGGTACACCTGGGGCCTCAAGCGGGTGGAGATCCTGTCGGCGCAGGCCAACGGGATCACCCTCCTTCTCCTCGCGGCGTTCTTCGTCTACGAGGGGATCTCGCGGCTGATCACGCCGCCCGACGTCGACGGCCGGCTGGTCTTCTTCACCGCCCTCGCCGGCTGCGCCGTGAACCTCGCCGCCACGTGGTGCATCCGGCGGGCCAACCGCACCAGCCTCAACGTCGAGGGCGCCTACCAGCACATCCTCAACGACCTGTACGCCTTCATCGCCACCGCCATCGCGGGCGCGATCATCTGGGCCACGGGGTGGGGTCGGGCGGACGCGATCGCCGCCCTGGTCGTTGCGGCGCTCATGCTCAAGGCCGGCTGGGGGCTGGTCAAGGCGTCGGGGCGGATCTTCCTCGAAGCCGCACCCGAGGGCATCGACCCCGCCGAGGTCGGGCGCGACGTCGCGGCCGTCCCGTCCGTGACCGAGGTGCACGACCTGCACATCTGGGAGATCACGTCGGGCCAGCCCGCGCTCTCGGCGCACGTCCTCGTCGACGCGGCCGCGGACTGCCACGCCGTCCGCTCGAAGATCAGCGGCATGCTGCACGACGAATACGGCATCGAGCACGCGACGCTGCAGGTCGATCACGACGGGGCCGAGGAGCACTGCGGCGACCCGCACGGCGAGAGCTACCCCGGTCAGGCTCCGGTGAACGGCGGCACCACGTAGCAGGGCACCGGCCGCGGATGCTGCGGATCGAGGGCGTTGAGCGCGAAGTACGCCGCGCGCCGGGAACCCGCGATGGCCAGATGGTCGGAGAAGTCCTGGCCGCAGGTGTTCTGCACGACGATGTTGGTGACCGTGGTTCCGGGCGGGCCGTCGAGCTGGCCGCTCGTGTACGGCAGCACCAGCTCGTCGAAGCGGGTGGAGATGTTCGTGTACTCGACGCCGCGCGCATAGGGCGTACCGTCGGCCCAGATCTTGTCGAGGAAGCGCGATCCCGGCAGCATGTCGCCGATCGACTCGAAGATCGGGAAGTACGGATCGCGGACGTTCAGGCCGCGCACGAAGACCGAGGCCGCGCGCCCGAGATCGCCGCCCGTGCCGCGCCACAGCGGCGCGAGCGAGACGTGCTTACCGACCTTCTCGGCGCCGCCGAGGTACTTCACGAAGTACGACGGCATGAGCGTGCCCTGCGAGTGGCCGATGAGATCGACCTTCGTCGCGCCGGTGGCTTCGAGAACGCGTTCCACCGTCGACTTGAGCTGCTGCGCGCTCGTCGCGAGCGGACGGGTGCCGCCGATCTGACTCACCGGCCACGGCGCGCCGGGCAGCGCGCCGTACGTGAACGAAAAGACGCAGTAGCCGTTGTTCTTGAGCAGCGGCGCGTAGGCGCCCCAGTTCGTCTGCGAGCCGCCGCCGGTGCCGTGCACCAGCACGACGGGGTTGGGGTGGCGAGCCGTGGGCCTGCAGGAGTAGTCGTTGGTCCCCGGCAGCGAGCCGTTCGGGTTCGTCAGTTCCGACGGTATGCCGCCGAAGAAGGTGAAGTTCTCGGGCAGCGGCGCCGCGGTCGACGGTGCCGCCACCAGCAGCGCGGCGCCGGCCGCCGCGACGACCGCCCGTCGCCATACGGAACGCAGGTTCATGCCCACGGACGATAGCCCAACCCACGTCGCACCGAGAGACGTTTCTAGAACTTGTTTCACTCACGGTCGTCCGGCCCGGCCACTCCGCCATCGCCGCCGAATCGTCCGATGCGGCCACTTTCCCGGCTAATTACCCATATCCGGCAATCGGCTTGCCGCCGCAAAGGCGTACACCGTAAGAACCGCAGGAGAGGGACCGTCCCGCGGTCGTCGCTTCCCCCGGTCTGCAGGAGTACCCATGTCCCCCACCTTCACCCGCGTCGTCGTCGCCGCGTTCTCGATCGCCGCGCTCGCCGCCCCGGCCGCCGTCTCGCACGCCGACCCGTACTACAAGAACTGCACCGAGGTGCGCAAGGCCGGCAAGGCCCCGCTACTCAAGGGCGATCCCGGGTACGCGAGCCACCTCGATCGCGACGGCGACGGGATCGCCTGCGAGGTGAAGAAGAAGTAGCGCGGACGCAGAAGCGCCCCCGACCACTGGTCGGGGGCGCTTCGCTGTGGAGCCGCCGGGAATTGAACCCGGGTCCTCCGTCATTTCTACGGGGCTTCTCCGTGCGCAGTCCGCTGTGCCTCTACTCGGATCTCCCGGTCTCACGGACGAGCCGGGATGACGATCCCAGTCGCTGTTTGATGTCCCCCGCGATACCGCGACCGCACCGCGGGGTGAATCCCTCTAGCTGATGCCAGTACCCGGGCCGAGGGCGAACCCGGACTGACAGACTCGCCTGGCTGCTTAGGCAGCGAGAGCGAAGTCGCGCTGATTGGAATCGGCGCTTATAGGGTTGCTGCGACGCTTACGGTGGTCTCCAGCCTGCACCGGCACGCTTCCCCCGCGTCAACAAACGAAGTCGAAACCGATCGGCCCCTCATCGTCCGCTCTGCGGAAGCCCACCCCTTGCGGAGTGGAAGTTCCATACTACCGCACCGGCATCGGCGGCTGTCCAGCGATTATCCGACGGTGCGCAGCCGCACGCCGGCGGCGGAGGCGTTCATGTTCATCAGCACGGTGAGCAGCACCGCGCCCACGCGATGCGCCAGCGAGACGACCTTGGCCCGGTTCTCGACACTCATGGATCCGCTCCTCACTTGAGTCCCACGAGTCACATCAGTAACTCGTATCTCAAGTGAACGCCCGCCAAGACCGGAACTCAACGCGCCACGCCGGGCACCGTCGAAAGAAGTCAGCCGCGCATGCCCTTGACGCGTCGGCCCAGCTCCCGGACCAGTTCGCGCTCGGCGGTGCGGCGGGCGATGTCCTGCCGCTTGTCGTAGTCCTGCTTGCCCTTGGCGAGCGCCAGCTCGACCTTGACGCGGCCCTCGTTGAAGTACATCGACAGCGGCACCAGGGTCTGGTTGCCCTCGCGGATCTTGCCGGTCAGCGAGTCGATCTCGCGCCGGTGCATCAGCAGCTTCCGCGTGCGGCGCGGCGTGTGATTGGTCCATGAGCCGTTGCCGTACTCGGGGATGTGCAGGCCGCGCAGCCAGACCTCGCCGTCGTCGATCGTCGCGTAGGCGTCGACCAGGGAGGCCTTGCCCTCGCGGAGCGCCTTCACTTCGGTGCCCACCAGCACCACGCCGGCCTCGAAGGTGTCGAGGATGGCGTAGTTGTGGCGCGCCTTGCGGTTGCTCGCGATCACCGAGCGCCCCTTCTCCTTCGCCATCGTCCTCATCCCTTCCGTACGCCGCGACCGAGTGCCGGTCACGCTGGACAACCACTCCATCGTACGGGGATGCGACGGTGCGCGGAAAGCGACTTATGGCCGGGGGCTACTCCCGCACGTAGAAGCGCAGCGTCACGTACGCGGTGACCGCGGCGAAGCCCGCGCCCACGAGGATCAGCCACGGGGAGACCAGCAGCACGTCGGTGTTCGTGATCCGCGCCAGGATGTTCACGCCGTACATCTCGCGCAGGGCCCGGTCGAAGAACAGGGCCTTGCCGGCGAACAGGCCGCCGATCGCGAGGACCGCGCCGATGACGGCGCCGATCACCGCCTCCAGCAGGAACGGCAGCTGGGTGTACCAGCGGGAGGCGCCCACGAGCCGCATGATCGAGACCTCGGTGCGCCGCGTGTACGCGGCCACCTGCACCATGTTCGCGATCAGCAGCACTGCCGCGACGGCCTGGATCAGGGCGACGAAGAAGGCGGCGTTCCGCGCGCCGTTGAGCACGGAGAAGACGCGCTCCACGAGCTCGCGCTGGTCCTGCACGCCGGCCACGCCGGGCTGCCCCTTCACCGCGTCGATCACCGCGGAGAATTTGTTCTCGTCGCCGACGCGCACCTTGAACGACGCGGGCAGCACCCCGGGCCGCACCAGCTCGGCGAGCTCCGGCTGGTCGGCGAAGGTCTTGGTCTTCGCGGTCTCGAGGGCCTTGTCCTGCGAGATGTAGTCGATCGAGTCGACGCCCGGCTGCGCCTTGATCTTCGACTCGATCGCCTGGCACACGGCCTTCTGGCAGTCCGGATCGTCCGCGGCCACCTTGTCGTCGACGAACACCTGGATCTCGACGCGCTGCAGGAAGATGTCCTGGCTCTTGTCCGCCATCCGCACCACGAGCAGGCCGCCGCCGAACAGGCCGAGCGAGATCGCGGTGGTCAGGATCATGGCGATCGTCATGCTCACGTTCCGGCGCAGGCCCGTGAAGACCTCGCTGGTGATGAAACTGGCTCGCACTGGGAATTCAGTCCTTCGGTTCGTCGTCGTCGGCGGGGGCGGCGGGCGCCGTCAGCGGCCCAGCCCGTACACGCCGGTGGCGTCGTCGCGCACCATCTCGCCCATGCGGAACTCGATGACGCGGCGGCGCATCGAGTCCACGATGTGGCGGTCGTGCGTGGCCATGACCACGGTGGTCCCGGCCCGGTTGATCCGGTCGAGCACGTCCACGATCTCGGCGGAGGTGTCGGGGTCGAGGTTGCCGGTGGGCTCGTCCGCGAGCAGCAGCAGGGGCCGGTTGGCGATGGCGCGGGCGATGGCGACGCGCTGCTTCTCACCGCCGGACAGCTCACTCGGCATGCGGTTCGCCTTGCCGCCGAGCCCGACGTAGTCGAGCACCTGCGGGACCGTCCGGTCGATGACGTTGCGCGGCTTGCCGATGACCTCGAGTGCGAAGGCCACGTTCTCGGCCACCGTCTTCTGCTGGAGCAGGCGGAAGTCCTGGAAGACGCAGCCCAGCGACTGCCGCAGCTGCGGCACGCGCCGGCCTGACAGCTTGTTGACGTGGTAGTCCCCCACGTAGACGTCGCCGCTGGTGGGCTTGTCCTCCTTGAGCAGGAGCCGGAAGAACGTCGACTTCCCGGAACCCGAGGGCCCGATCAGGAAGGCGAACTCGCCCTTGCCGATCTCGAGCGACAGGTCGTGGAGCGCCGGCCGGGCCGACGCCTTGTACATCATCGTGACGTTCTGGAGCGTGATCACGAGCGCCCAGTCTACTGACGCCGCGGACTACCCCGCCGGAACCGTCGTCGTCGGTGCGCCGCCGGACGCGGGCGGCTCCGTCGTCGCGCCCGGAACGCCCGGCAGCGTGACCCCGCCCGGGAGCACGATCCCGCCCGGAGCGGAGGTGGTCGTCGCGCCCCCGGTGGTGGCTGTCCCGGGCTCGCCGGAGCGCCCCGGCACCGTCGACGACGGTGCGCCGGACTCCCCCGCCGCGCTGCTGGTCGGGACCGCGCTCGACGGCGCCCGGCTCGGCGTGGTGGTGAGCGGCGCCTCGTAGGTGGGCCCCTCCTGGGCCGGCACCGTCGTGGTGGCGACCGGCGTCTGCCCGGTGCGGCGCTGCTCCTCGGGGACGAACTGCGCGTACAGGTCGAGGTACCACCACATCAGCCCCAGGAACAGCAACCCCAGGACGACGGTGCTGGTGCGCGCGCGGGTGTGCGGGATCGTCTTCGGAATGCGCTCCCACGCGGCCGGGAGCGCCCGGGTGGGCTCGGACGGCGCGGGAGGCGGCTCGGGCGGTGCGGCCTGGGCACGGATCTCCGTCGTGGCGTCGGCGTCGTTCTCGGGTTCGTCCTGCGACCCCTTCGAGATGTCGCTCACTGCGGCGTCACCTCCTCCTCGTCCTCGACGGTGTCGGTGACGGGCGCGACGTCGATGCCGGCCGTCGCCAGGCTGCGGACGATGCGCTCACGCAGGTTGCGGCCCACTTCGAACTGCTTGCCGGGCAGGGTGCGGGCGACCATCCGCAGGTTCACCCGGTCGAGGTCGATCGACTCGATGCCCATGAGGGTGGGCTCGTCGAGTAGGAGCGTCGACATCTTCGGGTCGTGATAGGCCCGCTCGCCGACGCGGTGCAGCAGCGTGTTGACCTTCCCCATGTCGACGGTCTTCGGCAACGGGATGTCGACCACGGCGCGCGCCCAGTCCTTCGACAGGTTGGTGGCCTTGACGATCTGCCCGTTCGGCACGGTGATGACCTCGCCGTCGGTGTTGCGGAGCTTAGTGACCCGCAGCGTGACGTCGGAGACGGTGCCCTCGGCCTCCGAGCCGCCGGTCAGCGAGAGGTTCACCACATCACCGAAGCCGTACTGCCGCTCGGTGATGAGGAAGAAGCCGGCGAGCAGGTCCTGCACCACCCGCTGGGCGCCGAAACCGAGGGCCGCGCCGATGACGGTGGCCGGCGCGACGAGGGCGTTGATCGGCACGCCGAGCGCCTTGACGATCTGATAGGCGGCGAACAGGTAGATCGCGGCGATGGCGACCCAGCTGATCACCTGGATCAGCGCGTGCTGGTGCTTCGCGGACTCCGAGCGCACCAGCGAATCGCTGTTCTTGAACTGGGCGTCGATCCGCATGGTGACCCGCGCCGAGAACCAGTTCACGAACCGGTTCGCCAGGACCGCGGCGATGATCCACAGCATGATCGGCAGGACCCGCTCGAACATGAGGAGCCGCCACCCCGTGACGTCGGGGAGGATCGAGTTCGCGAGCAGCGCGCTAGTCGTCATCGCCGCGCATCCGCCAGCGGATACCGGCCTCGATGAAGCCGTCCAGGTCGCCGTCGAGCACGGCCGACGGGTTGTTCACCTCGTACTCGGTGCGCAGGTCCTTGACCATCTGGTACGGGTGCAGCACGTAGGAGCGCATCTGGTTGCCCCAGGAGGCGCCCTCGTTCGTCTTGAGCGCGTCCATCTGCGCGCGCTCCTCCTGCCGCTTGCGCTCGAGCAGCTTGGCCTGCAGCACCTTCATCGCCGAGACCTTGTTCTGCAGCTGGCTCTTCTCGTTCTGGCAGGTGACGACGATGCCGGTGGGGATGTGCGTGAGCCGCACCGCGGAGTCGGTGGTGTTGACCGACTGGCCGCCCGGGCCCGACGAGCGGTACACGTCCACGCGCACCTCGTTCTCGTCGACGTCGATGTGGTCAGTGGTCTCCACGACGGGCAGCACCTCGACCTCGGCGAAGGAGGTCTGGCGGCGGCCCTGATTGTCGAACGGGCTGATCCGCACGAGGCGGTGGGTGCCCATCTCGACGGAGAGGGTGCCGTAGGCGTAGTCGGTCTTCACCGCGAACGTGGCGGACTTCAGGCCCGCCTCCTCGGCGTAGCTGGTGTCGTAGACCTCGACGCCGTAGCCGTGCTT
This sequence comes from Tsukamurella hominis, assembly GCF_965137015.1. Classification (NCBI taxonomy): domain Bacteria; kingdom Bacillati; phylum Actinomycetota; class Actinomycetes; order Mycobacteriales; family Tsukamurellaceae; genus Tsukamurella; species Tsukamurella hominis. The sequence goes on along the minus strand of NZ_CBCRZG010000001.1, from coordinate 316,531 downwards.
CTCGGCCCAGCGGATGTACATGCGCATGAGCATCTCGGCCCAGTCGGCGGCGTCGACGCCGCCGGCGCCGGCGCGGATGTTGACCAGCGCGTCGCGGGCGTCGTACTCGCCCGAGAGCATGGTCTTGACCTCCATGGCCTCGATCTCGGTGCGCAGCTGGGCGCGGTCGCCGTCGGCGTCCTCGAGCGCCGCCGCCTTGTCGTCGCCCTCCTCCGCGTCGGCCAGCTCGTAGAGCACGGGCAGGTCGTCGAGCCGCTGCCGCAGGTCGGTGACGCGGCGCAGTTCCGCCTGGGCGTAGGACAGCTCGCTGGTGACCTGCTGGGCGTTGGCCTGGTCGTTCCACAGGTCGGGGTCGGACGCCTTGTGTTCCAGCTCGTCGACGCGCCGGCGCAGCTCGTCGAGGTCGATCACCTTCTCCACCGTCTGCAGGGTGGTGTCGAGGCTCTCGATGTCTGCGGCTACGTCAGGATGCACAGTCACCCAGGATACTGGCCCGCCACGGCGGGCGAGGCCGGCGGCGCACTATGGTCGCGTCATGGACGGATGGGAGCTGCTGATCGTCCTCGCGGCCGGTGTCGGCGCCGGATTCATCAACTCCCTCGTCGGCAGCGGCACCCTCATCACCTTCCCCACCCTCGTCGCCTTCGGCGTCCCGCCGGTCACCGCGACGATCAGCAACGCGATCGGCCTCGTCGCGGGCGGGATCTCCGGAACCTGGGGATACCGCCGCGAACTCTCCGGCCAGCTGGACCGGCTGCGCTGGCAGATGCCGGCGTCGGTGGCGGGCGCGGTCGTCGGCGCGTTCCTGCTGCTGCACCTGCCGGAGACGGTCTTCGAGACGATCGTCCCGATCCTCCTGGTCCTGGCGCTGGCGCTCGTGGTCCTGCAGCCCCGTATCCAGCGGTGGACCGCCCCGCACGACGATGCGGACGCGTCGCCCTCGGCGGGCCGGCTCGCCGCGCTCGTCGCCGCAACGTTCGCGATCGGCGTCTACGGCGGCTACTTCACCGCGGCGCAGGGCATCCTGCTGGTGGCCGCGATGGGCGTGCTGGTGCACGACGACCTGCAGCGCATCAACGCGGCGAAGAACCTGCTCTCCCTGCTGGTGAACGTGGTCGCGGCGGTGTTCTACCTCGCGTTCGCGTTCGACCGGATCGACTGGCCGGTGGCCGGCGTCATCGCGGTGGGCTCCCTGCTGGGCGGCGCGCTGGGCGCCCGCTTCGGGCGGGGCCTCTCCCCCACCGCCCTGCGCACGATCATCGTGGTCGTCGGCACCATCGGGCTGTGGCGCCTGCTGACCACCTAGGCACCGCTCAGATCGCGGGCGGCTGCAGCGAACCGAGCTGCCAGGAGCTGTCCACCTTGCCGACCTTGTAGTACACCGGCAGCCGGTCGCCGACCTCCGGCCAGCGCTCCGCGAAGTCGATCACGAGCCGTCGGTAGACGTGCGTCGGCGGGGTGGTGGGGCCCTCGACGGTGCCCGAGACGGTGACGAACGCCTGCCCCTTCTGGTCGGGCTCGACGGGACGCGGGCTCACCCCGCTGAGCGTGAGCATCCCGTCCTCCATGCCGGGGCCCGCGGGCGCGGTGCCGAGCGTGCCCCGCTTGGAGCGCTGCCACATGACGACGAGCACACCCAGCATCGCGGCGAGCATGAGCACCCAGATCCATTCCATATGTCCAGATTACCGACGGGGAGCGCGCGGCGCCCGTAGTCGGCCTCCGCTACCGTTCTCGCATGTCGAGCGCACCGTCGAACCCCGTGAACCCCGATCTCGCCCTGGCCCTCGCCCTCGCGGACGCCGCCGACGAGCTGACCATGGCGCGGTTCGGCGCGCTGGACCTGAAGGTGGACGCCAAGCCCGACCTCACGCCCGTCTCCGACGCCGACCTCGCCACCGAGACGCTCATCCGGGAGCGGCTCGCCGCGGAGCGCCCCGGCGACGCGGTGCTGGGCGAGGAATTCGGGGGCGAGGCCGTTTTCGAGGGCCGGCAGTGGGTGATCGACCCCATCGACGGCACCAAGAATTACGTGCGCGCGGTGCCGGTGTGGTGCACGCTGATCGCGCTGCTCGAGGACGGGGTGCCGGTGGCCGGCGTGGTCTCGGCCCCCGCGCTCAAGCGCCGCTGGTTCGCCTCGACCGGGGCCGGCGCGTTCGTCTCCTTCGATGGTGCCGAGCCGCGCCGGATCGCCGTGTCGGGCGTGCGGGAGATCGCGGACGCGTCGATCTCGTTCTCCGACCTCTCGTACTTCCCCGACGCCGGCTCGCGCGAGCGCTTCCTGGCGCTGGCCGCCGACGCCTGGCGCCTGCGCGGGTACGGCGACTTCTGGAGCTACTGCCTGGTCGCGGAGGGGGCGGTGGACATCGCAGTGGAACCGGAGGTCTCGCTGTGGGACCTGGCCGCGGTCGAGATCGTGGTGCGCGAGGCCGGGGGCGTGTTCACCGGCACCGACGGGACGCCGGGCCCGCACGCGGGCTCCGCCGTGGCGGCGAACCCGGCGCTGCACCCGCAGGTGCTGGAGCGTCTCACTCACTGACACGCCGACACGGTTTTCGTCCCATCTCTTGGCACTTAACTTACCGAGGAGTAAGGTCTCATCTGACTGATGAGTAAGTTGGCGGCGAGAACACCGGGATCAGTCCCGCGACCTGCGCCGCCACGACGACGAGATGGTGGAGATGAGCACGTCAACCGATCCCCGGGACACCAGCGCCATCGGGAAGAACCCGATCCGGCGGAACCCCACGGGCCAGCTGATCCGCGCCCTGATGGCCGTGGTGCAGACGCCCTTCGTCCAGAACCGCGGCCTGCAGGACGTGGTGAACCGCGTCGCCTACGAGGGCACCAAGCACGGCTTCAAGGCACTCGGCGCCGCGAACCGGACCTTCAAGGTCGTCGCCGGCAGCGGTAAGCCGAAGCGGCTGAGCTCGAGCACGAAGTCGAACTACGACCTCACCCCGGACGACGAGCAGCAGATGATCGTCGACACGGTGCGGGACTTCGCGGCCGAGATCGTCCGTCCGGCGGCCTTCGACGCCGACGCGGCGACCGCGGCCCCCGCGTCGCTGCTCGAGCGCGCGACCGAGCTCGGCATCACCATGATCAACGTGCCCGAGGAGCTCGACGGTGCCGGAAGCGACCGCGGCGCGGTGACCAACGCCCTCGTAGCCGCGGCCCTCGCGCACGGCGACATGGGCCTCGCGCTGCCGATCCTCGCCCCCAGCGGCGTCGCGGTGACGCTGTCGCAGTTCGGCTCCGACGGCCAGCAGCAGACCTACCTCAAGGAGTACGCGGGCGAGTCCGTGCCGCAGTCCTCCGTGGTGATCGCCGAGCCCGGCGCGCTGTTCAACCCGTTCGCGCTGTCCACCAAGGCCACTCGTACCGCGGGCGGCTACATCCTGAGCGGCGTGAAGTCGATGGTGCCGCAGGCCGCTTCCGCCGAACTCTTCGTGGTCGGCGCCGAGCTGGACGGCAAGCCCGCCCTGTTCATCGTCGAGTCCGGCACCGACGGCGTGATCGTCGAGGGCGACCCCAGCATGGGCCTGCGCGCCGCCGCGCTCGGCCGCCTGAACCTCAACAACGTCAAGGTCCCCGCGACCGCGCTGCTGGGCGAGGTCGACCTCGACACCGCCACCCAGAACTACACCGACGTGGTGCGCCTTGCCCGCCTCGGCTGGTCGGCGCTCGCGCTCGGCACCTCGCGCGCCGTGCTCGACTACGTCACCCCGTACGTCAAGGAGCGCGAGGCCTTCGGCGAGCCGATCGCGCACCGGCAGGCGGTGGCCTTCGCCGTGGCCGACATGGCGACCGAGATCGAGGGCCTGGAGCTGCTCGTGTGGCGCGGCGCCTCGCGCGCCGACCAGGGCCTGTCCTTCGGCCGCGAGGCCGCGCTGGCGCGGAAGTTCGCCACCGACAAGGGCATGCGGATCGGCCTGGACGGCGTCCAGCTCCTCGGCGGGCACGGCTTCACCAAGGAGCACCCGGTGGAGCGCTGGTACCGCGACCTGCGCGCCGTCGGCATCGCCGAGGGCGTCGTCGTCCTCTAGGCCCCTTCGACTTCAGAGCAGAAGAAAGAACCCTCATGGCAATCAATCTGGAACTCCCCAAGAAGCTGAAGGCATCGGCCGAGATGTCGCACCAGGGTGCGGCCGAGATCTTCCGCCCCATCTCGCGCAAGTACGACCTCGCCGAGCACGAGTACCCCAAGGAGCTCGACACCATCGCGGCCCTCTACGACGGGCTGGCGGATGCGGGCCAGGCCCCGTCGGCCGCGTCGGGCGACCGGAAGAAGGGCGAGGGCGAGGAGAAGCCCAAGCCCAAGCCGGCCGATGTCACCGCGGGCAGCCGCAACGGCGGCACCATGGAGTCGATCATCAACGCGATCGAGATGTGCTGGGGCGACGCGGGCCTCATGCTCGCCTTCCCCTACCAGGGCCTCGGCAACGCCGCGATCGCCGCCGTCGCGACCGACGAGCAGCTCGAGCGCTTCGGCAAGGTGTGGGCATCGATGGCGATCACCGAGCCGTCGTTCGGCTCGGACTCGGCCGCCGTCACCGCGACCGCGACCCGCGACGGCGACGAGTGGGTCCTCAACGGCACCAAGATCTTCGTGACCTCGGGCTCGCGCGCCGACCACATCGTGGTGTGGGCGACCGTGGACAAGAGCGCGGGCCGCGCCGCGATCAAGTCCTTCGTGGTGCCCCGCGAGCACCCCGGCGTCACCGTGGCCCGGCTCGAGCACAAGCTCGGCATCCGGGCCTCCGACACCGCGGAGATCCGCTTTGAGGACTGCCGCATCCCCTTCGAGAACATCCTCGGCAGCCCCGAGGTGAACGTCGAGAAGGGCTTCGCCGGGGTCATGCAGACCTTCGACAACACCCGTCCGCTGGTGGCCGCCATGGCCATCGGCGTCGCGCGGGCGTCGCTGGAGGAGCTGCGCACCGTCCTCGAGAACGCGGGCATCGTCATCGACTACGACGCGCCGGTGAACACCCTGCCGCACGCCGCGGCCGAGTTCATCCGCCTCGAGTCCGACTGGGAGGCCGCCTACCAGCTGACGCTGAAGTCGGGCTGGATGGCCGACAACAAGCTCCCGAACTCGATGAACGCATCGATGGCGAAGGCCAAGGCGGGCCGGGTGGGCTCGGACGTCACCCTCAAGGCCGTGGAACTGGCCGGTGCGCTGGGCTACTCGGAGCGCACGCTGCTCGAGAAGTGGGCCCGCGACTCGAAGATCCTCGACATCTTCGAGGGCACGCAGCAGATCCAGCAGCTGATCATCGCGCGCCGCCACCTGGACCTGAGCAGCTCGCAGCTCAAGTAAGCCAGGGGTAGGCACGACGGGGCGTCGCCGCGGCTTCGGCCGCGGCGGCGCCCCGTTCGCGTCGGCCCCCCGGACGCCGACCGCGACGAAAGTCGTAGGCCCGCGAGGGCGGGCAACGACCTTCGACCACTCCCCCGCGCGGCACGACGTCAGTACCGTGAACGCATGGATTCGAGCGCGGCCGGGCCGCGGTGGCAGCGGTGGTGGGTCGCACCGCGCCTGCGGGACTGCGCGTGCATCCTGCTGTCCGCGCTGCTCGCGGTCGGTGCGGCGGCGGTGGAGTGGCAGGGCGGGTCCACCGCCTACGGCAACCTCGCGCTCGTCGTGGGTCTGACCGGTTCCGTGCTCCTGTGGTGGCGGCGGCGGTGGCCCCTCGAGGTCACGATGATCGGCGGGATCCTCACCGCAGCCGTCGGATTCCCCGGCGTGGCCCTCCTCGGTCTGTTCACCCTCGCGGTGCGGCGGCGCGACCGAGTCCTGGTGATCGCGACCGCCTTCGTCGCCACATGCCTCGCCGTGCCGCACCCGTGGTCGAGCGTTCCGTGGCGGCTCGGCGACACCCTCACCAGCGTCGCGCTCGCCGCGGCCTTCGCGCTCTGGGGCTCCTACGTCGGCGCGCGCCGGGACCTCATCGAGTCGCTGCGCGAGCGCGCCGTGCGGGCCGAGGCCGAACGCGAGCTGCGCGCCGTCCAGGCCCGCACCGCCGAGCGCTCCCGCATCGCCCGCGAGATGCACGACGTCCTGGCGCACCGGGTCTCGCTCATCGCGCTGCAGGCCGGCGCGCTCGAGGTCAACGCCGACGCGGCGCCCGGCACCGTCGAACGCGCGGCCGCCGAGATCCGCTCCACAGCGCACGAGACGCTCGAGGACCTGCGGGGCGTGCTCGGTGTGCTGCGCGGGACCGACGCCGAGCCGCTCGCGCCGCAGCCGGACCTGTCCGACCTCGCGCGCCTGGCGGACGAGTCTCGGGTGGGCGGCGCCACCGTCGACCTGCTCGTCGACGAGGCCGCCGCGGCGCCGCACGCGGTACCGGAGGCCCTGGGCCGCACCGCGTACCGCATCGTCCAGGAGAGCCTGACGAACGTGCGCAAGCACGCCGGACCCGCGGACATCCGGATCGCGGTGCACCTGCGGGAGCACCGCCTCATGATCGAGGTGGTCAACGACCGCCCGCGGTCGCCCGCGCCGCCGCTCCCGGGATCGGGGGCCGGCCTGATCGGCCTGGCGGAGCGCGCCCAGCTCGCGGGCGGCGAGCTCTCCTCCGGCCCCACCGCCACCGGCGGCTGGCGCGTGTACGCCGACCTGCCCGTCCCCGTCGAGGGGGCCTGACGAGCCGGGGCCGTGGCAGGATGGTCACGACCCCAGGAGGCCCCGTGACCCGCATCGTCATCATCGACGACGACCCGCTGGTGCGGTCCGGGCTGCGCATGATCATCGAATCCGCCGAGGACCTGTCGATCGTCGGCGAGGGCGGCGACGGCGCGGAGGCCGTGGGCCTCGTGCGCGAGTGCCGCCCCGACGTGGTGCTCATGGACATCCGGATGCCGTCCGTCGACGGTCTGGCCGCCACCGCGCTGGTGCGCGCGGAGCCGGAGCCGCCGCAGGTCATCGTGCTCACCACGTTCGACCTCGACGACTACGTGCTGCGCGCCCTGCAGGCGGGCGCCGCCGGCTTCATGCTCAAGGACACCCCGCCGCGTCAGCTGCTCGACGGCGTCCGCGTGGTCGCCTCGGGCGAGGCGATGCTCTCCCCCAGCGTGACCCGCAAGCTCATCGCGCGCTTCGCCGGCGATCCGCGCGAGGACCGCCGCCGCGCGGCGCTCGCCCGCGTCGCCGTCCTCACCGAGCGGGAGCACGAGGTGTTCCTCGGCATCGCCGCCGGCGCCTCGAACGCACAGATCGGCCGTGATCTGTTCATGAGCGAGGCGACGGTGAAGACCCACGTCTCGCGCCTGTTGGACAAGCTCGAGGTGGCCAACCGCGTGCAGCTCGCGATCCTCGCGCACGACGCCGGACTCACGCCCCGCTAGGCCGACGCCGCCGCCCGTACGACTTTCGTAGGGGGTCGCCGACGCCCCCGTCCGACCATCGTCTACGAAGTGGACATCGGTCGTCCACAAGGGCTTTCGAGGCCTACCGTGCGCCGCTCCCGATGCCCACACTGAATGGCATGGCATCACTCCTCTACAAGGTCGGACGGTTCTGCTACCGGAAATGGTGGCTCGTCCTCGTGCTCTGGATCGTCGCCTTCCTCGCGATCGGGGCCGCGGGATCGTCGCTGTCCAAACCCTTCAAGGACGACTTCAACCTCCCCGGCAGCCGCGCCGTCGAGGCGCAGAACGTCCTGCAGGAGAAGTTCCCCGAGACCGCGAAGACGCAGGCGCCCACCGCCACCGTCGTGCTGCAGTCCACCAACGGGCAGCGGCTGGACCAGGGCGGCAACGCCACGGCCGTGAACGCCGTCGTCGACAAGCTGCGCCAGGTACCGCAGCTCACCGCCGCCGACAAGGCCGCCGTCATCAACCCCACCGTGGGGGCGGCCGCGGCCGAGAACCTCAGCAGCGACGGCCGGACCGCGCAGATCCACTTCTCCTTCGGCGACGTCAAGGAGGTCTCGGAGGAATCGATCGAGGCCGTGGCGGCGGCGAAGAAGGCGGGCACCGACGCGGGCCTGAAGGTCGAGAGCGCCGGGTCGGCGAACGAGACGGAGGCCGAGCCGCCGGCGGAGATGATCGGCATCGTCGTGGCCGTGATCGTCATGATCATCACCTTCGCCGCGCTGCTCGCCGCGCTGATGCCCCTGGGGGCGGCGCTGATCGGCATCGGCCTCTCGACGTCGATCATCGCGATCGGCACGTCGTTCCTCACGCTCGGCACGTCCACGACCGGCCTGTCGATGATGATCGGGCTCGCGGTGGGCATCGACTACTCGCTGTTCGTGATCTCCCGGTACCGCCAGGAGCTGATGACCACGTCGGATCGATCGCACGCCGCGGGCCTCGCGGTCGGCACCGCGGGCAGCGCCGTGGTCTTCGCCGGCGCCACCGTGATCATCGCGCTGTGCGGCCTGTCGATCACGGGCATGTCGTTCCTGTCCCAGATGGGCCTCGGCGCCGCGGTCACCGTCGCGCTCGCCGTCCTCGTGGCGCTGACGGTGCTCCCGGCCCTCCTGGGCATGTTCAAGTCGACCGTGTTCAAACCGCGGCTGCCGCTGCTCTGGACGCCCGAGCAGACCGAGCGCCGCCCGATGGGGCAGCGCATCGGCGAGCTCCTCACCCGCAAGCCGCTCCCCTTCCTCGTCGGCGCGGTCGCGATCCTCGCGCTCGCGGCCATCCCGATCGGCAAGCTCGAGCTCGGCCTGGACTTCGCGGCACCGTCGGACAAGGCGGCCGTGCAGATGCAGAGCGAGGCCTTCGGCGCCGGCAAGTCGTCGCCGCTCGTCGCCGTCGTCGACACCCAGGGCAAGGGCGACCTGAAGGCGGCGACGCAGCGGTTCGCCGAGCAGGCCCGCACGCTGCCGGGGATCGCCCACGACGGCGTGATCGGCCCCGTGCCCAACGCGACCGGCGACGCGGCGCAGTTCATCATCGTCCCGGAGTCGGGGCCGTCGACGAAGCAGACCGCGACCCTGCTCGACGAGCTGCGGGACCGCGCGGAGACCGTGGGCGGCGCCACGTCGACCTACATCGGCATCGGCGGCGCCGCGGCGATCAACGCCGACTTCTCCGAGACGCTCACCTCGAAGCTGCCGCTGTACCTGATCGTGGTGGTGGGCCTGGCGATCCTGTTGCTGATGATCGTCTTCCGGTCGGTGATCATCCCGGTGATCGCGTCGCTCGGCTTCCTGCTCTCGATCGCGGCCACGTTCGGCGTCACCGTCGGCTTCTTCCAGGACGGCTGGCTCGGCTGGATCGCGCCCGAGGAGCGCGGCCCGATCCTGGTGTTCATGCCGATCTTCCTCATCGGCATCGTCTTCGGCCTCGCGATGGACTATCAGGTCTTCCTCGTCAGCCGGATGCGGGAGGAGCACCATCACGGCGCGCCGGCCCTGGAGGCGATCCGCATCGGGTACCGGTCGGGGGCGCGCGTGGTGACGGCAGCGGCGATCATCATGATCTCCGTCTTCGCCGGATTCACCCTCTCCTCCATGACCTTCCTGAAGCTGATGGGCTTCTCGATGGCGGTGGCCATCGTGTTCGACGCCTTCCTCGTGCGGATGATCATCATGCCCACGGCGATGGCCGTGCTCGGCGAGCGCGCCTGGTGGATCCCGCGCTGGCTCGACAAGGCGCTCCCCCGCATCGATGTCGAGGGCGACGCCCTGCGCACGATGAACCCGGGCGAGGATGCGGATACCGCTCCCGTGGAGCAGAACCCGGCGATCGTGGCCGTCGCGCCGGCTGCGGCTCCGGCTGTGGTGCAGCACCCGGTCCCCGCGCCGGCTTCCGCCGGACCCGTCGCCCCGGTGCTGATTCCGGCGCCACGCACCGCACCCGCGGGAGCCGCGCGCGGGGCGCAGCAGACGCCCCGGAGCACGGCCGAGCTCGCGGAACTGCGCGCCAGCAACCGTGCGCTGGTGGCGGAGCTGTCCGAACTGCGCTCGGACTACCGCTCGCTCACGGCGCACGCGCGCCTGCAGGCCGAATCCGTCACCGACCCGGTGCGTTTCGAGGTCACCGGAGGAACGGGCTCCGCCCGCACGGGGGCGCTGCACGCGCGCCACCGCTCGATCGCCACGCCGGCCTTCGTGGCGTCCGCGCCGCTCGCCGCGATCCCGGGCGTGGATCCCGCGTCGGCCGCGCGGCTCGGCGCGAGCGGTGTCACCGTCGACGGGGCCCGGCTGGGGCTCCACCCCGGCGCCGAGACCATCGAGGAGGCCGGCGGCCTCGCCACCTTCGCGGGGTGGGATCTGCCACTCTTCGTGGACGTCTCGGCCCCGTCCTCCGATCCGGCTGCGGCCGTCACCGCGGCGTACCGCCTGGGCGGCGATGTCGTCTTCGCGCCCGCCGCCGCGACCGGGGCTCGGCGTGCCCTCGCGGAGCACAACTGGCTCACGGCGCAGCGCCGGGGCGAGATGTCGCTGTGGGCCAGTGTTCCCGTGCGCCTCGCGCACGATCGAGCCGCGCTGCGCGAGCTCCTCGCCCGCCACGAGGAGGACGTCCGCTCCGGCGGTCTGGGCTTCGGCGGGCTCCGGATCATCGGCGCCGCCACCGACCCGCAGGCACGCGACGCGCTCGCCCTGCTCACCGCGGCGCTGGACGAGTCCCGGCCGCGGTACCTCACCGCGGTACGCGGTCCCGAGGACCTGTTGCACGCGATCGACGCGGGCGTCGACTTGATCGAATCCGCTGCGCCGCAGGACCTCGCGACCCGCGGGATCGCGCTGACGGCGGGCGGTCCCATCGCGGTGTCGACGCCGCCGTTCCGCCAGGACGTGCGCCCGCTCGACATCGGCCCGGCCCAGGACGGGGCGGCACCGTCGCCGAACCGCGCGTACCTGCACCACCTCTACCGCACCGACGCACCGTCGGCGGTGCAGGCGGTGACCCGCCACAACCTGCGGTTCCTCACCGCGCTCACCGCCGGGGCCCGGCGCGCGATCGACGAGGGGCGGTTCCCCGCGTACCGCGACGCCTTCCTCCGCCGCTTCAACGGTGGGGAGGCCGCCGGCGCCGCGCACGTGGACGACCACGACGGCGACGTCGTGGCGACCGCGCACTAGCGACGGAAAAGAGCGCTGCCGGACGGCGGCGGTGACGGCGAGAGGCCGTCGCCGCCGCCGTTCGGCGTCGGTCGAGGCGTGTTCCGGCGCGATCGCGTACACCGTTCCGTAACCTGGCCACGCGTGACGGGAACCACAAAATGCTTGTGATTGCCATCACTTTTCCCAGGTCATTGCCTATGCAAGCTATTGCTAGCGATCGCGCACGTGACCTGGTCTTACGGTCCTCACAGCCGATCGTGACCTAAGCGTTATCAAACCGCGACCGTCCCGCGTCGGGGATGACACCGCGGCGATAGGCCCCTAGTGTTCATCTCGACCCGGTCACGGGAACAAAACTGAATCCACGAACCACCGCGTATGTGTGGGCCCGCCGCCGAAACGAGAGCATCTTCCTCGGGCGCCGGACCGCTTCCAGCGTGACGCACCACGTCGCCGAAGCCGGTTGAGCGATCGTCCTCAGCCCACTGCCGTGCCCGACAGAGAAGGCGCGGTCCATGTCTTTCCCCGACACCTCCGCCCCAATCGGGCTGTGTCCTGGCATGCGCACCGGCGAAAGGAACCCCTTGAAGAACATCCGCAAGACCCTGGGCATGATGGCCGTCACCGGCGCGATCGTCGCCGCTCCCGTTGCCTTCGGCACCGGTGCTGCGAACGCCGACAGCGTGAACTGGGACGCCATCGCGGCCTGCGAGTCGGGTGGCAACTGGAACACCAACACCGGCAACGGCTACTACGGCGGCCTGCAGTTCAGCCCGTCGACCTGGCGTGCCAACGGCGGCTCGGGCCTGCCCCACAACGCCTCGCGTGCCGAGCAGATCCGCGTCGCGGAGAACGTCCTGGCTTCGCAGGGCATCGGCGCGTGGCCGAGCTGCGGTGGCCGCGGCTAGTTCGCACCCACTGCACAGAGACTGACGCCTGCGGCGGTCGATTCCTCGTGAATCGGCCGCCGCAGGCGTTTTCGCGTCCCGCCCACTGAGACCTGCCCACCCCCGGCCCGGCGCGGACTGCCAGAATCGCGGGGTGCGACTGCGCGTGTTCCTCCTGCTGACGGGGCTGTACTTCGCCCAGGGGCTCCCGTTCGGCTTCTTCACGCAGGCGATCCCCGTCCTGCTCCGCGAGGCGGGCCTGTCCCTCACCGCGATCAGCCTCACCTCCTTCCTCTACCTCCCCTGGGGCCTGAAGTTCCTCTGGGCGCCCGCCGTCGACCGGATCGGCACGCGCCGGCGGTGGCTCCTCGCCACGCAGCTCGGCTCCGCCGGCGTCGCCTTCGCCCTGGCCGCCACCGACCTCACAGGGTCGCTGCGGTGGCTGTTCGTCGCCATCGCCGCCATCAACGTGCTCTCCGCCACCCAGGACGTCGCCACCGACGGCCTCGCCGTGCGACTCCTCGGCCCCCGCGACCGCGGCCTCGGCAACGGCATCCAGACGGGCGCCTACCGGCTCGGCATGATCGCCGGCGGCGGCGGGCTGCTGTGGATCTACGCGGAGAGCGGCTGGCGCGTCCTGCTCCTCACCCTGGGCGGGCTGATCCTGCTGTGCACGGTCCCCGTCGTCCTGCTAGCGCGGGACGAGCCCGCCGACGGTGCGCCCCACCCCGTCGAGCACGTCCGCCGCGAGAGCCTGGGCACGGCGTGGTGGCACCGGCTACGCCGGCCCGGGGTGATCCCGTTGATCGGGCTCCTGGCCGCCTACAAGTTCGGCAACGCCATGGCGTCGTCCGTCTCCGGCCCGTTCCTGCACGACGCGGGCCTGGGCCTGCGGGAGATCGCGCTGGTGAGCGGCGCCCTGAGCTCCGCGGGCGCCCTCGCCGGATCGGCCGTGGGCGGCTGGCTCGCCTTCCGGCACGGGCGGCGCACCGCATTGCTGTTCGGCGGAGTCAGCCAGACCCTCGCGGTGGGGCTGTACGTGATCGCGGCGCTCGGGATCGGCGGCGGCGGCATGGTGATCGCGGCAACGCTGCTCGAGCACGTCTTCGGCGGCGCCGCGTTGGTCGCATTGTTCACGCTGATGATGGACGCGTGCGAGCGCGACGACGCGGGCGCCGACTACACACTGCTCGCGAGCGCCGTGGTCGCTGCGCAGGGGATCGCCGGATTCGCCGGCGGCGCCGTGGGCGACGCACTCGGCTACCCGGCCGTGTTCACCGTCGGCATGGTGCTCTCGGGCATCGGCTGCGCCGTGCTCGTGCGCGGCCTCGACCGGGGCGTCGGGCCCGCCACCATCACGACGTGGCGGCGGGGCCCGGTTCCCACCCCCTGACGCCGTCCGCCGCGGCGGGGCCGCCGGGCGACGGACCCAGCAACGACGCAGCGCGGTGGATCGGGCCCGCTGAGCGAGCACGATCCACCGCGCTGGGAGTCGGCGATCAGGCCGGGACCGGCTCCTTCGGGTCCTCGGCGGCGCTGGCGTTGCGTGCCGCGAGATCGGCGATGGAGTCGGCGGATTCGAGCACCGCGTCACGCCGGTACTGCACGAAGGAGTAGGTGAAGGCGGCGATCCACCCCGCGACGATCAGGATGTACACCACGCGCTGGGTGCCGGGATCGAGGGCGAGACCGCTCTTGCCCATGAGTGTCTTCGCGTTGGTGAGGATGATGAGGCCGCCCACCGAGGCGCCGAGGAGGCGGGGCGGGAAATGGCGCACGAGCCAGGCCGCGAAGGGCGCCGCGATGACGCCGCCCAGCAGGATGGCGCCGGCGTAGGCGAAGTTCACGCCCTCCCCACCGAGGTTCGCGAGGAAGCCGAGCGACGCGGCGAGCGCGATGAGGAACTCGCTGGTGTCGATCGTGCCGACCACCTTGCGCGGCTCCATCCGGCCCGAGGCCAACAGCGCGGGCGTGCCGACGGGGCCCCAGCCGCCGCCACCGGTGGCGTCGACGAAGCCGCCGAACAGGCCCAGCGGTGCGAGGAAGCGCGACTTGAGCGGCTTGCCCAGGTTCTTGGTATCGATGCCGCGGAAGGTGAAGCGCAGCAGCACGTACAGGCCGAGCAGCAGCAGAATGGTGGACATCAGAGGCTTGGCGACCTCGGTCGAGAGGTTCGACAGCACCGTCGCCCCGACGAAGGCGCCGATCGCGCCGGGGATGCCGATGCGGCGCACGACCTTCCAGTCGACGTTGCCGAAGCGCCAGTGCGAGGCGCCCGAGACTGCACTCGTGCCGATCTCCGCGAGGTGGATCGTCGCGCTGATGGCGGCGGGCGAGAGCGTCGTGAGCGCGACCAGGAAGGTCGTCGCCGTCACGCCGAAGGCCATCCCGAGACTGCCGTCGACGAGCTGCCCGAGCAGTCCGACGAAGGCGACGATGACGAGGGTGGGCATGCTGGTCTCCTGCGGCTGAGGCGGACGAGGGGACTCGTCCGGATATGACAGGCCACTCTGCCGATCGCGTCACAGGAACGGAACCGTCCCGATCAGCGTGATCCGAAACCGGTACTGTCCGATTCGCCCCGATCGCACGTTTGCAGAAGGACGAACTCGACATGCGCACGCTCCTAGCCCGTTCCACCGCCGCGGCCGCCGCCGCCGTACTCGCAGCCTCGGTCATCGCACCGACGGCCTCCGCCCGATTCGACCTCTCCGGTCACGACCAGGTGCGGACGCTGGCCTGCAACGACGACGTCAAGCTCATCGGCTCCGACAATGCGATCGTCTTCACCTCCGCCTGTCAGCGCGTCGAGGTCAACGGTCACGACAACACGCTGACGCTGCGCGACGTCACCTCGCTGCAGGTGATCGGTAGCAACAACTCGATCGTCCTCGCCGGCGCGTCCTCGATCGACGTGAGCGGCCACGACAACACGATCACCTGCGGCGCGGGCAAGAAGCCCACCGTGAAGTCGATCGGCAGCGACAACTCCTACCGCTGCTGACCCGTCCCTCCCGGCGACGCGGTCACGCCGGTGGCTCGGTCACGCCGCGCGTTCGCCGAGGAGGAACCAGGTCCGCTGGTCCGGCTTGCCCTTGACGGTGATGAGGCCCCGCTCCTCGAAGGCGAAGGCCCGGCCGAGCCGGTCGTGGACGGACGACGTCACCTGGATGCGGCCGACGACCCCCGTCGACTCCATCCGGGACGCGACGTTGACGGCATCGCCCCAGACGTCGAAGAAGAACTTCTTCGACCCGACGATGCCGGCGACCACGGGACCGTCCGCGAGGCCGATCCGGAGCGGCGTCGCGCGGCCGTCGGCGTTCGTCACGCCGGCCGCGGCGCCCTGGAGCGCCACCGCGAACCGCGCCAGCTCCTCGAGGTGGTCCGGGTGCGGTTCGGGGACGCCGCTCACCACCATGTAGGAATCCCCGGTGGTCTTGATCTTCTCGAGCCCGTGGCGCTCCACCAGCGCGTCGAGGGTGGTGTAGAGCCGGTCGAGGTACCGGACGACGTCCGCGGGCGCAGTGCGGCTGGACATCTCGGTGAACCCGGCGATGTCCGCGAACAGGACCGAGGCGTCGTCGTAGGAGTCCGCGACCTCTGCGTGGCCGGGCTCCTTGAGGCGCTCCGTGACCGACCGCGGCAGGATGTTGTTCAGCAGCGCCTCGGACCGCCGGAACTCCTCCTCGAGCGCCGCGTCCGCGCGCTCGATCTGGAACAGCCCGGCCCCGACGATCGCCACCGCCAGGGACGCCGCGGCGACCACGTTGACGACGAAGCCCGTGGTGGCGAACCAGTGCGGCATCAGGCCCGTGTCCTCGGGCACGGTGAAGTGCAGGTAGATCATCGCCGCGAGACAGACGACGACCACCGCGGAGGCGGCGACGATCCGGCGCACGCCCACGATCATCGGCACGCCCACCGCCATGACCAGGTAGTAGTAAGCAGCCCCACGCCCTCACCGAGGAGGACGCACAGGCTCCACAGTGTGACCGTCGCGACGGCGAAGAACGCCGTCGGCGCCACCAGCGTCCCGAACCGCCCCAGCGCGGGGACCAGTGCCAGCGCGGCCCCGGAGACGACGTTGACGACCATCACCTGGTGCGGGCCGCCGAACACCAGGCCGATCACCGCGAAGCCGAAGCTCACCGCCGCCGAGGCGTACGCCGCGAGTGAGACGAGGCGCAGCCGGCGGCGGTCCGCCTCGGGGATCGTCCCCTCGGTGTAGGCGCTCGCGGCGCACCACGCCCGGAAGTCTGCGCTGGTCGGCACAGGCCGAGCGTAGCCAGGCCCGGGCGCCGCCGATGCCGATCCGGGCGGATGCCCGTACCGCTGCCGAGCCCCGCGACGGGGCCTAGGCTGGCGGCATGGACTACCGGCGTCCCGTCGCATTCGGCCTGTTCGTCACCCCGTCCGCCGCGGCGCTCGACAACTGCTTCGCCCTCGCCGCGCTCGCGGACGGGAAGGTCGAGTTCCTGGGGGTGCAGGACCATCCCTACCAGCAGGCGTTCGTCGATACCTTCACGCTGATCGGCGCGCTGCTCGACCGCACCGAGGAGGTGCGCGTCTTCCCCGACGTCGCCAACCTGCCGCTCCGGCCGCCCGCCGTGATGGCGCAGGCCGCGGCGACCCTCGACCTGCTGTCCGAGGGCCGGTTCGAGCTGGGCCTCGGCGCGGGCGCCTTCTGGCCCGCCATCGCCGCGATGGGCGGCCCCGAGCGCAGTCCAGGCGAGGCCGCCGGCGCGCTCAGGGAGGCCGTCGAGGTGATCCGCCTGATGTGGTCCGGCGAGCGATCCGTGCGCTTCCGCGGCGAGCACTACCGCCTCGACGGGGTGCATCCCGGACCGCGCCCCGCGCACGACATCGGGGTCTGGCTGGGCGTCGGCGGGCCGAAGCTGCTGCGCTTCCTCGGCGGCAACGCAGACGGGTGGGCACCGTCGAACTCCTTCTTCCCGCCCGCGACCCTGCCCGAGCGGCACGCCGCCATCGACGACGGCGCCCGCGCCGCCGGCCGCGATCCCGCGTCGATCCGGCGCGTCTACAACATCTTCGGGTCCATCGACGACCAGCCGTCGGACGAGGCCTTCCACGGCACCGTCGAGCAGTGGACCGAGCAGCTGACGGGTCTCGTCGTGGACACGGGCATGGACACCTTCGTCTTCGGCGCGGAGAACGACGACTACGAGCAGTGCCGCCGATTCGTCGACGAGATCGCACCGCGCGTGCGGCAGCGCGTCGCCGAGGTGCGCGCGAGCGGATAGCTACTCGGCGGGGAGCGCACGCACGACGCGGCAGGGATTGCCGACGGCGGCGACGTGGTCGGGGACGTCGCGCGTCACCACGCTGCCCGCGCCGATGACGGTGTTCCGGCCGATGGTGACGCCGGGGCACACGATGACGCCGCCGCCGAACCAGACGTTGTCGCCGATCGTGATGGGCTCCGCGGTCTCCCACCGCGCCCGCCGCGCGGCGTGTTCCTCCACGGGGTGCAGCGCGGTGAGCAGCTGCACGCGCGGGCCGATCGAGCAGTCGTCGCCGATCGTAATCGGCGCGCAGTCCATGAGGATCGCGTCGTAGTTGAGGAAGCTGTTGGCGCCGATCGTGATGTGCGCCCCGTAGTCGCACTGGAACCGCGGCATGACCCAGGAACCCTCGCCGATGCCTCCCAGGAGCTCCTGGAGGATCTGAGAGCGCACTGCGTCGTCGTCCGCGGCGGTGGCGTTGAACCGGTCGAGCAGCCGGCCGCAGGACTTCCGCATCGCGACGAGCTCCGGATCGCTGTCACGGTAGCGCTCGCCGGCGAGCATCCGCTGGAGTTCCGTGGCCACGCCCCGACGGTACCCACCGCCGTGGAACTACCCGGAGAATGCGAAAGGGCTCCGGAATGCGAAAAGCCCCCGGATTTCTCCGGGGGCCTTCGACCTAGTAGCGGGGACAGGATTTGAACCTGCGACCTCTGGGTTATGAGCCCAGCGAGCTACCGAGCTGCTCCACCCCGCGTCGGGTAAACACCACGTTACTGGAATGCGCTCACGATGTGCAAATCAGTTGAACGTGACGCTCGTCTCTCCGGCCGGGCCGGGCGTCGCCGCCCCGGCCGGAGAGCTGAGATCAGTTGCCGCCCCGCGCCTTCGCCTCGGCCGCCTGCAGCTTGGTGATCGCGTCACCGAGCTGCTTCATGGACTGGCCGACGGCGACCTGGTCGCCGGAGCGCTGCGCCGAGAGCACCGAGCTCCAGGCGTCGGAGACGGCCTTCACCGCGGCCTGCACCTCGGGGGTGTCGGCGCCGGGCCCCGTCGCCTGCGTGGGCGGCTGCGCCGGGTCCTGCCCGCCGGGCACCGTCTGGCCCTGGGTAGGACCGGAAACGCCGGTCGCGGCCGTCGCGAGGGCGGCGTCGACCCCCTTGTAGCCGGCGTCGGTGAGCGAGGCCGCGACCGTCGTGCGGTAGCCCGCGCCGCCCGTGACCGGGTTGAGGCTCAGCACCTTGATCAGCTTCGGCGCGGCCCGCTCCCCCGTCGACTGCGCGTACATCGGCCACACGTAGGTCAGGCCGCCGTTCGCCAGCGGGATCGCCTGCAGGTTGCCGAAGCGCGGGTTGAGCGCCTGGATGTTGGCGTTGTCGGCCACGACCGGCGGTGCGCCCTTGATCAGGTCGGCCGCCTGCATGGGGCCGGGCGTCCGCCGCCCGGGCAGCTCGCGCATGTCGCGCACCAGCAGCCGGCCCGCGTCCTCACCCTCCGAGGAGACGGAGACGAGCCCCGCGAGGTACGGCTGGTCCTTCGCCTGCAGGATCGACGACAGCTGGAACTGCGCCGGCCCGCCGCCGGGTGCCGCCCCCACGGAGTAGTACGGCGACTGCAGGCCGTCCTTGTCGGGCGTCTCGTTCGGCGCCGCAGCGGCCTGCCAGACGTCGTTCTGCCGACGGAAGGTGTCGGGGTCCGACGTGTGGTACTTCTGCAGCAGGAAGCGCTGGACCTCGAAGAGATCCTGCGGGTAGCGGAAGTGCTGCGCGACCTCCGCGGGCACCGCGCTCTTCGGCTCGACCACGCCGGGGAAGACGTTCTTCCAGGCGTTGAGGACGGGATCGTTCTCGTCGACCTGGTAGAGGTGCACCGAGCCGTCGTAGGCGTCGACGGTGGCCTTCACCGAATTCCGGATGTAGCCCACCTTCTCGTCCACCTGGCGACGCTGCGCCTGCTGGCCCGGGGTGTTCTGCTGGCGCGAGCCCGTGGCGTCCGAGAGCGAGGTCTGCTGTGCGTACGGGTACTTCGGCAGCGTTGTGTAGCCGTCGACGACCCACAGGATCCGGCCCGTGCGCGAGTCGACCATCGGGTAGGTCTTGGTGTCCACCGTGAGGAACGGGGCGAGCTGCTTGACCCGGTCGCGCGGGTCGCGCTGGTAGATGATCTTCGAGTCCGGGCCGATGTTCCCGTTGAGCAGGATGTTCCGCTCGGTGAACTTGATCGCGTAGGCGAGGCGGGTGAACCAGTTGCCGATCCCGACGCCGCCGTCGCCCTCGTAGCGCGACCGCTCGGTGTCGCTGTCGAGCTCGCGCGGGTCGCCCGTGCTGCCGACGACCGAGTAGAAGCCGGGGTCGGAGCCGATGATCTCGCCGTAGTAGATCCGCGGCTGCGTGACGGCCTTGCTGCCGGCGACGCCGTTGCGCGTGAACACGGGCTGGCCGCCCGCATTGTTGTTGTTCACGGCGTCGCGGCCGCTCTCGCTGACCACCTGGTCGACCTGGCCGGCCGGCGCGGTGATCAGGCCGTTGCCGTGGGTGTAGACCATGTGCCGCGAGGTCCAGTCCGACGGGGTCTTGCTGGGGTCCAGCTCGATCGGCGCGAGCAGCACGTTGGTCTGGTTGCCGCCCACGTCGTAGCGGTCCACCGAGAGCTTGCCCGAGAGCCGGTAGTAGTCCTTGAGGCCGCCGAAGTTGGAGAAGGCCTGCGAGACGACGTTCGGGTCGAGCAGGCGCACGTTCTGCAGCGACGGGGCGTCCTTGGCGGTGAGCGTCTGCAGGGCCTCGGGTGAGGCCTTGGGATCGGATTTCTCGTACTTGGCGCCCGCGAGGCCGTAGGCCTCCTGTGTCGCCGCGATGTTCCGCGCGATGTAGGGCAGCTCCTTCTCCGCGTTGGGGCCGACGGAGAAGGTCTGCACCGCGGTGGGCCAGCCGACGCCGACCACCAGCGAGGAGAACAGCATGAGCACGGTCGCGATCGCGGGGACCCGCAGGTCCCGGAGCACGATGCCGAAGAAGAAGGCGGCGGCGCAGATGATGGCGATGCCCGTGAGGATCGCCTTCGCCGGGAGCATCGCGTGGATGTCGGTGTAGTTCGCGCCGGTGAACATCGGCGACCGGTTCGAGTAGACCAGCGCGTACCGGTCGAACCAGTAGGCGACGGCCTTGGTCAGCAGGAAGACGCCGGCGATCGCGGCCAGCTGGATGCGCGCGCCGCGCGACAGCGAGCCCTCGCGGCCCGCCAGGCGGATGCCGCCGAAGACGTAGTGCGCCACGAGGTTCGCCAGGAACATGACGATCAGGCCGGCGAACAGGAAGCCGAGGACGAACTCGATGAACGGCAGCGTGAAGGCGTAGAAGCCGATGTCCATGCCGAACTCGGCGTCGGTGTCGCCGAAGGGCTGGCGGTTGAAGAAGAGCAGCACCTGCTGCCACGCCGACTGTCCGAAGATGCCGGCGATGAGCCCGATCAGCAGGGAGGGCACGATCGCGAAGGTCTTCAGCTTGCTCGTCACCACGGCGCGGTAGCGCACCACCGGATCGTCCGTCGGCGAGGGCAGGAAGGCGGGCCGCACGCGGTACGCCAACCACATCCCGGCGAACGTGAACAGCGCCAGCACCACGCCCGTCACCACGAACAGGCCGAGGCGCGAGAGCAGCACCGTCCGCAGCACGCCGGCATGGCCCAGTGAGCCGTACCAGAGGAAGGCGGTGATCACGTCCACCACCCGCGGGCCGATGAGAAGCAGCGCCAGGAGAACCACGGCGAGCGCGATGAGGATCTTTGCCCGGCGGGACAGCGTGGGAATGCCCGCGGCACGAGGTGTCGTCACGACAACCACTGTACGGATTGCCCGAGATGGGATCCGCGTGTGCTCACCGACGTGGTACCGCGCGCGCCACGGGATGCGATCATAGGCGCGTGACCTACGACGAGCCGGAGCAGGTATTCGACGAGGCGGCCCTGGGCCGCGCGGCCCGCGAGGCCATCGAGTTCGTGGAACCGCAGGGCTGGGGCCAGCCGCCCCAGCTGTTCGGACTCGTCCCGACCTCCTTGCTCGCCACCAGCCAGCCCGAGTGGGCGGACATCCTCGACGACGGTGCCTCGCTCACCGTGATCGAGCAGGAGCCGCTGCCCGGCGACCCGCGGGGTGGCAGCACCGAGCTCAACCACGTGCTCGCCACCACCACCTGGCCCGACGAGGTCGTCGGGTGCGCGCTGGTGCAGGAGATCATCGTGCTGCCGCCGACCGCGGAGGCGGATCTCGACGGTGCGCTCGAGCCCCATCTGGCCGATGTGGACGCCGCCGACCGGGCCGGCCGCGCCGCCGCCGAGAGCCACCCGGGCCGGCGCACGGCGCGGATGGTCGCGGCGGTGCTGCGCGACGGCCATCGGATCACCCTGCTCATGCTGCAGCCCGACGACGACGATCCCTTCGCGGACTCCGACCTGCTGCGCGCCGACCAGCTCGCGCCCGGCCTGATCCAGGGACTGCTCGCCACCTTCGACGAGGACTGACCCCGCTCCGCCGCGGGCGGGCGCTCAGCAGGACGGTGCGGGGCGCCCCTCGCGGACGTCCGCGAGGGCCTGGATCGCGCCGTCGAGCGTCTCGACCTTCACCAGCTGCAGGTCCGCGGGCGGCGAGGACTTCGCGGCGTCGCAGTTGGCGGCGGGCACGAGGAAGACCGAGGCACCGTCGCGCTTGGCGCCCTGGAGCTTGTGCTCGATGCCGCCGATGGGCCCGACCTTGCCGTCCGAGGCGATCTCGCCGGTCCCGGCGACGTTCTTCCCGCCCGTGAGGTCGCCCGGTTCGACCAGGTCGACGATGCCGAGCGAGAGCATCAGCCCCGCCGACGGCCCGCCGACCTGTTGCACGCCGAAGCCGATGCGGATCTTCGGGTCCGAAGGGACCTGCCCCACGACGATGCCCAGGCGCGGCTTGCCCTCGGACTCGGCGAGCGTGACGGGCACCTGCGCGGCACCGTCGGCACGCCGGACGGTGACGGTGACGACGTCGCCCTTCTTCTTGCCCTCGAGGCCCTTCGCGACCTGATCGGGGGCGGCGACGGGCGCACCGTCGACCGCCTCGACGACGTCGCCCTCGCGCAGCTTGCCCTGCGACGGTCCGCCCTCGCTGAGGCCGACGACGCCGACGGCCGTCGGGATCTTCAGGTACCGCAGCGCCGCGACGGTCGCGGAGGATTCGGAGCCGGTGAACTGCTCGCGGTTGCCCGCCTCGATCTGCTCGCGGGTGGCGCCGGGCGGGTAGTAGGCGTCGCGGGGCGCGATCTGCGCTCCGCTCGCCCACTTGGCGAGCGCGCCGTAGAGGTTGAGGCCGTCGGTCACGGCGATGGTGGTGAAGCGCAGCTGACCGGCGGGCTGATGCACGGGCAGGCCGTCGATGGTGATGACCCTGCGGTCGACGACCTTGCCGTCGGCGTCGCGCTCGGCGTACGTGGTGAGCGTGTCGGCGGTGTCCCCCGGGCCGACGGCGACGTACGGCACCGTCACGAACATCCCCAGCAACACGAGCACCAGGAGCGGCACCAGGGCGGCGAGAGCTGTCGTGATCCTGCGTTCCGTCACGGGCCACAGCGTAGCCGCCGCCGTTCGCGCGAGATGTTCGCGCAGAGCGTGACGCACGGGGCGGCCCGGGACGGGCCGGGGCAGTACCGTGGAGTCATGAATGACCTGCCCTTCGGATTCTCCTCCGGCGACGACGGCGGTGACGACGGCAAAGGCCGACGGGACCAGCCCTTCGGCGCCGGTCAGCCCTTCGACATGTCGCAGCTGGGCGACATGCTGAGCCAACTCGGCCAGATGATCTCCGGCATGGGTTCGGGCATGACCGGTCCCGGTGCCGGCTCCGGCGAGCCCGTCAACTACACGCTCGCGGCGCAGCTCGCGCGCCAGACCCTCGGCAAGCACGAGCCCGTCTCCGAGTCGCAGCGCAAGGCCGTCGAGGAGGCGATGCACCTCGCGCAGCTCTGGCTCGACGGTGCCACGGTGCTCCCGGCCGGCCCGCAGAAGACGGCTGCGTGGACCCCCGTCGACTGGCAGGAGAAGACCCTGCCCACGTGGAAGCGGCTGGTGAACCCTGTCGCGGAGAAGATCTCCGGCTCGTGGATGCAGAGCATGCCCGAGGAGGCGCGCGAGATGGCCGCGCCGATGATGGGGATGTTCAGCCAGATCGGCTCGATGTCGTTCGGCACGCAGCTCGGGCAGGCGCTCGGTTCGCTGTCGAAGGAGGTGCTCACCAGCACCGACATCGGCCTGCCGCTCGGCCCCGAGGACACCGCCGCCCTACTGCCCGAGGCGATCGAGGCCTTCAGCAAGGACCTGGACATCAAGGACCAGGAGATCCTGGTGTTCCTCGCCGCCCGCGAAGCCGCACATCAACGCCTGTTCTCGCACGTGCCGTGGCTGCGCGCGCGGGTCCTCGACACCGTCGAGCAGTACGCCCGCGGCATCACCATCGACATGTCGGGCATCGAGGAGCTCTCCCGCAACCTCGACCCGACCGCGCTGCAGGACCCGTCGAAGCTCGAGGAACTGATGGCCGCGCAGGGCGCCGCGCTGCAGCCCCAGGCCACGCCGGAGCAGACCGCCGCGCTCGAGCGCCTCGAGACGCTGCTGGCGCTCATCGAGGGCTGGGTCGAGGACGTCGTGCACGCCGCGATCGCCGACCGGCTGCCCAGCGCCGCCGCGCTGCGCGAAACGATGCGCCGCCGGCGCGCGTCGGGCGGCCCGGCCGAGCAGACCTTCGCCACGCTCGTCGGCCTGGAGCTGCGCCCCCGCAAGGTGCGCGAGGCGGCCGACCTGTGGGAGCGGATCCTGAACGCCACCTCGATGGAGGAGCGCGACGGCATCTGGGCCCACCCCGACCTGATCCCCGACGCCGCCGACCTGGACGCGCCCGCGGCCTTCATCGACCGCATGCTCGGCGACGCGTCCGGCGCCGACCCGTCGGACCTCGACGACCCGATCGCCGCGATCGAGCGGCTGGGACGCGAGTCCGGCGGCGAATCCGACGGGAACTGACCGAATCCACTCACCTTCATCTCAGCTTTACTGGGCTATGAAGGAGGGATGGAATGGGTCGAACACTTCGAAGAACGGGCACGACGACGCGGACCGGACCCGGCGTGGTCCCTCGGCGCGGAGTTGCCCCCGTCGGTGATCGCGAGCCTGCAGCGCTTCCAGGTCGGTGAGAGTGGCGACGGCGCGACGCTGGCCGCGCACGCCGACGCCGCGGGCGACCCGGCCTACGCCGCGGCGGTCCGACTGTTCGTCGCCGAGGAGAACGAGCACGCACGACTCCTCGCGGAGCTGATCCGCGCGGGCGGCGGCGAACTGCTCGACGGGCACTGGTCGGACGCGGTTTTCGTACGCGCCCGTCGCGCCCTCGGCCTGCGCTGCGAGCTGCTCGTGTTGACCGTCGCGGAACTCATCGCGGTCAGTTACTACGGGGCGCTCGCGCAGTCGCCCGATCCGCTCCTCGCCGAGGTCAGCCGCCGCATCCTCGACGACGAGCAATACCACATTCGATTCCAGCGGGACCGCCTCAGCGAGGGCTTCGCGGCCACCCCACCCGCTCGGCGGCGCGCGATCGGGGCCCTCTGGCAGGGCTTCGCCTGCGCGGTGTCGATCGTGGTCGCCGCAGACCACGGTCGCGCGTTGGCGGCGGTCGGCGGCTCGCGGCGGGCACTGCTGCGGGAGAGCGCCGCGCTGTTCGGCCGGTTCCGGCGCGAGGTCTTCGTCGCCGCGCCACCGGTGACCGCGCGAGAGATCTCCGCCGCGCCCCATCGCCCCTGATCAACACCGGTATCCGCCTGTGGATAGCCGCTGATTCCGGACGGTTCACGGAGCGCCGGCGTGCTCGACTGGAGCCATGCGGCACCGTCTGAACCCGTACCTCACCGTCGTCGTCCGGCCGCCCACGCTGGTCCAGTTGGGCGCCTCGGCGACCGGCGCGCCCGTGCTGCAACCGCCGCCGTGGCTGGCGCCGGACGCGACGGCGGGGCTGCTGCGCTGGCTGCAGTCCTTCCGCACCGCGCGCGAGCTGGAGCGCCGCGCCGCCGACCTGGGCATGACCCCGTCCGACGTCACCGAGCTGCTGGACGCGCTCCGCGGCCACGGGCTGCTGGAGGCGGAACCGCCGCACGCGCCCCTGCAGGTCCACCTGCACGGGCGGGGCCCGGTCTCCGACACCGTGCTCGGCGAGCTCGCCGCCCTCGACGAGGTCCGGGTGACCGCCGGGACCGCGCGGAGCTGGACGCCGGCCGGCCGCGGCGTCGACCTCGTCGTGCTCGCAGACGCCCTCTCCCCCGATCCCGTGCTGGTGGCGCGGCTGATGCGGGAACGGGTGCCGCACCTGCCGGTGGTCCTGCGCGACGGCGCCGGGATCGTCGGGCCGCTGGTGCTGCCCGGCGCGGGCCCGTGCCTGCGCTGCCTGGACCGCGCCCGGGCCGACGCCGATCCCGGGTGGCCCACGCTCGCCTGCCAGCTGTTCGGCCGCGCGGGGCGGGCCTCGGCCCAGATCCTGCGGATGACCGCCGCGGTGGCCGCGCAGCAGGTGGCGTCCGTCGCCGCCGGGCGGTGGGACTCGGCGGACCCGCCGGACGCCCTCGGCTGTACGTTGGAGGTCGAGGGCAGCGCGATCGCCGTCCGACGATGGTTCATGCACCCCGGGTGCGGATGCGGGGTCCCCGCAGCCGCGTCCGAGGCGGCAGGCTGACTCCAGGGGGCCAGATGTCCGAGATCACTCGTGGCAGTGCGAAGCGCACGGCCAAGCTGGCGGGGCTGCCGCTGGGTATGGCCAGCCGCACGGCGGTGGGCTGGGGCAAGCGGCTCGCCGGCGCCGATAAGGACGAGGTGAACGCGGAGCTGCAGGCCAAGGCCGCGGAGCAGCTCTTCGAGGTCCTGGGGCAGCTCAAGGGCGGCGCGATGAAGCTCGGCCAGGCCATGAGCGTGATGGAGGCCGCTGTGCCGCCGGAGTACGCGGCCCCCTACCGTGACGCGCTCGCGAAGCTGCAGAACGAGGCCCCGCCCATGCCCGCGGCGACCGTGCACAGGGTGCTCGACCAGCAGCTGGGCACGGGCTGGCGGGACCGGTTCAGCTCCTTCGATGACGAGGCGGCGGCGTCCGCGTCCATCGGCCAGGTGCACCGCGGCGTGTGGTCCGACGGCCGGGAGGTGGCGGTCAAAGTCCAGTACCCGGGCGCCGACGAGGCCCTGCGCGCCGACCTCAAGGCCCTGGGCCGACTCAGCTCCGTGCTCAAGCCGCTCACGCCGGGCGCCGACGTGAAGTCGCTCGTGCAGGAGCTCACGGACCGCACCGAGGCCGAGCTCGACTACCGGTACGAGGCCACCAACCAGCGCAAGTTCGCCAAGGCCTTCGACGGTGACCCGAACGTCCAGGTGCCGAAGGTCTTCGCCAGCGCCCCCACCGTGATCATCAGCGAGTGGGTCACCGGCCGGCCGCTCCGCGACGTCATCGCGAACGGCACCCAGGCGGAGCGGAACGACGCCGCACTGAAGCTCACCGAGTTCGAGGTCAGTGCGCCCGCCCGCACGGGCCTGCTGCACGGCGACCCGCACCCCGGGAACTTCATGATCGCGCCCGACGGGCGGCTCGTCGCCCTCGACTTCGGTGCCGTCGCCGAGTACCCCGGGGGCATCCCGCCGGCCGTGGGCAAGATCCTGCGGCTCGCCCGCGACGAGGACTACGACGCCTTGTTCCCGCTGCTGCGGAGCCAGGGCTTCATCCCGCCGCGGCTGGAGATCACGCCCGAGGACATCCGTGGCTACCTGGCGCCCTACGTCGATCCGCTGCGGTCCGAGAGCTTCCATTTCACCCGCAAATGGCTGATGAAGGCCGCGTACACCGCGACCGACGTACGCAGCGAGCAGTTCCAGACGGGCCGCAAGCTCGCGCTGCCGCCGGAATACGTGATGCTGTTCCGCGTCCTACTGGGCATGGTGGGCATCTGCTCGCAGATGGAGGCCGAGGCACCGTACCGCGCCATCGTGGAGCATTGGGTGCCGCTGCTCGACGGCGACGAATAACGTCGGACGCATGACCGCATCGATCTCCCGCCTCGTCGTCTCCGTGTCCGAGCTGGACGCCGCGCTGGCCTTCTACGAGGGCCTCGTCGGCCTGCGGCGCACCGCCGCCGCCGGCGAGCTGGCGTGGCTCGCCACCGCCGACGGCGTCGAGATCATGCTGCACGAACGCCCGGCGACGCCCAGCGACACCGCCGTCGCCCTCGGCTTCGCCGTCGCCGACCTGGACGGCACCGTGGCGACCTGGTCCGCGCGCGGCGGCGCGGTGGTGGACCCGCCCGAGGAGCGGCCGTGGGGCGAGCGGATGGCCGTCGTGCGAGACCCCGACGGGCACCTCGTCTGCCTGTCGCAGGCATCGCCGCCCGCGTAAGCGATCAGTCGAGGTCCTCCTTCGACGCGGCGACGGCCTCCGTCCGGCTCTCGTACAGGTGGGGCGCGAGGCCGCGGTCGGCGAGGTGATCGGCCAACTTGAGCCGCAGGAACGCCGACGTCGTGTAGCGGGTCACCGACTCGTAGTACTTGCTCATCCGGCGGACGCGGGTGGCGTACTCGTCGACGAGGTCGGGGCCGAGCACGAAGTTGTCGTAGTTGATCACCACGTTGACGGGCCGTCCGATCTCCGCGAGCCGCCGCTCGATCTCCACCCCGGCGCGCTCCACCTCCTCTTCGGTGCGCACCGCGACGCCCTCGAAGTTCATGAAGAACAGGTTCCGCTTCTCGTCGTAACTGAACCGCGCTTCAAGGGGCACCGACAGCAGGTCGTCCCGCAGCCCCATGGGGTCGTCGCGGAAGATCCGTGGATCCATGAGCGCGGGCGGGCCGTCCATGATCGGCTTGAAGCCCAGCAGATCCAGCACGTCGCGCTGCAGGTCGACGCCGGGCGCGATCTCGATGAGCTCCATGCCGCGCTCGGAGAGCCGGAAGACGCACCGCTCGGTGATGTACATGACCGGCTGACCCGACGCGTGGGCGTACTCGCCGGAGAAGGTGCGCTGGTCGACGGCCGCGACGAACTTGGGCGCGGCCGGACCGTCCGAGGTGACGATGGCACCGTCGGAGACCTCGGTCCGCGCCGGCGCGAGGAAGGTGCCCAGGAAGTAGACCGCCTTGGCGTTCTGGCTGATGTTGATGAAGCCGCCCGCGCCCGCGAGGCGAGGCCCGAACCGGCTGACGTTGACGTTGCCGGCACCGTCGGCCTGCGCCATGCCGAGGAACGCGGCGTCGAGCCCACCACCGTCGTAGAAGTCGAACTGGGACGGCTGGGCGAGGATCGCGTCGGCATTGATGGCGGAGCCGAAATCCGTTCCACCCGCAGGCATGCCGCCGATCACGCCCGGCTCCGCGGTTAGCGTGAGGTACTCGAGGACGCCCTCCTCCGCGGCCACGGCGGCGACGCCCTCGGGGACACCGATGCCGAGGTTGACCACGGAGTTCGGGCGGAGCTCCAGCGCGGCGCGGCGCGCGATGACCTTGCGCGGGTCGAGCGGCATCGGATCGATCCAGCTCATCGGCTGGCGGATCTCGCCGCTCATCGCCGGGTTGTACTGCGAGCCCCACGACTGGGTGTGGCGCGCGGGGCTGGTCGCGACGACCACGCAGTCGACGAGGGCACCCGGGATCTTCACGTCCCGCGGGTTCAGCGATCCGCGCTCGGCGATCCGCTCGACCTGCACGATCACGAGGCCGCCCTTGTTGTGCACGGCGATCGCCGTCTCGAGCGCCTCGAGCGTGAGCGCCTCCTTCTCCATGGTGACGTTGCCGCTGGGGTCCGCGGTGGTGCCGCGGAGGAAGGCGACGTCGAGCCGGTCGAAGGCCTTGTAGAAGAGGTACTCGCGGCCGTCGATCTCCATCAGCCGGACGCGGTCCTCGGTGGTCGCGTCGTTGACCTTGCCGCCGCCGAGCCGGGGGTCGGCGAAGGTCCCCAGCCCGACGTGGGTGATCAGCCCCGGTTTGCCGGCACCGGTGTCGCGCAGCAGCTGCGCGATCACGCCCTGCGGCAGGTTGTAGGCCTCGATCTCGCCCGACAACGCGAGCTTCTGCAGCGCGGGAGCCATGCCGTAGTGGCCGCCCATCGCGCGCTTGATCATCCCGTCGTGGCACAGGTGGACGGTGCCGCGCTCGCCCCGGTCGCCCTGCGCCACGGTGAACACCAGCGACAGGTCCTTCGGCGAGCCGGTCGCGAGGAAGCGCTCCTCGAGGGCCAGCACGAGCTCCTCCGCGAAGCCCTGCCCGGCGAAGCCCTCGAGCACCAGGTGGTCGCCGTCGCGGACGAGACGCACCGCCTCCTTCGCCGTGACCACCTTGTCGCGGATCGGTGATGTGGCCGTGGGCATCAGGACCGGATCGATGGACATCGCATGCCGCCTCTCACTCGCCCCGCGGGGCTGCGATCGCAGTATGCGATCGCACTGTGATGTGTATCACGCGGCGAGGTGGCGTTCGCGGGATTCCGCGACAGCGGTCAGACGAAGGCGCTCTTCCCCGTGACCTCGCGCCCCACGAGCAGCGACTGGATCTCGGCGGTGCCCTCGTAGGTGACCAGCGCCTCCATGTCGCAGAGGTGCCGCATCACGTGGAAGTCGAGGGTGATCCCGTTGCCGCCCAGCACATCGCGCGCCATCCGGCACACGTGCCGGGCCTTGACGCTGCAGTAGTACTTGGCGAGCGCGGCCATGGTGTCGGTGACCGCGCCCTCGTCGAGCAGGCGGCCGAGCCGGATGCAGTAGAGCTGCATCGACGTGACGTCGGCGAGCATCTCGACGAGCTTGCTCTGCACGCTCTGCGTGGCCGCGATCGGCTTACCGAACTGGGTGCGACGCTGCGCGTACGTCAGCGCGATCTCGTAGGCCGCCACCGCGTGCCCCGTCGACGACCAGGCGACCGCGTTGCGGGTGCCCATGAGGACCTTGGAGACATCGGGGAAGCCGTTGCAGTTCACCAGGCGGCGGTCGTCGGCGACCCGCACGTCGTCGAGCACGATGTCGGCGTTCTGCACCATCCGCAGCGAGACCTTGCCGCCGATCTTGGTGGCGCTGTACCCGGGATCGTCCTTCTCCACGACGAAGGCCTTGACCTTGCCGTCGCCGGTGTCACGGGCGAAGACGACGATGACGTCGCACCAGGTCGCGTTGCCGGGCCAGCGTTTGAGGCCGTTGAGGATCCAGTCGCTCCCGTCGCGGGTCGCAGTGGCCTCCAACGCGACGGAGTCGGAGCCGTGGTCGGGCTCGGTGAGCGCGAAGGCGCCGATCGTGTCGAGGTTCGCCATCGCCGGCAGCCACCGTTGCCGCTGTTCCTCGGAGCCCAGGATGTAGATCGACTGCATGGCCAGGCCCACGTGCACGCCGAGGAACGTCGCGATGCTGCCATCGATGCGCCCCAGCTCGTATGAGACCAGGCCCTGCCCGACCGCTGTCATCGGCGTGATGCCGTAGCCGGTCATGGTGTCGCCGACGATCTTCAGCTCGCGCAGCTTCGGCAGGATCTCGAAGGGGAATTCGCCGCGCTCCCAGTAGTCGTTGACGATGGGGAGGAGCTCCTTGTCGCCGAACTTGCGGACCTTGACCAGCAGGTCCTTCTCCTCGTCGGAGAGCAGCGCCTCCATGTCGAGGTAGTCGGTGTCGCGGGAACGGGCGATGCCGTCCACGAGGGCCTCGGTGGTCTGGTCCGTCATCGGGCGTCCTAACTCTCAGTCGAATCGGCGTGGATCAACTGTGCGCCGCATCACTGTGCGGTCGCAATGTTTTCGCGGACAACGCCGAAACGGCTTTCGGGTCACCGATCACAGCGCGGTGGTCGGGACGCCCCCGATCGCCGCCGGGCGTTGTCGCCGCGGACCCCGGAAACGAATGAGCCCCGATCCTCTCGGATCGGGGCTCATTGCGCTCAGGCCGCATTCTTCCGCGGCCGGCCGCGCGGGCGCTTGCGCGCGATCACGACGCCCTGCTCGAAGATCTGGCCGCCCCACACGCCCCAGGGTTCGCCGCGCTCGAGGGCGGCGGCCAGGCAGGCGCGCTGGAGGGGGCAGGTCTCACAGAGGGTCTTGGCCCGCTCGAGGTCCGACGGGGCCTCGGCGAACCAGAGGTCGGGATCCCCGGCCCGGCAGGGCACGCGGCTCTCGATACTGGTCGTCCGGGTGATACTGATGGAATCGATGGTGCGGACGATTGGTCGTTCGTCCATGATGGTCGGCACTTCTGGTCACCATTCCACCTGCGGTTCAGGTGGCCTCGGTAGCGGCGCCCGGTCAGGCGCACGGGATGTTCTTCCAAGTGGGTGCGCGAACCGTGTGGCGGTCCTCGATCCCCGACGGTGCGGGGGTGACGAGAGACCGCGAATCCACGGGTTCCGCGCTGCTGCGGGGCCCGTGGTGAATGTGAAGAGGTGGGTCTAAGGACCTAACCTCGTCGCGAAAGACACACGGGGCGCGTGAGCGGTTCGTGATCGACGGCGTACGTCGCCTGCTCCTGGCGCAGTCGCCAGAGACGTGGCGACATGCCGGGCAGGGCGTGGGAGGCCTCGATACGAACCGCTACTGCAGCGAACACTCCACCCTCTGCTGCGGTGAACTGCTTGCTTGCGTTGATGATTGCGTTGTTCATTTCGTTTGCCTCCTTTCGCGCGCTGGTCAATCACGTTCCGGCGAGCGAGGCAGTACCTCGCGCGTCATCCCGTGCGGTCGTGTTCCACAGTATGCGGACGAAACTATCCGCACAAGTTATTTTTGACCTGCACTTTCACGGAATTCAGGCGTGCTCGGAGACGAGCGCGAGCACCTCGTCGCCGTACTTGTCGATCTTCGTCGACCCGATGCCGTTGATCCGCACCAGCTGGGCACGGGTGCGCGGCTGGTGCTCGGCGATCGCGAACAGGGTGGCGTTGGAGAAGATCGTGTACGGCGGGACCTGCTGATCGCGGGCCTGGCCGGTGCGCCAGAGCTTCAGCGCCTCCACGAGCGCGTCGTTGAGGTCCGACGGGCAGTCCTCGCAGCGCGAGCGCAGCTTCTCCTCGCGGGTGTCGAGAATGCCGCCGCACACGCGGCAGACGTCGGAGCTGCGGCGCTTGCCCTTCGACGGCCCCGCATCGACGCGCGGCCGGCCCGCGTCGGCCTGCCCGGCGACCACGTCGAGGAAGCGGGTGCGCTTGCGCGTCCTGCGCCCGCCCTCGTTGCGGGCGAGCGCCCAGGAGAGGTGCAGGTGCTCCCGGGCGCGGGTTACGCCCACGTAGAGCAGGCGGCGCTCCTCCTCGATCGGCTCGGGATCCCCCTTGGCGATGGCCTGCGAGATCGGCACCGAGCCCTCGGTGAGTCCGACGAGGAAGACCGCGTCCCACTCCAGGCCCTTCGCCGCGTGCAGCGACGAGAGGGTGACGCCCTGCATCGTGGGCGGGTGCTTGGCCTCGGCGCGGGCGCGGAGCTCGCCGATGAGCTCGGCGAGCGTGAGGCCCGGCCGCTCCTTCGCGAGATCGGCCGTCAGCTCGACCAGCGCGCCGAGCGCCTGCCAACGCTCGAGGGCGCGGGCACCGTCGGGCGCCTCCGGGGTGAGGCCCAGCGGCTCCAGCGCGCCCTTCACCAGGGCGAGCAGTTCCGCGCCCGCGACGCCGCCGAACTGACCCGCGCGCTCCATGAGCGCCCGCACGGCCTGGCCGATCTCGGGCCGCTCGAAGAAGGCGCTGCCACCACGCACCTGGTACGGGATGCCGGCCTCGGTGAGCGCGGCCTCGTGGACGGCCGACTGGGCGTTGATGCGGTAGAGGATGGCGATCTCGCTGGCGGGGACGCCGCGGGCGAGCAGCTCCTTGATGCGCTTGGCGACGAGCTTCGCCTCGGCGGGCTCGTCGTCGACCTCGGCGTAGATGGGGGCGGGCCCCTCGGGGCGCTGGCCGATCAGTTCGAGGCGGGTGCCGGCGACGCGGCCCTGCGCCGCGCCGATCACCTTGTTGGCGAGCGCCACGACCTGCGGCGTGGAGCGGTAGTCGCGCTGCAGCCGGACGATGGTGGCGTCCTCGAAGCGGCGGGTGAAGTCGAGCAGGTAGTTCGGGGTGGCGCCGGTGAAGGAGTAGATGGTCTGGTTCGCGTCTCCCACCACGGTGAGGTCGTCGCGCTCGCCGAGCCAGGCGTTGAGCAGCTGCTGCTGCAGCGGCGTGACGTCCTGGTACTCGTCGACGACGAAGCTGCGATAGCGGTCGCGGAACTCCTCGGCGACCACGTGGTTGTCCTCGAGGATCGCCGCCGTGACCAGGATCAGGTCGTCGAAGTCGAGGAGCCTGTTACCGTCCTGATCGGTCTTGCGCCGCTCGTAGGCGGCGTAGACGTCCGCGACGGTGCCCGGCGCCATGGGAGCCGTGCGGCCCGCGTCCTCAACGGCCTTCGCGTAGGTCTCGGGGGTGACGAGGGAGGCCTTCGCCCAGTCGATCTCGCTGAGCAGGTCACGGATGGTGTCGGTCTCGGGCCGCAGGTCGCAGTCGCGGGCGGCGCGGCCGATCACCGGGAACTTGTTGTCCAGCAGCTCCCAGCGGGTGTCGCCGATGGCGCGGGGCCAGAAGTACCGCAGCTGCCGCATCGCGGCCGCGTGGAAGGTGACGGCCTGCACGCCCGGCTGCCCGTCGCCCCCGCCGATGCCCAGGCTGCGCAGCCGGGCCCGCATCTCCCCCGCGGCCCGCGAGGTGAACGTCACGGCGAGCACCTGACCTGCGGCGACGTGCCCCGTGGACACCTGGTGCGCGATGCGTTGCGTGATGGTGCGGGTCTTGCCCGTGCCCGCGCCCGCCAGCACGCACACCGGTCCGCGCGGCGCGAGAACCGCCTCCTGCTGTTCCGGGTCCAGTGCTTCGATCACACCGTCGAGTATTCCAGTCGGGTCCGACAGGTCGGGGCCGGGGAAGAAGTGCGGGCGCGGCGTGGTTGAGTCATGGCATGAGCCAGCTGACGATGTACACCACCACGTGGTGCGGTTACTGCAACCGCCTCAAGACGGGCCTCAAGGCCAACGGGATCGAGTGGACCGAGATCAACATCGAGGAGGATCCCGCGGCCGCCCAGTTCGTGGAGGGCGTCAACGGCGGGAATCAGACGGTGCCCACCGTGAAGTACGAGGACGGTTCCACCGCGACCAACCCGTCCCTCGCCGACGTCAAGCGCAAGCTCGGCGTCTGATCCTCCCGACGAAAGTCCGGTCATTCGTCTCAACGATCGTTGAGACGAATGACCGGACTTTCTCGTTCCGCGCTCACGCCGCCGCAAGCACGGCCCGCCGCTCGCCGACCCGCGCGACGTACGCCCGGGTGAACAGCGCCGGCAGCGCGAAGCCCAGCGCCTGGACCGCGATCCGCACCGGCTCCGGCTCGCTCAGCGCGACGCACGCCGCGCCCAGCAAGGCGGTCGCGGCGAAGGATCCCGCCCACGCCGCGGTGATGACCATGTTGACGTGCAGGAACATCGGGTGGCCCGCGGTCGCCTCGTCGACGGACCGCCGGGCGATCGCCAGCGTGAACGGACGGCCCGTCCCGAGCCCGATCCCCGCGATCACGGCGAGCCACGCCGACGAGAGCGCACCGTCGTAGGCCTCGAGCGGCGAGTGCGGCACCACGAACGCGAGCGCCGCGAGTGCGACGAAGTAGACGACGCCACCGAGCTCGAGCGCGCCCGCCGCCCGCCCTGCGCGCCGGTCCTGCACCAGCAGCGCGACGGCGACCGCAAGCGCGGCCACAGCGCCCCACTGCCAGCCGACGGCCGACGAGGCGATCGCCAGGACGATCCAGGGAAGGAATCCGCGTACGTAGCTCATGAGAAGGACGCTACGAGTGAGGCCGTCGGAGCGCCTCGGCCCGCGGGTGGAGATCCGGGTGGAGACCTACTGCGCCGCCCAGGCCTCCGTGATCGCGCGCGCGATCGAGATGGAGTTGGGCAGGAGCAGCGGGGCGTCGGGGGCGTCGGTGCTCCAGTCGCCGGCGGCCAGCGCGTCGCGCACCTCCCGGCGGCTGAACCACCGCGCCTCGGCGATCTCGCCATCGCGGAAGTCGAGCGCTGCGTCGCGGGAGGCGCGGGCGGTGAAGCCGAGCATCAGCGAGCGCGGGAAGGGCCAGGGCTGGCTCGCGACGTAGGTGATCTCGTCGACCTCGATCCCCGCCTCCTCGTGCAGCTCCCGCGCGACGCACTGCTCCAGCGATTCGCCCGGCTCGACGAATCCCGCGAACAGCGAGAACAGCCGCTCCGGCCACTGGTGCTGGCGGCCGAGCAGGACGTGATCGCCGCCGTCGTGCACGAGGGTGATCATGGCGCCGTCGGTGCGGGGGAACTCCTCGCGACCGTCGGCGGTGGTGCGCACCCAGCCGGCCTTCCCGGGGAGCGTCGGCGCACCGTCGACGGGCGAGAAGCCGGCGGTGGCGTGCCAATTGAGGATGCCGAGGGCCTGCGCGAGCAGCGCGGAGTCCACCGCGGAGAGCAGGTGCCCGCGCATGCGCAGGTCGGCGCCGTCGAAGACGTCGACGCGCAGCGCGAAGACGACCGCCCCGTCGACCCGGCCGAGCAGCACCGCGTCGGCCGGGCGCGACGGCGCGACCTCGTGCCCACGGGCGAAGACGAGCTCGGTGCCGTCGAGGTCGAAGCGCCCGCGCGGGTCGAGGCGCAGCACCTTCGCGGTCGCCCACGCCGCGTCGAGCGCGGTCTCGTCGGCGCGCAGTTCGTCGGCGCGGTCGACGTGATAGCGGGAGAGGAGCGGGGGCACGGTCAGACTGAGCTTCGCCACGCTCATCATCGTAGGCTGACGGCATGATCGAACCGTTCGTGGACGCCTCGTGGGTGCGGGCCAACCCCGGCGTGATCCTGGCCGACACCCGCTGCTACCTCGACGGGCGCTCCACTCGCGAGGCCTACGACGCCGGCCACCTGCCGGGCGCGGTGTTCGTCGACCTCGACGGCTACCTCGCCGCTCCCCCGTCGTCCGCCGAGGGCCGGCACCCGTTGCCCACCCCGGAGGCCTTCGCCGCGGGACTCTCCGCGGCGGGCATCGGCGACGGCGCGACGGTGGTCGCCTACGACGACGCGGGCGGCGTCATGGCCGCGCGCCTCGTGTGGCTGCTGCGGGCGCTCGGCGAATCCGCCGCGCTGCTCGACGGCCCGCTCGGCCCCTTCGACGACACCGGCACCGTCGAGCCCGCGCCCGCGCGCTTCACGCCGCGACCGTGGCCCGCGGACCGCCTGGCCACCATCGACGAGGCCGCCGCTGGCGCCGTCCCCGTGATCGACGCGCGCCCCGCGGACCGGTTCCGCGGCGAGAACGAGACCGTCGACCCGCGGGCGGGCCACATCCCCGGCGCGGTCAGCGTGCCGTGCCGGGAGAACGTGTCCGACGGTGCGCTGCTCCCCCGCGCGACCCTCCGAGCGAGGTTCGAGGAGGCCGGCCTGCGGCCCGGCGCGGACTTCATCGCCTACTGCGGCTCCGGCGTCACGGCGTGCCACGACCTGCTCACCTCGGAGCACGCGGGCTTCCCCGGCGGCCGCCTCTACCCCGGCTCGTGGTCGCAGTACGCCGCCACCGACCGGCCCGCCGCGACCGGCGACTGATCGTGCGTGCCCGTCTCGCCCTGGCGACCGTCGCGGTCCTCGTCGGAGGGTGTTCGTGGCCCGGCGGCGAGCCTGTGGTCCAGCGCCACTGTCTCACCGACGACGGGCCGAAGCTGCTGTCGGAAGCGCGGGTTCCGGCCGACGCCGAGCAGATGGGGGTGCGACTCGTCCAGCTGAGTTCGGATTGCGGTCTCGACATGGGCTCCCGGTTCTCCATCGAGGCCGCGCCCGCGAGCGTCGCTACTCTCGTGCAGCGCATGGGCATGGACCGCAGTGACGAACGCGGCACCGTGGGGTCGACGGGCTACTGGGTTCAGGACCGCGTCCAGACGCCGACCTTCGGTTCGCTGGTCCGCGACCTGACGATCGACTCCACGACGGCGACGGGCACCGTCACCGGCGTCCTGCAGCTCTTCACCACCTGAACCGCCGCGACCGTGGGCGACGCCGGGCGGGGCACGTCGGCCGCTGGTTCAATGACCGCATGGTCCAGGACTTCCGGTTCGGCGTGGCGCTCGGCGCCGCGGCGTCGCGCGCGAGTTGGGTGGAGCGGTGCCGCCGCGCGGAGGAGCTCGGCTTCGACGTGATCGGCGTCCCCGACCACCTCGGCATGCTCGCGCCCTTCCCCGCGATGATGCTCGCGGCGGAGGCCACGGAGCGGGTTCGTCTCAACACCTTCGTGCTCAACGCGCCCTTCTACAGCCCCGCACTCCTCGCGCGCGACGCCGCCACCGTCGACCTGCTCACCGACGGGCGGGTGGAACTGGGGCTCGGCGCGGGCTACGCCGCCGCCGAGTTCGAGCGGGCCGGGATCCCCTTCCCGACGGCGCGCGAACGCGTCGACCGGTTGGACGCCACGGCGGCCGCGCTGCGCGCCGCTTTCGCGGACGAGAAGCAGACGCCGCGCCCGGCCCGGCCGGGTGGGCCACCGCTGTTCATCGCCGGGTGGGGCGACCGGCTCCTGGGAGTGGCGGCGCGGCACGCCGACGTCATCGGGCTATCGGGCGCGCGCACGGACGACGCTGGCCGCCTGCGGCTGACCACGGAGACCGAGGCGGCGGACCGGATCGCGCACCTGAACCGCCTGTTGGGCGAGCGCACCGGCACCGTCGAGGTCAACACGGTGATCCAGGCCCTCCTGCCGACCGGCACCGGCCGACCGGAGGGACTCACCCCGCGCGTGACGTGGGACGAGGACGCACCCGCGGACTACATCAGCGTGCTCGTCGGCTCCCCTGGCGCGATGGCGGACCGCCTGCGGGAACTCCGCGAGCGGCTCGGCATCGGCTATGTCACGGTGATCGACCACAACCTCGAGGCGATGGCGCCGGTCATCGCACTGCTGCGGAGCTAGCCGGAGGCCTTCACGTCGGCGTTGCGGACGAACAGCAGCCGGTCGCCGGCCTCGACGACCGAGACGGCGGGCGAGTCGACGCGGTACAGGTTGCCCTTGCGGACCACGCCCAACACGATGTTCGGCAGGTGCCGCGGCGAGCGGCCCACCTCGACGCGGGTCACCTCACGCTCGGCGATGTTGAAGCCGTCGCCGGGCGAGAGCAGGTCCTCGATCATCTCCACGACCGACGGGGTGGTGGTCGCCATGCCGAGCAGGCGGCCGGCCGTCTCCGAGGAGACGACCACCGAGTCGGCGCCGGACTGGCGCAGCAGGTGGGTGTTCTCGGACTCGCGGATCGAGGCGACGATCTTCGCGCGCGGCGCGAGCTCGCGGGCGGTCAGCGTGACCATCACCGCGGCGTCGTCGCGGTTGGCGCCGATGATGATCGACGCGGCGCGCGGGGCGCCGGCGAGCCGGAGCACGTCGGCCTTCGTGGCGTCGCCGCGGACGGTGACCAGCCCGTCGATCTCGGCGACCTCGAGCGCGGCCTGATCGGTGTCGACGACGACGATCTTGCTGGGCTCGATGCCGTCGTTGATCATCGCGCTCACCGCCGTGCGGCCCTTCGTGCCGTAGCCCACGACGATCGTGTGGTTGTGCACCGCTGACCTCCAACGTTGGATCTTGAACGCCTGGCGGGACCGCTCCGTGAGCACCTGGAGCGTGGTTCCGACCAAGACGATGAGGAAGAGAATGCGCAGCGGGGTGATCAGCAGGACGTTGATCAGGCGCGCGGATTGGGTGACCGGGGTGATGTCGCCGTAGCCCGTGGTCGAGAGGGAGACGGTGGCGTAGTAGAGGCAGTCGAGGAAGGTCAGCGACGTCTTACCCTCGAGCCCCGCTTCGATCGCGGAGTCCCGGTACCCGTCGCGCTCGATGTAGACGATGAACACCGCCAGGAACAGCGCGCCCAGCGCGACCAGGACGCGGGCGCCGATGGCGCGCCACGGGTTGGTGGAGTCCCCCGCGGGGATGCGGAGGACACTGACCAGCGCATGGTCGGGGAGATCCGTCAGCTCGGACTTACTCCGTCTGCGGAACGTGGTGCGTGCGGACATACCTACCTGGACGATTCCTCGCGAGAATTGCTGGTCGTTACCCGTCCGGTCTAGCACGTCCGGCGGAACCGACGAGCAATCTGCCACAATCTGCAGATGCTGTCCACACACGGCCCCGCCCGTCGCACCGACAAGCTCGCCCGCGGAATGGCCCTCTCCCTCGCCGGGATGGGCGCCCTGCACTTCGTCGCGCCGAAGCCCTTCGATGCGATCGTGCCGCCGAATCTTCCGCTGGGACTGACGCCCCGCCGCGCGACGCAGCTCTCGGGCGTCGCGGAGCTGACCACCGCCGCGCTGCTGGCCGCCCCCAGGACCCGCCGGCTCGGCGGCGTCGCCGCGGCCGCGCTGTTCGCCGCGGTCTTCCCCGCCAACGTGCACATGGCGCAGCAGTGGTCCGACAAGCCGCTGCCGCTGAAGCTGGGCGCGTACGCCCGGCTGCCGCTGCAGCTGCCGATGGTCGTCTCGGCCGTGAAGATCGCCCGCGACAAGGGCGAACCCGCCTAGCCCTCCCCCGCGCTCGTGATCAGGTCCGCGAGGCCCTGGTGCTCGATCAGGTCCGACGGTGCCACCGTCTCCCCGGACCGCACGTAGAAGAAGGCCGCCCGCACGTCGTCGACGGGCACGTCGCGCAGCCGGGCCCACGCCAGCCGATACGCCGCGAGCTGCACGGCGGCGGCGCGTTCGTCGGCGGGCTCGGTGGGCCGCACGCCCGTCTTCCAGTCGACGACGGTGAAGCCGCCGCCCGGGTCGCGGAAGACGGCGTCCATCCGCCCACGGACGACGGTGCCCGCGGCGGCGATCTCGAAGGGCACCTCGATGTCGACGGGGGTGCGCGCCGCCCACTCGCTCTCCTCGAACCGCCGCTGCAGCAGCGCGAGGTTCTCGTCGGCGCCGGCGTCGCCGTCGGCCGCGCCGGGCAGCTCGTCGAGGTCGAGCAGCCGCGACGCCCCGTATCGGCGCTCCAGCCAGGCGTGGAAGGCGGTGCCGCGCCGCGCGTACGGGTTCGGCTTGAACGGCACGGGCCGGCGCAGGCGGCTCGCGAACGTCGCCGGGCTACGCCGCAGCTCCACCAGCTGGCTCACCGAGACCTCGCGGGGCACGGCGACTTCCAGCTCCAGCTGCGCCTGCCGGGCGCGCTCGGCGAGGAGGGCGGTGACCTCGGCGGCCCAGCCGAACGGGTCGGCCTCGTCCGGATCGGGCTCGTCGGCGCCGCGGCCGAGCTCGACGAGCACCAGCTCCGCGCCGGCGTCCACGTCGGCGCGGTGGGCGCCGAGGAAGTCGCGCGGCCAGGGCAGCCGGATCGGCTCGGTCTCCAGCGGATTGGGCGCGTCCTCGAGAGGTTCGGCGGCCCACTCGGTGACGGCCTCCGGGGCGTGGTCGCGCGCCGCGACGAGGAAGCGCGACGGTGCCTTCGGCGTCTTCACGTCCTCGCTCCAGTAGTGCCCGGACAGCAGGAGCACCGACTGGGTGCGCGTGACGGCGACGTAGAACAGGCGCTCGTCCTCGTGCATGTTCATGCCCTTGAGCGCCTTGCGGTGCGCGTCGAGGGCGTCCTCGAGGTCCTTGCGGTTGTTGCAGCCGTCGAGGTCGAGGCGGGGCACGCCATCGGTCTCGCCCGGCTCGGCGAGATCGCCGCGCAGGTTCGGCTGCAGCTCCGCGGGCGTCGAGAGCCAGGTGGGCAGCGCCCGGTTCGACGGGAAGATGCCCTCCGACAGGTGCGGCACCGCCACCACGTCCCACTCCAGGCCCTTGGCGGAGTGCACCGTGAGCACCTGCACCCGGTCGGTGGCGACCTCCACGTCGCCCGGGGTGAGGCCGCCCTCCACCTTCTCGGCGGCGGCGAGGAAGGC
The DNA here is from genome assembly GCF_965137015.1 of Tsukamurella hominis. Classification (NCBI taxonomy): domain Bacteria; kingdom Bacillati; phylum Actinomycetota; class Actinomycetes; order Mycobacteriales; family Tsukamurellaceae; genus Tsukamurella; species Tsukamurella hominis. The sequence continues at coordinate 275,443 of NZ_CBCRZG010000001.1, read as the reverse complement.
GAGAAGGCCCGGCAGGGTGGCGGTGGGCCGCTCGGCGTAGGAGACGACCACGTCGGCGAAGGCGTCGAGGTGCTCGCGCCCGGTCGCGCGGCCGCCGAGCTGCCGGGACGCGCGGATCCGGGTCTCGATGCTCACGCCCAGAACCCGCTCGGCCTCGGCCACGACCTCGGGCAACGGGTGCCCCAGGCGTTCCCGGACGTGCCGCACCTCGCGGTCGAGCGAGCGGATCTTCGCCAGACCCGCGGCCGAGTAGTCGGCGTCCGGCCCCGGGTCGGCGATCGCATCGCCCAGGCCCGCGGCGTCGAGACTCTCCGAGGGCAGCGTGGCGTCGAGGGCGGCGTCGAGCTGTTCGGGCGTGGCGACGGCGCCCGCGGCCGCGCGGCCCGTCGTGTGCGCGATCCGGCGCGCGCGGTTCCACAGGGCCCGCAGGTCGGCGGCGCCGAGCTGCCAGCGCGGGCCGGTGAGCAGCCGCATCGCGGCGGTACCGGCGAGCGGTTCGACGGCGAGCCGGAGCAGCGCGACCACGTCCTGCACCTCGGGCGTACTCAGCAGCCCGCCGAGGCCCACGACCTCGACGGGCACGCCGCGCTCGCCGAGCGCGGCGGCGATGCCGGCGGAGTCGGCGTTGCGACGGACGAGAACTGCCACCGTCGGCGGCTCCTGCCCCGCCTCGATGCGGCCGCGCCACTGCTCGGCGATCGCGTCGGCGGCCCAGTCGCGCTCGTCGATGACGGTGGAGTGCAGGGAGATCCGCAGGTCGCCCTCGGGCGCGTCCGGCCGGGCCTTCAGCTCGGAGACCGGGACGCCGCGGCTTCGCAGGTCCTCGGAGACGGCGTTGGCGAGGTCCAGCGCGCCGGTCGGATTGCGCCAGCTGGTGAGCAGCTCGCGGCGCGGGGCGGGGGTGCCGTCGGCCTGCGGAAAGTCAGTCGCGAAGCGCGGCAGGTTCGCCGCCGACGCGCCGCGCCAGCCGTAGATCGACTGGATCGGATCGCCCACTGCGGTCACGGCGGCGGCGCCCGACGGTCCGCCGAACAGGGACGCCAGCAGCATGCGCTGCGCGTGCCCGGTGTCCTGGTACTCATCGAGCAGGACGGCGCCGAACCGCGCCCGCTCGAGGCCCGCGACGTCGGGATTGGCGAGCGCGAGCTGCGCCGCGAGCCCCATCTGGCTGCCGAAGTCGAGCACCTCGCGGGCCCGCATCTCCGCGGCGACGGCCCGCACCAACGGGATCAGCCGGCGCCGCTGCTCCTGCACCTCGGCGGCCTTGAGCAGCGCCGCGTTCGGCGCGGCCCGCTGGCGCGGCCCGGGCGGCAGCAGGCCGATCAGGCGCTCCAGCTCGTCGTCGTCGGCCTCCAGCTGATCGGGCGTGACGAGGTGGTCGGCGAGCGCCCCGGAGAGCCCGAGCACCCACTCCGTGAGGTTCGCCGGGTTCCGGTCCAGCTCCAGCGCCTCATCCCACCCGGTGACCACGTCGTACGCGATCTGCCACCGCTCGGTCTCGGAGACGAGGCGCACCGACGGCTCGACCGGCAGCAGCATGCCGTAGTCGCCGAGCAGCCGACCGGCGTAGGCGTGGTACGTGCTGATCTCGGGCTCGACGGTGCGCAGCGACGCCCGCAGCTCCCCCGACGCGTCGATCCGGTCGACGACGGGCGCCCCGGCGAGGCGTGCGAGCCGCTTGCGCACGCGGATCATCAGCTGCTGCGCGGCCTTCCGGGTGAAGGTGAGGCCCAGCACCTGGTCGGGCGTGACGTAGCGGTTGGCGATGAGCCACACCACGCGGCCGGCCATCGTCTCCGTCTTGCCCGCGCCCGCGCCGGCGACGACCAGGCACGGGCCGAGCGGTGCCTCGATGACAGCGCGCTGCTCCTCCGTGGGCGCGAAGGCCTGGCCCAGCTCGTGCGCCAGGTCCACCGCCGAGATCAGCGGCGCGTGCGGGAATCCCTCAGTCATCGACGACGCTCCTCCCCTTGTCCACCACCGGGCAGCACGCCGCGACCGCGCAGTACTGGCACGACGCGTTCAGCGTTGCGGGGAACTCCGGCCCGCGCGTGCGGCGCGCCGCCTCGCGGATCACGCCGAGCCACTCGTCCACGTCGGCCGGAGTGAGCGCGTCCTGCTCGCGGACGGTGGCGCCGGTCTTGTTGTGCGCCTTCGCGACATACACCAGCTTGCCGCCGCCCGGGGTCTCCGGGACGCCGCCGATCCCGCCGTGCGCGAGGGCCACCTGGTAGGTGCGCAGCTGCGCCTGGGCCTGTCCCTCGGCCTGCGTGGGCAGGGTGCGGCCGGTCTTGACGTCCACCACGACGGCCCGCCCGAGCGGGTCGCGCTCGAGCCGGTCGATCCGGCCGCGGATCCGCACGTCGGGATCCTCCCCCGCGCCCTCGATCACCGCGTCGACGCCGATCTCCACGCCCGCCTCGGTGAGCTCGCCGCGGCTGCCGGCGAGCCAGGACCGGAAGGACTCCAGCATCTCCTCGGTGCGCGCCAGCTCCCGCTGCGCGAACCAGTCCGCCTCCAGATCCACGCGGTCCCAGACCTTCTCCAGCGAGCGGGTCACCTCGTCCTTGGGGATCCGGCCCGCCACCGCCTGCACCAGCGTGTGCACCAGGTTGCCGGTGGCCTGTTTGGCGGAGTCGCCGTCGCTGCCGCCGAAGCGCTCCAGCATCCAGCGCAGCGCGCACGCCGAGAGGGACTCCACGTTCGACGGGGACAGCGCCACCGGCCCGTCCTCCGGCGACCACAGCGGATCGTCGGTGCTGGCGCCGGCCACGCCGTACCAGCTGTCCGGGTGCGCTCCGGGGACGCGGTCGGCCGCGAGCCGGGCGAGCTGCCGCGCCGCGTGGGCGCGCTCGTCCGGATCGCGCGCGGGATCGCAGGCGGCGGTGCGCAGCACGGCCACGAGCGTGCGCAGGTCCAGCGAGGCCGACGGGGCGCTCTCCACCGCCGGCGTGTAGGTCTCCGGGTCGTCTCCCTCCGACGGCGCGATGCCCTGCAGGAACCGCGAGGGCACCAGGTCGCCGTCGCCGTCCGCGGTGTCGACCGCCGTGATGAGCAGCGTGCGGCGGGCCCGCGAGCAGGCGACGAGCAGCAGCCGGCGCTCCTCGGCGAGCAGCGGCAGCGACCGCGAGACCGTGGGCAGCGCCGCCGCATCCATGCCGTCGAGAGCGTCGAGCAGCTCGTCGGTGCCGAGCAGGCCGCCGCGCCGCCGCAGGTTCGGCCAGCGCCCCTCCTGCACCCCGGCGACGGCGACGACGTCCCACTCCCGCCCGACGGTGCTGTGCGCGGACAGCAGCGTGACGCCGGGGACGGTGGCCTGCCCGCTGCGGCCGCGTGCGCGGTCGGAACGCGGGATCTGCAGCTGCTCCAGGTATTCGACGAAGGCGCTCACGGACGCGGTGGGCAGCGTGTCGGTGAAGTCGGCGGCAGAGTCGAACAGGCCCATCACCGCGTCGAGATCCCGGTCGGCCTGCTCGCCCAGCGTGCCGCCGCGGAGCGCGAGCGCGCCCCAGCGGGTCGCGAGGCCCGTGGCCGCCCAGGCCGCCCACAGCACCTCCTCGACCGTGCCGTGCTCGGCCGCGGCGCCGGCGGCGCGGACCGCGGCGAGCACACGCTCGACCGGCTCCGCCTCGAGCTCGGTCAGCACGGCCTTGTACGGCGCGAACTCGGCCGCGCCGGTGAGCACCGCGGTGAGGATCTCGGCGGAGCCGCGATCCTCCGCCGGGTCGGCGCGGCGCACCGCGCGCCGGACGCGGCGCAGGGTGAGCGGATCGCCGCCGCCCACGGGACCCGAGAGCAGGGTGACGGCCTCCGCCGGATCGAGCCCCTCGGGCGCGACGGCGGCGCGCAGCACGAGGAGGAGTGCGTGCACGGCGCGCTGCCGCGCGAGCGGCACGTCGTCGGCGGGCACGGTGACCGGCACGCCGGCGTAGGCCAGCGCGCGGCGCAGCGGCGCGATCGACGCCGAGACGGACCGCACGACGACGGCCATGTCCTCCCACGGGACGCCACCCAGGACGTGCTCGCGCCGCAGCAGCGCGGCGATCGCGTCGGCCTCCTTCGCGGGGGTGGAGAACAGCCGGACGGCCGCGGTGCCGGGCCGCGGGCGTTCGGGCGCGACGGCTCCGAAGCGGTTCGGCAGCCGCGCGGAGATGCGGTTCACGGCGCCCGCGACCTCGTCCCCGAAGCGGAAGCTCCGCTCCAGCAGGACGTCCCGCTCGGGCGTGACGTCGAGGTTCTGCAGGAAGCGGGTGCTGGCGCCGCGGAAGGAGTTGACCGCCTGATCGGGATCGCCCGCGATCACGGTGAGCTCCGTACCCGTGCCGAGAAGCCGGATCAACGCCGACGCCAGGGGGTCGAGGTTGTGCGCGTCGTCGACCAGCAGGAACCGGATGCGCTCGCGCTGCTGGGCCAGCAGCGCATCGTCGGAGGCGAGCGCCGTGACGGCGGCGTCGATGAGCTCCGCCGCGTCCACCGCAGGGGCGACGGCCTGGGGGCCGGCGAGGCCGACGGAGCCGCGCAGCAGCGTGGTCTCCTGGTACTCGCGCAGCGCGTTCGCCGCCGCGAGCCACTCCCCGCGGTTGTACCGCCGCGCGAGGTCCTCGATCTCGTCCGGGCCGGCGCCGCGCTGCGCGGCCTGGGCGAACAGGTCGCGGAGCGCGCCCGCGAAGCCGTGGGTGACGAGCGCGGGCCGCAGCCGCTCCGGCCAGAAGGCGCCGCCGTCCTCCACGTTGCCGCGCAGCAGCTCCCGCACCACCGCGTCCTGCTCCGAACCGGTGATGAGGCGGGGCGGCGGGCTGCCGGTGCTGGACGCCTGCAGCCGCAGCACCGCGAAGGCGAGAGAGTGCACGGTGCGGACCAGCGGCTCGCCCGAGGCGTGCACGCCCGCGGTGCCCGCGAGCACCCGGGCGGAGAGTTCGCGCCGCAGCGCGCCGGCGGCCCGCTTGTTGCCGGTGAGGAGCAGCACGGACTCGGGCTCGACGAACGGGTCGGTGAGCTTCGCCACCGCGATGTCGACCAGCGCCGACGTCTTGCCCGTGCCCGGCCCGCCGCGGATCCGGTACGGCGCCCAGCCGCCCACGTCCAGGGGCAGCTCGCCGGTGGCGGGCGACGCGAGCGCGGCGATCGTGCCGCCCCACTCGCGGACGGTGGGCGGCTCCGGGGGCGTGTACTGCAGCCGCAGGCGCGGCCGACGGTGCTTCCCCGCACCGTCGGTCCCTCGATTCCCGGTCCCGGCGTTCACGCGCACCCCCTCTCCGACCGCGTCCGTCGATCACATCACAGCCCACTGACAGCCTCGCGACGGCACCGCACAGGGCATGATCGAGGGCATGCTCAACACCCACGTCTACGGCCCGGACGACGCCGGAGCGCCCACCGTCCTCGCGATCCACGGCGTCACCGGCCACGGCGCCCGCTGGCGGCGGTTCGCGGACGACGAGTTGCCGGGCGTGCGCGTGCTGGCCCCGGACCTGCGCGGCCACGCCCGCTCGACGTGGGCGCCGCCCTGGCACCTGGAGCAGCACGTGGCCGACCTGGCCGAGGTGATCGAGCGGCACGGCGGCGGACCCGTCGCGGTGATCGGGCACTCCCTCGGCGGCGCGCTCGCCTGCCGGCTGGCCGCCTCCCGGCCCGACCTGGTGCGCGCCCTCCTGCTCGTCGACCCGGCGCAGGAGCTCGACCCCGAGCTGTGCGGCACGATCGCCGCGCAGACCATCGAGTTCTTCGACTTCACCTCGCCCGAGGAGGCGAAGCAGGAGAAGCGGTCCGGCGCCTGGGCGCAGGTCCCGGAGCCGGTGATCGACGACGAGATCGCCGAGCACCTGGTGCGCCGCGACTCCGGTCGCTGGGAGTGGGACATCAGCTGCGCCGCGGTGGCGGCGCTGTGGGGCGAGCTGGCCCGCTCGGCCGTCGGCGCACCGTCGACCATCCCGACGGTGCTGCTGCGCGCCGAGCGCGCCCACTTCGTCACCGACGCGCAGCTGGCCGCCATGCCCGCCGGCGTCGACGTGGTCGCGGTGCCGTCGGACCACATGGTGACGCAGGAGATCCCGGCGACCGTCGGCGAGTACGCGCGCCGCCTGATCGGATAGGACGATGGGGAAGGTCACCGAGGAGCAGGTCGAGGCGGTGCGGGCGCTGATCGAGGCCATCCCGCCCGGCCGGGTGCGCACCTACGGCGACATCGCCGGAGAACTGGGCCTGAGCTCACCGCGGATCGTGGGCTGGGTGATGCGCACCGACGCCTCCGACCTGCCCTGGCACCGGGTGGTCCCGGCCAGTGGGCGACCCGCGGCGCACATCGCGACGAAGCAACTGGAGCGGCTGCGCACCGAGGGCGTGCTCGCCGACGGCGACCGGATCCCCCTGCGCGACTACCGGCTCTGAGCGAACCGGTCGACGAGCAGGTCGATCACCTCGGGCGCGGTGCCCAGCGGCGCGGCCACCCCGTCGGCGCCCGCCTCCGCGAGCCGGTCGTGGAACAGGCCCTCCGCCAGCTGGTACGCGGCGAGGAAGAGCCGTTGCCCCGGGAGCCGCGCGGTCGCGACCGCGTCGGCCACCGTCGGGCTGCCGGCGGCGAGGAAGCCCACCGGGACCGCGCCGCCCACGGCCTCGCCGAGGTAACCGGCCATCGTCCGCACGTCGGCGCGCGCGTGCGGGTCCGACGAGCCGGTCGCTCCGAGCACGACGGTGTCGCCGGGCCGCCACCCGGCCTCGCGGAGCCTGCGCAGCAGCGCCCCGACCAGCGCGCGGTCCGGGCCCAGCGCGGCGGTCACCGCGACCGCGGGATGGCCGCTCGCCGCGACGTGCCGGGGCACGTCGGTGCGCACGTGATAGCCGACGGCGAGGAAGGCGGGCACGAGCACCGTCGGGCGATCGGACTCGCGCAGCAGGTCCGACGGTGACGGGCCCCGGACGTCGACGAAGGCGACGTCGACCGGGCCGGTGCGCGCGGCGACGGCATCGGCGATCGCGTGGGCCGTCGCGATGCCGGACGACGAGCGGGTGCCGTGGGCGACGAGGATCCGTCGCTCCGCCGAGGCACCGGTCAGAGCAGCCACCGGCCGATCTCGACGATGTGCTCGAGGCCGGGCAGCGCCTCGGCCTCGGAGCGCGGGTGCACGGCGTGCACCGCGAGCCGGAAGATGAGGGCGCGCAGCACCATCTGCGGCCACTCGGGCAGGTCGGCCCAGCGCATGAGGAGACCGTCGTCGGCGCCGCCCCAGGAGAGCCCGTCGACGGCGACGACCGCGGCGGCCCACGTGGGCGGGCGCCAGTACGGCGTGAAGTCGGTGATGCCCGGCGCGGCGGCGCCCGCGAAGAGCACGGAGCTGGCGAGATCGCCGTGGACCAGTTGCGGCGCCTCCTGCACCGGCGTGCGCAGCGCGGCGAGCTCCATCACCAGCTCGACGGCGCGCTGCCGGTGCTCCACCGTCTCGTCCAGGGCTCCGAGCTTGCGCGCCATGGCGAGCGGCTTGTCCTCCCACGCGGCGCGGTCGGCGAAGCCGAAGTAGTCGACGTCCGTGAACGGTGCCACGGTGGGCGAGGCGAGGAAGCGCGGCCGCTCGAGCTTCGCCGTCACCTCGTGCAGGCGGTTCGCCATGGAGATGATCTCGTCGAAGCGCGGCTCGGCCGAGCCGGCGATGAACGTGTCGGCCCGCCAGCCCGAGACCACGTACCGGCCGTCGGTGGCGCGGAAGGGCCGGGCCAGGCGCATGCCCTCGACGTACAGGTCCTCGCGCACCTGCGCGGACCACGCGGCGCGGGCGTGGTCGGCGATGAGCGAGAGCACCACTTCGCCGCAGCGCCAGCCGCCGTCCCACTCGGCGCCGAGTGCGATCGGCTCGGTCTCGTCCAGGCCGAAGGTGGACAGGACGTGCGCGGGAGGTTCGACGGGGCTCACCTCATGAAATCTACCCGCGCGCGGGCGATGGGGCCGCTAGGCGCGGCCAGGCTCGACCAGGAGGACGGGGATCACACGGTCCGTCTTCTCCTGGTACTCGGCGTACGGCGGGTACGCGGCGACGCCGCGCGCCCACCATTCGTCGCGCTCGGCGCCGTGGATCTCGCGCACCGGACCGGAGACCACGGTGGTGCCGTCCTGGACCTCGACCTCGTCGTTGGCGAGGAGCGATGCGTACCAGACGGGGTTGTCGGGCGCGCCGCCCTTCGATGCGAACGCGGCGTACACGCCGTCGTGCTCGACCCGCATCAGCGGGCGGCGGTAGAGCTTGCCGGACTTGGGGCCGCGGTAGGTGAAGACCACCACCGCCATCCCCGCGACCGACACCGAATCGGTCGTCCCGGTCTCGTCGATCTTCGCCAGCTGGTCCGCGACCCAGCCGGCCTTCTCGGTTGCGTATTCACCTTCGAGGGCCATGCCCCCACCCTAGATCGAACTCCGGGACAATGGAGGGCGTGCCAGACTCCCGCCCCGTCGTGACCGTCTCCGTCCAGTTCCCCGACCTCACCGTCGCCGAGTTCGACGGCGTCCGCGCCCGCCTCACGGCCGGGCGCCCGGGCCGGATCGTGGTGCCGCACGAGGCGCACCGCTGGTACGCGGCGTCGTCGGATCCGGAGACCGTCCGCGCGCTGGTCTCCGCGCTGCGGGCGGCCGTCGAAGGCCGGAAGCTCTCCTTCGACGACGAGGAGGCCCTGGACGACCTGAGCCAGGAGTACGCGGACTGGCTGGAGGAGTCGGAGGACCGCGACGACGCCGATCCCGGCCCGGTCATGAGCTTCTCGGTGCACCTGCCGGCGCTGGACCGGGACGAGTTCGCCGCGCTCGCGGACTCGCTGCGCAGCGCGCACTCGCGGCGGATCGTGCTGGGTGAGCAGCGGGGCCTGAGCCATCACGAAGTCTCCGAGCGCTCCCGCATCGCCGCCCGCATGCCCGGCATCCGGGCGGCGCTGCGGGGCGAGCCCGTCGGCACCGTCGACGCTCTGCCGCTGGTGGCGCTGCTCGACGACTACGCGGGCTGGCTCTCGGCCGTCGACGACGCGCAATAGGGAGCGTCCTTCGAGATCGCAACAGCGCCCGGCCCGGCGAGTTCGTTTGAAGCCCTTCGGGCACCCCGCCGCGGCGCTACCGTGAGACCACCACGAAGTTAAAGGCGGTTCTCATGTTCCCAGGAGCCTTCGCAGAGCTCTCCCCCGGCAAGCCCGCAGCGATCGACGCCGCCACCGGCGAGATCCTGAGCCATTCCCGCCTGAACGAGGAGTCCACGCGGCTCGCGCACCACCTGCGCGCGCTGGGCCTCCGCCCCGGCGACACCGTCGCGATCGTGGCCGGGAACGATCTGCGCACCTTCTCCGCCTACGCGGCCGCCATCCGCAGCGGCCTGTACGTGACCGCGGTGAACCACCACCTCACGCCCGGCGAGGTCAACTACATCCTCGGGGACTGCGAGGCCAAGGCCCTGTTCGCGGGCGCCGATGTCGCGGAGGCGGTCTCGGAGGCGCTGCAGCTGACCGGCCTCGCCGAGCCGGGACACGCGATCGCGTGGGGCGGCCCGATCGCGGGCTTCGAGGACTACGACGCGGTGCTCGCCGCGGCCGAATCCGCCCCGCTCACCGACCAGCCCCGCGGCACCGACATGCTCTACTCCTCCGGCACCACGGGCCGCCCGAAGGGCATCCGGATCCCGCTGCCCGAGGGGCAGGTGGACGAGGCCCCGGACGCCTACACCGCGATCTTCGCGCCGATGTACGGCATGGACGCCGACACCGTCTACCTCTCCCCCGCGCCGCTGTACCACGCTGCGCCGCTGCGCTTCTGCGGCGTGACGATGTCGGTCGGCGGGACGGTGATCATGATGCACCGCTTCGATCCGGAGGAGGCGCTCGCGCTCATCGAGAAGTATCGCGTGACCCACAGCCAGTGGGTGCCCACCATGTTCGTGCGGATGCTCAAGCTCCCGGAGGCCACGCGGGCGCACTACGACTCGAGCAGCCTCAAGGTCGCGATCCACGCCGCGGCGCCGTGCCCGGCCGAGGTGAAGCAGTCGATGCTCGCCTGGTGGGGGCCGGTGATCCACGAGTACTACGCCTCGACCGAGGCCGCCGGGGCGACCTTCATCAGCCCGCAGGAGGCGCTGGAGCGCCCCGGGTCCGTGGGGCGCGCGGGGCTGGGCGTGGCCCGTATCTGCGGCGACGACGGTGCCGTGCTCCCCACCGGCGAGGTGGGCACGATCTACTTCGAACGCGACGCCATGCCGTTCGCCTACCACAACGCGCCCGAGAAGACCCGCGCCGCACAGCATCCGGACCACGAGAACTGGGCCACCACGGGCGATGTCGGGTACCTCGACGAGGACGGCTACCTGTACCTCACCGATCGCAAGGACTTCATGATCATCACCGGCGGGGTGAACGTCTACCCGCAGGAGTCCGAGAGCGCGCTGATCATGCACCCCGCCGTCGCCGACGTCGCGGTGATCGGGGTGCCCGACGACGAGCTGGGCGAGACCGCGCTGGCCTGCGTGCAGCTCGCGCCGGGCACGGAGCCGTCGGACGCGCTGGCGCAGGAGCTGATCGACTACGCCGGACGGGAACTGGCCCGCTACAAGCTCCCCCGCGCCGTCCGCTTCGTCGACAGCCTGCCCCGCACCCCCACCGGCAAGCTGGTCAAGCGCCTGATCGAGGTGTGATCAGTAGACCGGCAGCGACGGATCGACCTGTTTCGCGTAGGCGGTGATGCCGCCCTGCAGGTGCACGGCGTCGCGGTAGCCCGCGCCCTGCACGGCGGCGAGCACCTCCGCGGAGCGGATGCCGGTCTTGCAGTAGAGGACCAGCTTCTTGTCGGCGGAGACCTGCGCGAGGCCCTCGCCAGTCTCGAAGGAGCCCTTGGGCACCAGCTTCGCGCCGTCGAGGTGCACGATCTCCCACTCGACGGGCTCGCGGACGTCCACCAGCTCGTAATCGACGCCGGCGGAGCCCATCTCGACGAGCTCCTTCGGCGTGATGGTGCTACCGGCGGCGGCGCGCTCAGCCTCGTCGGAGACCACGCCGCAGAACTCGTCGTAGTCGATGAGCCCGGTGATGCGCGGGGCGGCGGGGTCCTTGCGGATCGACAGGGTGCGGTAGCTCATCTCGAGGGCGTCGTAGACCATGAGCCGTCCGAGCAGGGACTCGCCGATGCCGGTGATCAGCTTGACCGCCTCGGTGCCCATGATCGCGCCGATCGAGGCGCACAGGATGCCGAGCACGCCGCCCTCGGCGCACGAGGGCACCATGCCGGGCGGGGGCGCCACGGGGTACAGGTCGCGGTAGTTCAGGCCCTGCTTCTCGCCGTTGGGCCCGTCGGGCGCGTCCTCCCAGAAGACGGACGCCTGCCCCTCGAACCGGAAGATCGAGCCCCACACGTAGGGCTTGTGCGCCAGCACCGCGGCGTCGTTGACGAGGTAGCGGGTGGCGAAGTTGTCGGTGCCGTCGAGGATGAGGTCGTACTGCTCGAAGAGCTCGACCGCGTTCTCGGGCTCCAGCCGGATCGGGTGCAGGTTCACGGTGACCAGCGGGTTGATCTCCGCGATGGAGTCGCGCGCGCTCTCGCCCTTCGGCCTGCCCAGGTCGGAGACGCCGTGGATCACCTGGCGCTGCAGGTTGGACTCGTCGACCTCGTCGAACTCGACGATGCCGATGGTGCCGACGCCCGCGGCGGCGAGGTACAGCAGCGCGGGGCTGCCGAGGCCGCCGGCGCCGATGACCAGCACCTTCGCGTTCTTGAGGCGTTTCTGCCCCGTGACCCCCATCTCGGGGATGATGAGGTGCCGCGAGTAGCGCGCGACCTCGTCGCGGGTCAGTTCGGCGGCGGGTTCCACAAGCGGGGGCAGGGTGCTCACCTCCTGCTCAACGACGGTGCGCCCGCCACCATTCCCGAGGGCACGTGGCGCCCGGGCGGGCGGTCACCGTCGAGCGGGAGGGGCCGTCACTTGAGGACGGGCGCGACCCAGGCGTTGGGCCGGCAGGCGAGGTCGTTGCCGAAGCCCTCGGACTTGTCGAGATCGAAGATGTCGCGGTTCTTCACGCCGAAGGACTGCTGCATCATGATCGGCGCGAGCGCGCCCTGCGCGGGGCACGGGACGTGCTGCGGGTAGCCGATGGCGTGGCCGACCTCGTGGTTGATGGCGTACTGCCGGTAGCCGGTGAGGTCGCCCTCGAAGGCGGTGGCGCCGCGCACCCAGCGGGCCAGGTTCAGGACGACGCGCCCCAGCTCGCCGTTGTAGCAGGACGACTCCAGCTGGATGGTGTAGCCGCAGGCCGAGCGGGTGGTCATCGGCGAGGTCAGCGAGATGGTGAAGGTGGGCGTTCCCTTGTCGATCCGCTGGAAGGCGACGGCGGGGTCGTGGATCCAGCTGCGGGGGTCCGCCAGGGTGCGGTCGATCATCGTGGCGAAGGGCTGGTCGCCGCCGAGCGCGCCCATGTCGACGCCGTCCTCCACGGCGATCATGTAGGTGAAGAGCTGCTGCTTGCCCTCGTCCCGCTTACCGATGCGGGGCGTGGCGCCGGGGACGACGTGCCAGATGCCCTGGCCCTTCTCCGTGAACGGCCCGCCCTCGGGCAGCACGCCGGCCGGGGGCACGGGGCCCGGCACCGTCTTCGACGGTGCGCCGACGATGGTCTTGCCCGGCGTCGGGTTGCGGGAGAGCTGCCCCTCCGGCGAGGTCTCGGCGGTGTTCTTGGTCCCGAAGGTGTCGCCACCGAAGGTCAGCACCAGGGCGACCACGGTGAGCACCGCGAGGACCGGGACCGCGTAGGCGCGCCAGCCGTAGGTGCGCAGCAGGCGGCCCAGGCGGCCCTGCTTGGCGTAGACCCGCTCGCGCGGCGGGCGGTTGCGGTGATCGCCCGACGTCGCGGCGGAGGAGTTGATGGGGTCCCACTCGGCCCGCAGCGGCGCACGCCCGTCCGGACGGGGACGCCTCGGGTTCGAAGGACTACTCACGTCGTCAACAATTCCACGATCAGCCCGGCCGGAGTGGAACCGACACGCGCCGGACGCCGGTCAGCCCGGCGATCGGGCCGGAGGGACGCCCCGTCGTTCGGCGGCGGCGATGAGGTCGGCGACGATCCGCGCGGTCTCGGCGGGCTTCTCCATCTGCGCCACGTGGCCCACGTCCTCGAACACCGTCAGCGTGCTACCCCGGATGTGGCGCACCACCTTCGGCGCGACGCCGACGCTCACCAGCAGGTCCCGCGCGCCCCAGACCACCGCGGTGGGCACCGACACCGACCGGGCCGCCGCCCAGTGCGTCGCGCCGAAATCGACGATCCAGCTGCGGACCAGCGCATTGAAGCTCGCCGCGAGCGCGTCGGGGGCCCACGTCATCGACGCGCGGGCCGCGGCCTGGTCGACGGCCTGCTGCCGCCGCACGGGCCCCATCACCCGCGGATCGACGAGGATCTCCCGGAAGGTCTGGTCCACCTGCCGCTCCGGGTAGGCGCTCGCGATCAGCCGGAACCCGGCGGGGCCGACGCCGGGGAGCCGCACCAGCGAGAGCGGGAGGAACTGCAGCCGGCGCACCCGCGGCCGCAGGTCCGGGAACGCCGGAGAGATCAGCGTCAACGAGCGCAGCAGGTCGGGGCGGAGCATCGCCACCCGCACCGCGATCGCGCCGCCGAGCGAGTTGCCGAGCAGGTGCACTCCCCCGCCGCGCACCGCGACGAGCGTCTCCAGATAGGCGATCACGGTCTGCGCGAACTCCTCGATGGAGTAGTCGCCGTCGGCCGGAGGGTCCGAGAGCCCGAAGCCGGGCAGGTCCAGCGCGTAGGACGCGGCGACCGGGGCCAGCACCTGCCCCAGATCGGTCCAGTTGATCGACGAGCCGCCGAGGCCGTGGATCATCACCGCCGTCGGCCGCGGATCCGGCGGTGCCGTGATCGCCGCGGCCGCGTCGACGTGGCGCGCGAACACCCGTCGCCCGCGGAGGGTGAGGAACTCCCCGGGCCAGACGTCACTGGTCCGATTCACCTCTGCGAGTGCCGACACACCGGGCAGCTTGCCAGAGCAAGCCGGGGTCGGCGCGACGGTCGGGAGTATTGTCGACGGGTCAGGGCCGCTCACGGCCCTGGGAAACGATGAGGTGGAGCACATGGCGGACCTGGGCGCGACGACCGCGGCGGGCGATACCCGCGGCGGGCCGAATCCTGCGCCGCGCCGCACGGCTCGCCTGCCCCGGAGCGCGCGGCGCATCCAGCTGCTGGAGGCCGCGAGCAGCGTCTTCGTCGACCTCGGTTACCACTCCGCCGGCATGGACGAGATCGCCGTGCGGGCCGGCGTCAGCAAGCCGGTGCTCTACCAGCACTTCCCCGGCAAGCTCGAGCTGTACATCGCCGTCCTGGCCGCGCACAGCGAGGCGCTGGTCACCGGGGTCCGCGAGGCGCTGAGCAGCTCCACCGACAACCACGAGCGCGTGATCGGCGCCGTCCGGTCGTTCTTCGACTTCGTCGACCGCGACAGCATGGGCTACAAGTTGATCTTCGAATCCGACGTCCTCGAGCCCGTCGTGCAGGAGCGGGTCGAGGGCGCCGTCGACGCGTGCATCGACGCCGTCTACGACCTGGTCTCCGAGGACTCGGGCCTCGACCCGTACCGCGCGCGCATGCTCGCCGTGGGCCTCGTCGGCGCCAGCCAGGTGAGCGCCCGCTATTGGCTCTACGCCGACCGCCCCATCCCCAAGGAGGAGGCGGTGGCGACCACCGTCGAGCTGCTCTGGGGCGGGCTCAGCCACGTGCCGCTGCAGGCGCAACGGCGCGCGCAGTAGTAACCCGGGCTTCGGTTCACGACATCGTCAAGGCCGGGCCAGGGGCGCCCCTTGCGGCCGTGAACACTGCGTGAACTCCTTCGATATCCGCAGCATCATGTCCGAGTTTGCCCGGTTCGGACTGGCTAGCGTCAGCGGGTGCCAACTCCGGGACGGTGGGTCGCGCCCACCGCGTTCGCCCTCGCCGCGGTCGTCGCCGTGGCCGGCGGAACGTACCTCCTGACGCCGCACGACACCCGGTCGACCGGCATCTCGTCGCCCCCGGACGCGATCGCCCTCACCGCGAAGCTCGACGGCTGCGCGACGCCGAACGGCACCGTCGACGCCGGAAACCGGACCTTCTCCGTCACGAACACCTCGACACGGTCGCTCGAGCTCGCCCTCGCCGGACCCGACGGCGCCGTCTACGCCGAGCTGGACGCGCTCGCGCCGCAAGCCACCCGCCTCCTGCGCGTCGGGATCGGCTCCGGCGAGTACCGCTTCGAGTGCTACTTCGCGGAGACCGACGCCGTCACCGGTCCGTCCTTCCGGGTCCCCGGAGACGCGCCCCGGGGCCCCGCTGTGGTCCCGACCTCGACTCAGGACCTGACTCCCGCGACCCTCGACTACCAGACGTGGGTGGGCGGCCGCCTGCCCGCGCTCCGCGACGCCGTCGCAGCGCTCGCCGCCGCACAGGGCATCGAGGCCCAGCGCGCCGCCTGGCGCACGGCGCACCGGCTGTACGAGACGCTCGGTGCGGCGTACGACGCCTTCGGCGACTGGGACGGGAAGATCAACGGCTGCCGCACCTCTGGGGACGCCACCGGTTTCCACGCGATCGAGGCCGCGCTGTGGGGACAGTCCGCGGCGGTTCCCCCGGCCCTCACGCAGGGCCTGGTCCGGGACGTCGACGGCCTGCTCGCGGACTACCCGTCGCTCGCGGTGAATCCCCTGCAGATCGGGCTGCGCGCGCACGAGATCACCGAGAACACCATCGAATTCACGCTGACGGGCGCGGACGACGCCGGATCCCACACCGGGCTCGACATCGCGCGGGCCAACCTCGAGGGCACCCGGCGGGTCCTGGACTCCTTGAGCGCCGTACTCGCGACGCGCTACGCGCGGCTCCCCGAGACCCGGGCCGCGCTCGATCGCGCCGACGCGGTCAGCGCCGACCTCGCGGCCCGGTTCCCCGACCGCCCGCTCGCCGAGATCCCGCTCGCCGACCGGCAGCGGCTGAACACGGCCTTCGGCGGCCTCGTCGAACTCCTCGCGCCGATCGCCGCGATCGCCGACGTCAGGCGGACCAAGTGAGGGCCTCGCGGCGCGGCTTCCTCGGCGGCACGGCGGCCGCCGGTCTGGTGGGCCTCGCGGCGTGCACGCGAGACGGAGCAGCGGCGCCCCCGCCCGCCCCGCGCGAGCAGCGCCACGCAACCTACGCGGCGTTCGACCTCACGTGCGCGTCCGCCGCCGAGACCGACGCGCTGCTGCGCACGCTGACCGAGCGGATAAGGGCGCTCAAAGCGCCGCACACCCCCGTCTCGACCGCGATCACCGCGCCGCCCACCGATTCCGGCACGCTCGGCCCCGAGCTCGACGGGGCGGCCGACCTCACCGTGAACATCGGGTACGGCGCGAGCTTCTTCGACCGCTGGCACACCGATCGGCGCCCCGCGGGGATCCGCCCCATGCGCGAGTTCGACGACGACCGGCTCGATCCCACCCGGTGCCACGGCGATCTGTTGCTGGAGATCCGCGCCGCCGATCAGGACACCGTGCTGCACGCGCTCCGCGACCTCAGCCGAGCCGCGCGCGGCGGCCTCGCCCCCCGGTGGCGGCAGGACGGCTCCCAACCGGCGCCCCGCCCGGACGGTGCCCCGCGCAACCACTTCGGGTTCAAGGACGGTACGTCGAACGTTCTTCCCGAGGAGTTCGACCGGCTGGTCCTGCTCGACGATCCCGCCCAGCCCTGGACCCGCGGCGGCACCTTCCTCGTCGTCCGCCTGATCCGGATGCTCACGGAGTTCTGGGACCGGATCTCGCTCGCCGAACAGGAGAACATCTTCGGCCGCGACCGCGGGAGCGGCGCCCCGCTCGACGGCAGCTCCGAGACCGACGTGCCGCAGTACGCCGAGGACCCCGGCGGCGACGTCATCCCACTGACCAGCCACATCCGGCTCGCGAACCCGCGCACCCCCGACACCGAGGGCTCGCGCATCTTCCGGCGCGCGTACAACTACGCGGGCGGCCTCGACATGAACGGGAACCTCGACCTCGGGCTGGTCTTCACCTGCCTCCAGCGCGACGTCGTCGCCCAGTTCGAGGCGATCCAGGAGCGGCTGAGCGGCGAGCCGCTCACCGACTACATCGCCCCGTTCGGCGGCGGCTACTTCTATCTTCCGCCCCGCGACGCGGGGACGGACTGCTCCACGACAGGAGGCATACTGTGAAATCCTTCAGCCCGCTACCGACCCGCGCCGCAGCCCTCGCCGTCGCGGCCGCGACGGCGATCACCGCCGGAGCGTTCGGCGTACCGTCCGCCCTCGCCGATCCCGGCGACACCGCCACCCCGATCAAGCACGTGGTGGTGATCTTCAACGAGAACGTCTCCTTCGACCACTACTTCGGCACCTACCCGGTGGCCGCGAACACGGCGGGCGAGAAGCTCCAGGGATCGGGACTCGATGCCCCGCGGTTCACCGCGGCGCCCGGCACGCCCACCGACGTCGCGACCTTCACACAGGCCGGCCTCGCGGGTGATGCGAATCCCAACACGTACAAGCCCTTCCGCTTCACTCCCGGCCAGGCCGTCACCTGTGACCAGAACCACGAGTACACCGCGGAGCAGGAGGCCGCCAACGGCGGCGCGATGGACAGGTTCGTCGAGTTCACCACCAAGGACAAGTGCGCCTCGTCCGGTCCCGGGATGTTCGAGCACCCCGGTTCGGTCATGGGCTACTACGACGGCAACACAGTGACGGGGTTGTGGAACTACGCCCAGCACTACACGCTGAACGACAACTTCTGGTCGACGCAGTTCGGCCCCTCGACACCCGGGGCGATCAACCTCGTCTCGGGTCAGACCTACGGCGTGCAGTCCCACGACGCGGCGACGGGGGCGAAGACCGCGACGCCGGACAAGTACACCGTCGGCGCCCCCGGTGCCGACGGCGTGGGCACGATCTACGAGGATCCCGACCCTCTCTTCGACGACTGCTCGAACAAGAACCGCACGGGCAAGGACCCGCTCGCGTCGATGCAGGGCAAGAACATCGGCGATCTCCTCAACGAGAAGTCGGTGACGTGGGGGTGGTTCCAGGGTGGCTTCCGCCCGTCCACCGCGGCGTCCGGCTCGCAGCGCGCGCTGTGCAACACGACGCACAAGAACGTCGCCGGCAATGCGTCGGTCGACTACAGCCCGCACCACAATCCGTTCGCGTACTACCGGTCGACGGCGAACGAGCATCACGTCGCCCCCGCGAACATCCAGGAGATCGGGCACGGCGGCGCCGCCAACCACAACTACGACCTCACGGACTTCGACGCCGCGCTCGGCGCGGGGAACCTGCCCGCCGTCAGCTTCCTCAAGGCCGGCGAGTACCAGGACGGCCACGCAGCCTACTCGGACCCGCTGGACGAGCAGACCTTCGTCACCACGTACGTGAATCGGCTGCAGCAGTCCAAGGACTGGGCCTCGACCGCCGTGATCCTGGCCTACGACGACTCGGACGGCTGGTACGACCACCGGCCGCCGGTGATCCTCTCCGGCAGCAAGGACCCCAAGCTCGACCGGGCGATCTGTGCCGGTGCCGCCGCGCCCGCCCTCGCGGGACAGTCGGTGCGGTGCGGGCCCGGCACCCGGCAGCCCTTCCTGCTGATCTCGCCGTTCGCGCGGAAGAACACGGTGAACCACGACGCCATCGAACAGGCGTCGATCACCAGGTTCCTCGAGGACAACTGGCGCACGGGCCGGATCGCCGGATCGGCGGACGAGCGGGCCGGAAAGCTCGACGGCCTCTTCGACTTCGGTGCCGCGCGCGCCGACAAGGTGTGGCTCAACCAGGTCACGGGCGCCGTGGTCGATGCGCCACCGCCCGCCGAGCAAGGCGCCCAGGCCGCCGCGGTGAAGGGCTCGCCGAGCTCGGCACCCGCCTCGCCGACCACGACGGAGGCGGCGGGCGAATCGAAGGGCTCCTCGACGACGTGGCTGTGGGTCGCCGTGCCCGTGGTCGTCGTGGTGCTCGTCGGCGTCGGCGTGTGGGCGGTCCGCAGCCGCAAGACCACGGAGTAGACACGCAGCCGAACGGGTGTGGTCGTTCTCCTGCGGTATCCGTGGGAGAACGACCGCACCCGCGGCTCACGCCGCGCGGTGCATCAGCATCTCGATCGGCCCGCGGGAGAACCGCCGCGTCCACAGCGCCGAGACCGCGAGCAGGCAGGCCATCACCGCGACGTACACCGCCACCGTGAACGCGAGCCGGTGCTCCGCGCCGTACCGCGCGGCGAGCCCGAGGCCCCAGCCGTAGCAGAGCACCGAGGCGATCACGTTCTGCAGCACGTAGCAGCTCAGCGCGGTCTTCCCCACGTTGCTGAGCGCGGCGCCGACCCGGCCCACCGCGCGCCGCTGGTAGAACTCCGCGATCAGCGCCAGCAGGCCCAGCGCCACCAGCGGGGCCACCGCGTACCGTCCCACGAAGACGGCCGGGCCCGCGAGCCCCAATGGCGCACCGGCGATCCCGATCGCGAGGTCGACCGGCGCCGCGATCCCGCCGATCCACATCATCCGGCGCCGGAGGCCGGCACCGTCGGGCCCGAAGAGCCCGCCCTGGAACAGGGCCGCGCCCGTGAGGAACATCGCGATCGTCAGCGGGATCATGAAGATCGTCTCGGCGCGGAAGAGCAGCGCGTGGTCCACGCGGAAGAGCACCAGGTCCCAGAACGAGCCGTCGGCGTACGGGTTCGCCCGCGCCGCCGCCGGGCCGGTGCCCACGCCGGAACCCTCCAGCATCATCCCCACCGACACCAGCGAGACGACCGACAGGTGCAGCGCGGCGCAGCCGGCCGCCCAGCGCAGCCGCACGCGCGGCCGCAGGATCAGCATGGCCGAGACCACGAAGGACACCAGGGCGTAGCCCATGAGCACGTCGAACTCGGCGACGAGCACGAAGTGCACCAGCCCGTCGAGGAAGAGCACCAGCGCCCGGCGCCAGTACCGGCCCGGCCACGGGCGGTCGTGCCGCGCCGCGGAGGCCTGTTGGATCGCGAGGCCCACGCCGAACATCAGGCTCAGCAGCCCGAGGAACTTGCCCTGCGCGAGGGTCTGGAGCACCCGGATCGGCAGCGACTCCGCGCCGACGCTGTCCAGGTAGCCCACCATGCCGTGGGGCTCGGTGAAGATCCACACGTTCGTACCGAACGTGCCGAGGATCGCGATGCCGCGGGCCGTGTCGAGGGCGGCGATGCGGCGCGTCGTGGGCGCCGGGGTGCCGGTGGTGCCGGCCGGGGCGGGAGTCGAGGTCATGCCCTCACCCTCCCGAACGCACGAGGACCCCGCGACCGCCATCCGGCGGGAGCGGGGTCCGTCGTTCGGGGGACTACTCGGCGGAGGTCTCCGCCACGGCGCCCTCCGCCTTGGCGGCGCCGGAACGGCGACGACGGCGACGCTTGCGGACCGGGGCGTCGCCCTCGGCTGCGCCGTCCGACGGGGCCTGCGACTCCGGCGCGGCGGTGGCGGGCTTCGCCTCGGCGGGCGCACCGTCGGCCTTCCGGCCGCCGCGGGTACGCGTGCGCGACCGGGTGCGGGTGCTCTCGCGCTTCTCGCGCGGCTTGCGCTCGACGACCTCGCCCTCGGCGCGCTTGCGCACGCCGGGCAGGCTGCCCTTGACCTTGGGGTCGATGCCGAGGTCGGTGAACAGGTGCTCGCTGGAGCTGTAGGTCTCGACGGGCTCGGGCTGCCCGAGGCCGAGCGCCTTGTCGATCAGCTGCCAGCGGTGCAGCTCGTCCCAGTCGACGAGGGTGACGGCGGTGCCGGTCTTGCCCGCGCGGCCGGTGCGGCCGATGCGGTGCACGTAGGTCTTGTCGTCCTCGGGGCACTGGAAGTTGATGACGTGCGTGACGTCGTCGATGTCGATGCCGCGGGCGGCCACGTCGGTCGCGACCAGTACGTCGATCGAGCCGTCGCGGAACTTGCCGAGCGCCTTCTCGCGCGCGACCTGGCCCAGGTCGCCGTGCACGGCGCCGACCTTGAAGCCGCGCTCTGCCAACTCGTCCGCCACCTTCTGCGCGGTGCGCTTGGTGCGGGTGAAGATCATCGTCGCGCCGCGGCCCTCGGCCTGCAGCACCTTCGCGACGAGCTCGACCTTGTCGAGGGCGTGGGCGCGGTAGACGTACTGCGTGGTGCGCTCGTGCACCGCGGAGTCGTCATGGTGCTCGGCCCGGACGTGCGTGGGCTGCTGGAGGAAGGTGCGGGCCAGCGTGATGATCGGGCCGGGCATGGTGGCCGAGAAGAGCATCGTCTGCCGGTCGGTGGGGACCATCGTGAGGATGCGCTCGATGTCGGGCAGGAAGCCCAGGTCGAGCATCTCGTCGGCCTCGTCGAGCACCAGGATCTGGATCTTGCCGAGCACGAGGTGGCCCTGCTTGGCCAGGTCGAGGAGGCGGCCGGGGGTGCCGACGACCACGTCGACGCCCTTCTGCAGCGCTTCGATCTGCGCCTCGTAGGGGCGGCCGCCGTAGATGGAGGTGATCCGCAGGTCGCGCTCGCCCTTCGTGGTCTGGACGCGGACGCCGTCGGAGGCCTGCTCGAGGTCGTCGGTGACCTGCACGCACAGCTCGCGGGTGGGCACGATGATGAGCGCGCGCGGGGTGCCGTCGAGCGCGCGGAGGCCGTCCTCGCCGACGTCGGCGCGGGCCTGGGTGATCAGGCGGTTGAGCAGCGGGACGCCGAAGCCGTAGGTCTTGCCCATGCCCGTGCGGGCCTGGCCGATGAGGTCGTTGCCGGCGAGCGCGAGCGGGAGGGTCAGCTCCTGGATGGCGAAGGTGCGCTCGATGCCGCGCTTGCCGAGGGCGTCGACGATGCCCTGGTCGACGCCGAGCTCGGCGAAACTGGGCGAGACGTGGTCGTCGCCGATCACGTGGACGTCGGGCATGCCCTCTTCGGTGGCGGGCTCGGTGTGGATGTCGTTGTTCGCGGTGGTGATGGTTCTGCCTTTCATCGGCGGCGAATGCGTCGCGTTCATTTCTCACGCGCGCACTGTTCCGGCCAATGAATCCCCGGCCCGTTTCTCGGACCGTCATCGTCGCCTCGACGCCCGCGCCATCAGGCGGTGGGGCGGAGTGCGCGCACAACTACCGGCGATCGAAGTCGATCGCTGCGGACCATCGTACCCCGCGGAGCGGCCCGCACTAGCATGTGCACCATGAGCGAACAGTCGCAGGACCGGGGAATCACCGCCGAGCACCCGGGCGTCGCGGCCCTGTTCGCGGTACTGGCGTACGGCGAACTCGCCGCCTTCGAGCGGCTCGCCAAGGAAGCCGAGATGGCGCCGGACCTCGGCGGCCGGATCGCCGTCTCGTCGATGGCCGCGGCGCAGATGCGCAACTTCGAGCTGCTGGAGACCGAGCTCGATCGCCGCGGGCAGGACGTGGCGACGGCGACCGCGCCCTTCGTGCCGGTGATCACCCGCTACCACGAGCGGACGGCACCCCGGAACTGGAACGAGTCGCTGGTCAAGGCCTACATCGGCGACGGGCTCGCCGCCGACTTCTACTCCGAGGTCGCCCGCGCGCTCCCGGCCGAACCGGCCGCGGTGGTCGCAGCGGTGCTTTCCGACACCCGCGAGTCCGACTTCGCCGTCGAGCGGGTGCGCGCCGCGGTGACAGCGAACCCGGCGCTGCGCTCCCCGCTCACGCTGTGGGGCCGGCGGCTGCTCTCGGAGGCCATCACGCAGGCGCAGGAGGTGCTCGCGACGCGCGACGAGCTGGCCGCGCTGCTCTTCGAGCACTCGGGTGACCTGCCCGGCGTGGCACAGTTCTTCGAATCGCTGCAGACCCGGCACGCCGAGCGGATGGCGACGCTGGGGCTCGGCTGACTGCCCTCAGCAGAATCGGCGGCCTCGGCCCGCGCGGCGGCGGCCGCTGCGGATAACCTCGTGCCATGGAGATCAAGATCGGTATCGCGGACTCGAACCGCGAACTCGTGGTGCAGAGCAAGGACTCGTCCGAGGACGTGAAGAAGGCCGTCGCCGACGCGCTGGCGGGCCGCACGGACCTGCTGGAGCTGACGGACGAGAAGGGCAAGCAGTATCTGGTGCCCGCCGCCCGCGTCTCCTACGTCGAGGTCGGCACGGCCGAGAGCCGCTCCGTCGGCTTCAACGCCAGCTGACACAGCCCCGTCACGGCGCTGCTCGCTCCGCCGCCGCGGCCCCCGGGACCGTCGTCCCCGCGGCCGCGCGGCGGTCGAGCAGCGATACCAGCACGAAGCTCAGACTCACCAGCAGCACCCACGATCCGAACTTCCCCGCGTGCACCATCCGCCACGCGTCGCCCTGGTCCGGGTAGCGCCACGCGCCGAGGAAGGTCGCCAGGTTCTCGGCGACCCAGAGGAAGAATCCGATCAGCACGAACGACAGCGGCAGCGGCATCCAATAGCGCTGCGCCCACTGTGAACCACACCCGGCTGCGCGCGGTGACCACCAGGAAGCCCAACGCGATGACGACCCGCAGGTCGGGCAGGTAGTGGTGAGTGAAGAAGTTGGCGTACGCGGCCAGCGCGAGTACGAGCACCGCCCCGGTCCGGTAGCGGCTCACCGTCAGGTCGAACCGCCGGAAGGCCTGGCAGACGTACGAGCCCACCGCGGCGTACATGAATCCCGCGTAGAGCGGCACGCCCGCGATCTTCGTCAGCGCGGCATCGGGGTACGCCCAGGACCCGACCGCGACCTTGAACACCTCGAGGGCGAAGCCCGCCAGGTGGAACGCGCACACCACCCCCAGCTCGCGCCACGACTCCCGCTTCGTGGCGACGAACAGCGCCTGCACCGCGATCACGTAGAGCAGCAGCGCGTCGTAGCGCGCGAGCGGCGGGTCCCAGCGCGACCAGATCAGCGCCGCCCCGGCCAGCCCCACGAAGACGGCGATCGCGAACGCACAGCACTGCAGCTCGATCCACGCGAACCGCAGCAGCTGCCCCACGAAGCCCTGCGCGCGGGTCAGCGGGAGGCGCGCCGTCGACATGCCCCGAGTATGCATGCGGCCGGGCCGGTGCCGTCGCCGCTAGGCTCGGGCGCGTGGTGAAACCCGAACGCAGGACCCGCGTCGATCTCGCGGTCTCGGCCGCGATCCTGGTCGCGGTCGTCGTCGCGGGCTTCGTGGCCTGGAACGTCGGGTCCGCGAGCAAGGCGGTCAGCGAGACGGCGCCGGCCCCGTCGACGGTGCCGGGCTCCCTCGTCGAGCTGCCCGCCGTGCTCGGCGAGGCGTGGGCCGCGCGGTCCGACCGGCCCGCCCTCTCCCTGAGCGGCTCCCTCGTCCTCACGCGCGGCGGCGAGGTCGCCGCGCACGACCCCGCGACCGGGCAGCGCACCTGGCGCTACCAGCGCGAAACCGACGTCTGCGGGCTCACGGACAACGCCGGCCTCGTGCTCGCCTTCTACCGCGACGTCCGCGGCTGCGGCGAGGTGATGGCGCTCGACCCCGGCACCGGGAAGCGGCGCGCCAGCCGCACCAGCCGCGAGGACCACGACGTCACCCTGGCCGGCGACGGCAACTACGCCGTCGTGCAGGGTCCGACGCGGGTCGACGTCTTCCGATCGGACCTGGTGCGCACCGTCGAGTACGGCAAGCCCGACGTGCCCGTGAACCCGGGCGTCCAGCCTCGGTCCGGCTGCACGATCGGCTCCGCGCTGCCGGCCGGCGCGTCGATCGCGATCCTCGAGGCCTGCCCCACCGAGCCCTTCCCCCGCCTCACCGTCATCGGCGCGTCGCCGAAGGAGGCGTCCGAGCCGCAGGAGACCTCCTCGGTCGTCAGCCCGGACCTGGGCGACGCGGCGCCCGAGGGCACCGACCGCGCCCGGCTCATCACTGCGACCGCCAACGGCGCGGTGGTCTACGTGCCCGCCCAGCAGGGTCGCTCCGCGCGCGTGACCACCGTCGACCCGCAGGGCCGGGCGCTGTTCTCCGTGGACGTGACCACCGGCCCGGGCGGCGCCCCGCGCGACGTCCCCGTCGTGACGGAGGCCGGCATCGCCTCGTTCTACACCGGCACCGCGACCGTGGTGATCGACGCGGCCTCGCTGGCCGCGGAGATGGTGATCCCCGGAACACTCGGGCCGGGCGCCGTGGTCGGCGGCCAGCTGGTGGTGCCCGGCCCCACCTCGCTGAACGCGTACGACCTGAACACGCGCGCCCGGACCCGGTCGACGCCGATCACCAAGCCCGGCTACACCGACGGCCCCGTGCTGCTCGCGGAGGCGGGCAGCACGCTGATCGCGCAGTGGGGCGCGACGGTCCAGGCCTACCGCGCGGCCTGAGCCGCTACTCGGCCGCCCAGGTGACCAGCGGCGCACCGTCGGAGACGTGGGCCTTGATGCTCTGCGCCAGCTCCCGGTAGGCGGTAGCGCCCTTGTTCTTCCGCCCCGCGAGCACGGTGCGGCCGGCGGCGTTCGCCTCGGCGAAACGCACCGTGCGCGGGATCGGGGGCGACAGCACGGCCAGGTCGTAGCGGTCGGCGACGTCGGAGAGGATGTCGCGGCTGTGCGTGGTCCGCGCGTCGTAGAGGGTGGCGATGGCGCCGAGCATGCCCAGTTCCGGGTTGGTGATGGCCTGCACGTCGCGGACGGTCTTGAGGAGCTGCCCCACGCCGCGGTGCGCGAGGGTCTCGCACTGCAGCGGGATGGCGACGGCGTCGGCCGCGGTGAGGCCGTTGAGGGTGAGCACGCCCAGGCTGGGCGGGCAGTCGATGATCACCACGTCGAACCGGTCCGCGACGTCGGCGAGGGCCCGCTTGAGCGCGTACTCGCGGCCCGCCCGCATGAGCAGCAGCGCCTCGGCGCCGGCCAGGTCGAGGGTCGCGGGCAGCACGGTGACGCCGTCCTCGGTCTCCAGCAGCACCTCGTCGATCGTCTTGTCCCCCAACAGCACATCGTGCACGCTGCGCTCGATGCGGTCGGGGTTGTGGCCGAGAGAGAAGGTCAGGCAGCCCTGCGGGTCGAGGTCGACGACGAGCACGCGCGCGCCGAGTTCGACGAGTGCCGCCCCCAGGCTGGCGACGGTGGTGGTCTTCGCGACGCCGCCCTTCTGATTGGCGACGGCGAGGACGAAGGGCGTGTCACCGGTCATGGTGCGAGGGTACCCACCGATACGGAACGATGGACGGATGAGCACCGGACACCGCCTCGTGTACATCCGCCACGGCGAGACCGCCTGGTCGCGCTCGGGACGCCACACCGGCGCCACCGACGTGCCGCTGACGGAGACGGGCGTCGAGCAGGCGAAGGCGCTGGGCCCCGTCCTCGCGGACCTCGCGCTCGCGGACCCGACGGTGCTCGTGAGCCCGCGCGCGCGGGCGGCGGCGACCGCGGAGCTCGCGGGCCTGACGGTGACGGCGGTCGACCCCGACCTCGCGGAGTGGGACTACGGCGACTACGAGGGCCGCACCAGCGCGGAGATCCGGGTGGACGCCCCGGGGTGGACGGTATGGACGTCCGGCTCCCCGGGCGGGGAGTCGATGGCGCAGGTGGCGGAGCGGGCCGACCGGGTGCTGGCCCGGGCGCGGGCGGCGATGGCCGACGGTGACGTCGTCCTCGTCGCGCACGGCCACCTGGGCCGGGTCCTCACCGCGCGGTTCCTGGGTCAGGCGCCGGAGTTCGGGCGGCACGTGCTGATCCTGCC
Organism: Tsukamurella hominis; assembly: GCF_965137015.1. NCBI lineage: Bacteria > Bacillati > Actinomycetota > Actinomycetes > Mycobacteriales > Tsukamurellaceae > Tsukamurella > Tsukamurella hominis. The sequence goes on along the minus strand of NZ_CBCRZG010000001.1, from coordinate 248,819 downwards.
CGCCTCGGCCGCCGTCTTCGGGTTCGACCGCGACGACGTCCCGCAGATCAGCCGGTTCGGCCTGACCGGCTACGCCGCCGCGCACTACACGGGACGGTAGGGCCGGTCAGTCCCGGCGGTACTCGCCCTCCAGCCAGGCCACCGTCGGCGGGGCGAACAGCAGGCCGAGCGCCGCGACCGCGACCACGATGAGCGGGATGAACAGCTCGGGGCGGCCCTGCGACACCGCGCCGCTGATGCCGGCGAAGCCGAGCAGCAGGTTGGTCAGCACGCCGACGGTGCGCCCCCAGCGCAGGCCGCGCAGGAGAGCGACGCCGCCCGCGAGCACCCCGAGGCCCATCGGGATCATCCAGAAGGCCATGCCGTAGGCGCCGGTCGTGGTGTCGGCCGTACCGGTCAGGCCGCGGATCAGCTCCACCACACCGAGCACCAGGGCCGCGAGGCCCTCGACCGCGACGATCGCGCCCGCGGCCCGGACGGTGCCTGGAGCGGCGGTGCGGGTATCGCCGGAACGCTTCGTGCGGGAGCGGGTGGCGGCCGGACGGGAATCGCCGCCGCTTCCGTTGGTCGATGTCACGCCCCCAGGGTATCGGGGCGGCCTGGGTAGGCTGCTCGGTGTGCGCGCCCTGTTGATCGTCAACCCCAACGCCACGTCCATCACCGCAGCGGGCCGAGACCTCGTGGCGATGGCACTGGCGTCCACGCTCGACGTCACCCTGGCGCAGACCGAGCGACGCGGTCACGCGGCCGAGCTCGCCGCGGCGGCGCGCGACGACGGCACCGAGCTGGTGATCGTCCACGGCGGCGACGGCACCGTCAACGAGGTGGTGTGCGGCATCCTCGGCCGGGAGGGCCTGCCGGGCGGCGCGACCCCCGCCCACCCCGACACCCTGCCCGCCGTCGCGGTGATTCCCGGCGGCAGCGCGAACGTCTTCGCGCGCTCGCTCGCGGTCCCCCGCGACCCGCTGCAGGCCACCGTCCACCTCACGGACCTGTTGGCGCGCCGCAGTTTCCGCACCATCGGCCTCGGCTGCGCCGACGAGCGCTACTTCCTGTTCAACGCCGGCGTCGGCGTGGACGCCGAGGTGATCGCCAACATGGAGGCGCTGCGCGACAAGGGCAAGGCCGCCACCCCGTCGCGGTACGTGCGCACCGCCGTCCGCACCTTCTTCTCCGCCGCGCGGCGCGAGCCGCAGCTGACCGTCCACCTGCCGGGTGAGGAGCCGGGCACCTGGCAGGACATCGACGGGGTGCACTTCGCCTTCGTCTCGAACGCGAGCCCGTGGACGTTCCTCAACAACCGCGCGGTGTTCACCAACCCGGGGACGGATTACGGCACCGGGCTGGGCGTGTTCGCGTCGCGCTCGATGCGCACCATCCCCAATCTCATGCTGGTCCGGCAGATGCTCTCGGCCCGCCGCACCAAGGGCCCGACGGTGCGCCACCTCGTCCGCCACGACGACCTGCCGGAACTGCGCGTGAGCAGCGCCGTGCCCGTGCCGGCGCAGGTCGACGGCGACCACCTGGGGGACCGCACCGAGGTGCGGTTCTGGTACTCGCCGGAGCGGATCCGCGTGCTGGCGGACCTGCCGCCGCTGCCGCGCGTGCGCTGATCCCGCCGCTCGCCGGGAGGTCCTCCGCGGCGCCGATTCCCGCCGACTCGGCGTGACGCGATCGAACGGGCGAAGTGAGCGATTCGTCACGACCGCGCAGAAACCTATTGCAAACCTGCAGCGTGTGCGGATATATTTGCGGGCACGCCGCTGAACCGGCAGGAGTGTAGTACACCGCTCGACAGACGGTTCTCACCGCCCCCGCTGTGAGATCCCCCACCTCTGAGCCGGAATCTATTGACTCCTGCTGGGAACGTGGAAATATTCAACACGTAACAGCGCGGAAACAGTTCGGTTCCCTCCGCGTTAACAGCCTGGAAATTCGGTGCCGGATCGGCGCCTGCGATGAGTGGCGCGCGAGCGCGCCTGAAGGAGTGTACTGACATGGATTGGCGCCACAAGGCCATCTGTCGCGACGAGGACCCCGAGCTGTTCTTCCCCGTGGGCAACAGCGGTCCGGCCATCGCGCAGATCGCGGACGCCAAGCTGGTCTGCAACCGCTGCCCCGTGACCGCCGAGTGCCTGTCCTGGGCCCTCGAGTCCGGTCAGGACGCCGGCGTGTGGGGCGGCATGAGCGAGGACGAGCGTCGCGCGCTGAAGCGCCGCAACGCGCGGACCCGCACGCGCACCGCTGTGTAACACGTTTCCGCTTTCGTCGAAGGCCCGGTGGATCCTCCACCGGGCCTTCGTCGTGCGCGGCGCCTAGGCGGGCTGCAGCGGGACCCGCACCACCGCGTCGGTGCCACCGTCGTGCGAGGTCAGGCTCAGCTCCCCGGCCAGCTCCGACTTCACGAGCGTCTGCACGATCTGCAGGCCCAGGCGGTCCGAGCCCGCGAGGCTGAAGCCGGGGGGCAGGCCGGCGCCGTCGTCCCGCACGGTGACCTCGAGCATCCGGGTGGACCGGTGCGCGAGCAGCTCGATGGTGCCCGACTCCCCCGGCTCGTAGGCGTGCTCGACCGCGTTCTGGATCAGCTCGGTGACGACCATGACCAGCGGCATCGCCCGGTCCGCGTCGAGCAGGCCCACGTCGCCCCGTCGGACGACGGTGACCGCCGCCGACCCGCCGGCCGGGGCCACGTCGGCCATGATCGGGATCAGCCGGTCGATCACCTCGTCGATGTCGACGTGCTCGTCGACGCTCATCGACAGGGTCTCGTGCACCAGTGCGATCGATGCGACCCGGCGCACCGACTCGTTGAGCGCGCGCTTGGCCTCGTCGTTGCGCGTGCGCCGCGCCTGCAGCCGCAGCAGCGCGGAGACGGACTGCAGGTTGTTCTTCACGCGGTGGTGGATCTCGCGGATCGTCGCGTCCTTCGAGATGAGGGCGCGGTCGCGGCGCTTGAGCTCGGTGACGTCGCGCAGCAGTACCGCCGCGCCCGCGGGGCGCCCGCCCGGGTGCAGGCCCAGCACGCGGAGCACCACCGTGACGCCGCCCTTGGTGAGCTCGATCCGGGAGCCCTCGCCGCGCTCCAGCGCACCGTCGAGCGCGATCGTGAGGTCCTCGGACTCGAAGGTGTCGCCCACCAGCTCGGCGGTCACCTCGGACAGGATGCTGCCCTCGAGGTCGGTCGGCGCGCCCATGCGCCGGTACGCCGACTGCGCGTTCGGGCTGGCGAACACCACGCGTCCCTGCGCGTCGAGGCGGATGAAGCCGTCGCCCGCGCGGGGCTCCGCCTCGCCGGTGGGCAGATCCTCCGGCTCCGGGAAGGCGCCCTCGGCGACCATCGTGCACAGGTCGTCCGCGCACTCCTTGTAGGCCACCTCGAGCGGGCTCGGCGTGCGCGGGTGCGTGACGTTGAAGTCGCGGGTCAGCACCGCGATCACCGCGCCGTTCGACGGCACGGGCACCGCCTCGCGGCGCACCCGCGCGGGCCCGGTCCAGGCCGGGGTGACGCCCTTGACCACGTCGGCGCCCTCGAACGCGGCGTGCAGGGTCGGTGCCTCCCACGGCGGCACGACGACGCCGACGCCGTCGGAGTCGTACACGGTGGGCGTGGTGTTGGGCCGGCACTGCGCGATGCAGATGTACGCGGGATCGGTGGTGTCGCCCTCCGGGTCGTTGCGCACCCAGAGGCGCAGGTCGGCGAACGAGAGGTCGGCGAGCAGCTGCCACTCGCCGGCGATCCGCTGCAGGTGCCGAGCGGCGCGCCCCGGGAGGTCCGTGTGGATCGCCAGGAGGTCGGCGAGGGAGGCCATGGGACCGCCTTTTGTCGTCGTCGGTGCCGTCGTGAAACAATAGCCGGTACTGCGAAGAAGCTTCAGGACAGGAAGGAGACCGCCATGGGAAAGCGTGGACGTAAGAAGCGCGCGCGGAAGAAGAACGCCGCGAACCACGGCAAGCGCCCGAACTCCTGACCTTCAGGTTTCACGTGACTTGCGCACGAGGGCCCGTCGACATCACGTCGACGGGCCCTCGTCATGTTCCGCGCTGCGCTGCAACCGGCTACTCGGGGCGGAAGCGCACCTCGGTGTGCCGGATGCTGATGGTCAGCCGCTCCCGCAGCCCCTCAGGTGCGCGCTCGCCGCCGCACTTGCGGTTCACCAGCGACTTGATCTGCTGCTCGATGCCGTAATGCGACAGGCACTGCGAACAGCCGTCGATGTGCGCCTTGAGGCGCTCCTTGGCGGCCGAGTCGCACTCGTTGTCCAGGAGCAGCCAGATATCCGCCATCACGGCGGAGCAGTCGAGCTCCAGGTCCGGGTTGCCGTCCGACGAGTACGTCACTTCTGATCCTCCTGCTCGGCGGAGCCGTCGGCACCGTCGGAATCCTGCCCCCGGAGGAAGCCGCGCTCACGCGCGACGCCCTCGAGCTCGGCGCGGAGCTGCCGCCGGCCGCGGTGCAGCCGCGACATCACCGTGCCGATGGGGGTACCCATGATCTCGGCGATCTCCTTGTAGGGGAATCCCTCCACGTCGGCGTAGTACACCGCCATGCGGAACTCCTCGGGGAGCTTCGCGAGAGCCTGCTTGATCTCGTCGTCCGGCAGTGCGTCCAGCGCCTCGATCTCCGCGGAGCGCAGGCCGGTGGAGCTGTGCTCCGCCGTGGCCGCGAGCTGCCAGTCGGTGATCTCGTCCGTGGGGTACTGCGCGGGCTGCCGCTGCTTCTTGCGGTAGCCGTTGATGTAGGTGTTGGTGAGGATCCGGTACAGCCAGGCCTTGAGGTTGGTGCCCTTCTTGAAGCTGCGGAAGGCGCTGTAGGCCTTGACGTAGGTCTCCTGGACCAGGTCCTCCGCATCGGCCGGGTTGCGGGTCATCCGCAGGGCGGCGCCGTACAGCTGGTCGAGCAGCGGCAGCGCCTCGGCCTCGAAGCGGGCCGTGAGCTGCTCCGGCGTCTCGGTCACCTCGTCGGGGGCCGAGTCCAGATCCGCTACGTGCGTGATGTCCCCGTCCGTCATACCGTCGAAGGCTACCGGTCGCTCGAGGACCGCTGCGCCGCTACCTGCACTCACGACCTCTGCAACAGCACGGTGCGTCGGCTTGTTCCCGCGGTGTCCGGTTCAGCTCAGGCGGAGCCGGACCATGGGCAGGCCGTCGACGGTGTGCCCCACGGCGTGCTCGATGGCGCCGCGCAGGCGCTCCCACGCCGCGGGGTGGGCGGAGCGATACCGGTGGAGAACCGCTGCGGAGGCCTCGGAGTCCAGCAGGTCGGCGTGCGCCGCTCGCTCCCGCCGCCCGACGGTGACCCGGCACTCGGGCCGCGCACGCAGGTTGCGGTACCACTGGGACGTCTCCCCGAAGCCGCTGCAGACGATGACGGTGTCGGGGTCCGGCCGGTCGACGACCTCGAGGACGACGTACCGCGGCTCGCCGGACGTGCGCCCGGTGTGCTCGATCATCACCATCCGCGGGCCCAGCACCGCGCCGAGGCCGTGCTGGTACAGCCAGATGGGCGCCCGCACCAGCCGGCGCGTCCGCAGCGCCCGCGCTGCGAGGGCGGCGGGACTCAGCTTCTCCAGGATCGACACCACCGGCCCGACGGTACGCCGCGCACCCACGGCTCCACTCGCGCACGCCCCACGGCTCCGCGGACGCGGCGCGTGCGCACGGGCGCGGCAGGTCCGCGGGAGCTTTCCCGCGCACGCGGCACGGGCGCATCTCCGACGGTGCCCGGTCTGATTGACTGGCGTGATGGCGAAGAAGAACACCGCCGCGACGCCGGCGATCGCGGCACTGCAGGCCGCGGGGATCGAGTTCCGCGTGCACGAGTACGCGCACGACCCGCGGGCGGAGTCCTTCGGCGGCGAGGCGGCGCAGGCGCTGGGCCACGACCCGGCGCGGGTGTTCAAGACGCTCGTCATCGGCGACGGCAAGCAGCTGGCGGTGGCGATCGTGCCCACGTCCGGCAAGCTCAGCCTCAAGGCGGCGGGCGCGGCGCTCGGGCTGCACCGGCCGTCGATGGCCGACCCCGCCGACGTCCGGCGCGTGACCGGCTACGTGCTCGGCGGCGTCTCCCCGCTGGGGCAGCGCAAGCGCCTGCCGACCGCGATCGACGAGTCCGCCCTCGGCTTCGAGACCGTCTTCTGCTCCGCCGGCCGACGGGGCCTGGAGGTCGAGCTGGCACCGTCCGACCTGGTGGCCGCGACGTCGGCGGCGGTGGCGCCGCTCGCCGCGCCGTGATAATCAGTGGGTGACAGCGGCCCGCCCGGGTTTGGCGGCGGACGCAGCGGAAAGTAGGTTCGTGGTATGGCCAGCTACTTCGTCACGGGCGGGACGGGCTTCATCGGCCGCGCCGTCGTGGCGCGGCTCGCCGCGGCGGACCGGGACGGCACCATCTACCTGCTGGTGCGCGACGCCTCCCTCCCCCGGTTCGAGCGGCTGATCGCCGACCTCGGCCACGACCTGGCGCCGCAGGTGGTCCCCGTCGCGGGCGACGTCGTGGAGCCGGGCCTGGGCATCGCCCCCGGCGACCTTCCCGAGCACGTCGACCACGTGATCCATCTCGCGGCGGTCTACGACATGGAAGCGCCGGAGGAGCTGCAGGAGCTGACCAACGTCGGGGGCACCCGCAACGTCCTGGAGCTCGCCGGCAGGCTCGGCGCCACGATGCACCACGTCTCGTCGCTGGCGGTGGCCGGCAATCACGAGGGCTGGTTCGCGGAGACCGACTTCGACGTCGCGCAGTTCTTCCCCACCCCGTACCACCGCACCAAGTACGAGTCCGAGCGCCTCGTTCGCGAGTCGACGGTGCCGTGGCAGATCTACCGGCCGTCGATCGTGGTGGGCGATTCGATGACGGGCGCGATCGACAAGATCGACGGCCCCTACTACTTCTTCCCGTTCCTGCGGCTCATGGGGACCATCCCGCACCACCTGCACGTGCCCTTCGCGAACCTCGGCTACACGAACATCGTGCCCGTGGACTTCGTCGCGGCGGGCATCGTCGCGCTGGTCACCGCGCCGCCGGCACCGGGCTCCGTCTACCACCTGGCGGACCCCAAGGGCCAGAGCATGGCCACGATCTACGACGCGATCGCCCCAGCCTTCTCGGGCCCGAAGACCCTGCCGGTGCCCAGCGCGCCGCTCGGCGAGTTCGCGGCCCGGATCGGTCGCCGGGGCGAGGTGCGGGCCCTGCGCGACACGATCGCGCGCCAGCTCGGCATCCCGCCGTCGCTCCTGGACCACCCGTTCTACAACACCCGGTTCGACTCGGAGGCCACGTACCGCGCGCTGAGCCGGTACGGGGTGGCCCTGCCGCGCCTGAAGTCCTACGGGCCGCGACTGTTCCGCTATTGGGCGGAGCACCTGGACCCGTCGCGCAACCGCCGCGACGATCCGCGCGGACCGCTCGTGGGCAAGCACATCCTGCTGACCGGCGGATCCTCCGGCATCGGGCGCGAGGCGGCGAAGCAGGCGGTCCTCAAGGGCGCCCACGTCTACATCGTCGCCCGCAAGCCCGAGGACCTCGCCGACGCCGTCCAGCGGATCGAGGCCGAGCCCGGGATGCCGGGCGTGCCCAAGGGCATCGTGCGCGCGTACCAGTGCGACGTCACCGATCCGGAGGCGGTGCGCACCACCGTCGCCCAGATCCTCGCCGAGCACGGCCACGTGGACGTGCTGGTCAACAGCGCCGGACGGTCCATCCGGCGGGCCACCGTCGATTCCGTGGACCGCGCGCACGACTACCAGCGCACGATGGCGGTGAACTACTTCGGCGCCGTCTACCTGATCCTGGAGCTGTTGCCGCACATGGTCGCCCGCAAGTCCGGGCATGTGGTGAACGTGTCGTCGATCGGCGTGCAGGTGCGCGGCCCGCGGTTCGCGGCGTACATCGCCTCGAAGTCGGCGCTCGAGGCCTTCTCCGACATCACGGCCGCCGAGACCATGTCGGACCACGTGACCTTCACCAACATCCACATGCCGCTCACCCGCACGCGGATGATCGAACCGACCGACGCCTACGACAACGCGATGGCGCTCTCGGTGGAGAAGGCCGGCCAGATCGTGGTGCGCGCCATCGTCGAGCGGCCGCGGCGGATCGACACGCCGCTCGGGACGCTGGCGCAGTTCGGCCAGTTCCTCTCCCCCCGCATCGCCGCCGCGGCGCAGCACCAGGGCTACCTCCTGTTCCCGGAGCCGGAGGGCGACACGGAGGGGGCCGCCAAGGTCGTCGAAGTCGATGTGGCCGAGGTGGATTCGCCGCGCGGGCGGCTCGCCGCGGCAGGCGCCGCGACCAAGGACCTGTCGAAGGACCTCTCCACCGCCGCGGTGAGCCCGCTGTTCGGCATCTCCGGCGACCAGGGCCTACGACGCCTCGCACGCAAGACGCTCAATCGGCTGCCCGGCATCAACTGGTAGCGGCGCGCAGCGCGGTGGGCGGGGCGCCGGTGAGCGCCCGCACCTCCCGGGTCAGGTGGGCCTGATCCGCGTAGCCCGACGTGGCAGCGACCTCCGCCAGTGCGCGGCCGGCGCGGATCGGCTCGAGCGCGCGCTGGAAGCGCTGGATCCGGGCGAGGGTCTTGGGGCCGTAGCCGAAGGACCGCCGGGCCAGGCGGTGCAGCGCGCGCTCGCCGAGCCCGGACTCGGCCGCGATCTGGGCGACCGTGCGCCCCGCCCCCAGCCGCGCCGCGACCGCCCCGATCCGCCGGTCCAGGTCCACCCCGTCGAGCAGCGCGACCGCGATCGCCTCGGGATCGTTCGTCCGCGGAATCCTCCTGTGCGGCAGCACGTCCGATAGAGCGACCCGCCGTCCGGTGAGCTCGTCCGCGGCGATCCCCAACAGCTGCGGCAGCATCCCGGAGGGGAGGCGCAGGCCGTCGAGCCGCGCACCGTCGAACCCGCTGGTGCGGGCCGCGACGGCGTCCGGGCCCGCGACGATCGGCGCACCGTCGACCACGATGACGTCCATGCACCCGTCCGGCAGGATCAACGCCGGGCCCGCGCCGCCCACCGAGGTCCACCGGATCGCCCCGGGGACCGTCGACGGCCGCTCGCTGTACACGGTTCGAGTATGTCCGAAACGTTCAAGACGCGGGCGACGGCGCGACATACCGTGGCGGCATGACAGAGCGACTGCGCTTCGACGCCATCGGCATGATCGCCGAGGACCTGCCCGCCTCCCTCGCCTTCTACCGGAGGCTCGGACTGGACATCCCGGACGGCGCCGAGGACCAGCCGCACGTGGAGGCGGAGCTGCCCGGCGGGATGCGGCTCATGTGGGACTCCGTCGCGGTGATCCGCTCGATGGAGCCCGACTGGGTCAAGCAGCCAGGCCAGAACGCGACGCTGTGCGTCAAGTGCGCCTCGCCCGCCGTGGTCGACGAGGTGCACGCCGAGCTCATCGCCGCGGGCAGCCCGAGCGCCATGGACCCGTTCGACGCACCGTGGGGGCAGCGGTACGCGGGCGTGCTCGACCCCGACGGCTACCAGGTGCAGCTCTTCGCCTGGCAGTAGTCGCGGTCCGGGCGCGGGCGCCGTCGAAGGTGCCTATCGTGGGAGGCGAAACGTTCCCGTCCCCCACAAGGAGATCCGACGATGCCCGACATCCAGTACGCCGTGACCGACCCCGCCACCGGTGAGGTGCTGCAGACGTACCCCACCGCGGAGCCCGCCGAGGTCGAGGCGGCGATCGACGCGGCGTCGCGCGCCGCGCGGACCTGGCCGCAGGAGTCGACGGTCTCCGAGCGGGCCGCGCTGGTGCGGCGCGTCGCGGAGCTGCACACGGAGCGCCGCGAGATGCTCGCCGGGATCATCCAGCGCGAGATGGGCAAGCCGCTCGAGGACGCCCTCGGCGAGGTGGACTTCTCCGCCGCGATCTACACGTACTACGCCGACAACGCGGAGAAGTTCCTCGCCGATCAACCGCTGGACCTGCTCGAGGGGGACGGCACCGCGGTGATCCGGCGCTCCCCCATCGGCGTGCTCTTCGGGATCATGCCGTGGAACTTCCCCTACTACCAGGTGGCGCGGTTCGCCGGCCCGAACCTGGCCGCGGGCAACACGATCCTGCTCAAGCACGCGCCGCAGTGCCCCGAATCGGCCGAGGCGATGCAGCTGATCTTCGACGAGGCGGGCCTGCCCTCGGGCGCGTACGTCAACATCCGGGTCAGCAACGAGCAGGCGGCCGAGATCATCGCCGACCCGCGGGTCGCGGCGGTCTCGCTCACCGGCTCGGAGCGGGCGGGCGCCGCCGTCGCGGAGGTCGCGGGCCGCAATCTCAAGAAGTGCGTGCTGGAGCTGGGCGGCTCGGACCCGTTCATCGTGCTCTCGACCGACGACCTGGACGCGACCGTCGACGCCGCCGTCGCCGGGCGCCTCGACAACACCGGCCAGTCGTGCAACGCGGCGAAGCGGTTCATCGTCCACGCGGACCTCTACGACGACTTCCTCGCGAAGTTCACGGGCAAGCTGCTGGCCGCGGGCGACGGGATCGCGCCGCTCTCGTCCGAGCGGGCGGCGATCGGACTGGAGAAGCAGGTCAATCAGGCCGTGGAGGCGGGGGCGAACCTCGCCATCGAGGGCCGCCGCGACGGCGCCTTCTTCCCGCCCGCCGTGCTCACGAACGTCACCGAGGACAACCCGGCGTTCCGGCAGGAGCTGTTCGGGCCCGTCGCCACCGTCTACCGGGTGGACGGCGAGGGCGAGGCGCTGGCGCTCGCCAACGACACCCCGTTCGGCCTCGGCTCCTACGTCTTCACCACCGACCCGGAGCAGGCCGCCCGCGTCGCCGACGGCATCCAGGCCGGCATGGTCTTCGTCAACGGCGTGCTCGCCGAGGGCGCCGAGCTGCCCTTCGGCGGCGTGAAGCGCTCCGGCTTCGGGCGCGAGATGGGCCCACTGGGCATCGAGGAGTTCCTCAACAAGAAGCTGATCCGCACCATCAAGTAGCACGACGGGGCGGTCCTCCGGCCGGACGGAGGACCGCCCGTCGCGCCGCCCTGCGGGGACCTTCCTCACACCCCATTGCCATTAGCGATCCGTATAATCAGTCGAGTACACACTGTGCATACGAGGAGGCAAAGGTGAGTTCCGGCGGTGGCTTCTTCTCCCCGACCACGGGCGCGGTGGTCGTCTTCGCGGTGACGGCGATCGCGGCGCCCGCCCTCGGCCTCCTCCGCGCCCGGTTTCCCGGCTGGAGCGCATGGGCCGGCTTCGCCGCGGGCGTGCTCGCGGGCGTCGCCACCACCGCTCAGCAGATGTCGTTCCTGCTCCCCCTCGGCATCCTCGCGTTCTCGCTGATGGCGCTGGTCGGCTGGACCCGGGCGGAGCACTGGGCCGGACGATTCGACGCCGGGCCACTCGGCCGTGGGGCACTGTTCCACGCGTACGGCGTCGGCGCGTTCTGCACCGCCCTCATCGGGCTGGTCGTGCGGTTGACCTGATCCCGGCCGCCAGGGCCCGCAGAGCGACGGCGCACACCCGCCCTGTGTCCTTGGACACGGATCACCCCGCAGCGCGCGGTTCGCGTTGAACCCGCGTCGCAGTTTCCGCTACAAACAATGAGTGACTGATAGAAATATTGGAGCTCACTCTCATGATCGATGGGATGTGTGGTACCCCAGCGCCTTCGAGGTCACGACCGAGGGCGTACGAGCGTTCGGGCGAGCGACGCGGTGCTGGCACACGCCGTGGGAGAGCCTCGGCGTGCCGCCCCAGGACACCCCGGTTCCCGCCACACTGCTCGCCGCACCGATGCTCCACGCGGTGGCCGCGCTCGTCGCCGCATCCATCAGCAGCCCGAACATGTCCCGAATCCTGCACGCCGGGCAGTCCTACCGCTACGAGGGCCACCTCCTCATCGGCGAACGCATCGACATCGGCGCGCGGATCACCGACCACGCACAGCGCGGCGGTGCGGACTTCTTCACCGTCGAGAGCGGAGCCGTCGTGGACGGCGAGACGCGGATCCTCGGGACCAGTCAGATCGTGTACCTCGGCGACGCCGTCGACGGCCCGGTGCTCGACGAGGCCCTGGTCGAGAACGTGATGCTGTTCGGGACTGGCCCGCTCACCCAGCAGCTGACCTGACGGGCGCTACAACAGGCTCAGCTGGCCCGGTTCACTGCCGGGATCGACGCGCTCGATCAGCTCGGGGCCGGTGTTGGCGACTGCGTTGACCAGTGCGGACACCGGGCGGATCTCGATCCGCTCGGCCACCTCGAGGGCGGGCGGGCGCAGCAGCGCCGGGTCGACCGGGCCGTCGGGGTTCAGCCACTCGTCGAAGGCGTCGGGCGTGAGGACCAGCGGCATCCGGTCGTGCACCGCGCGCAGCGGGCCCACCGCGTCGGTGGTCAGCACCGTCGCCGAGAGCGTGGGCGGCACGTCCAGCCCCGCGCCGGCGGGCCGCCACACGGACCACAGCCCGGCGACGTACATGCGCGTCCCGTCGACCGGGGTGAGGTACGTGGGCTGCTTGCGCGGCTTCTTCACCAGCTCCGGATCCTCGAGCAGCTGCCACTCGTACCAGCCGTCCATCGGGATCAGGCAGCGCTTGGACGTGATCGCGGTCCGGAAGGCGGGCTTCTCGTCGACCGACTCCGCCCGCGCGTTGAACAGCGGCGGGCCGCTCAGCGTCTTCTGCCAGTGCGGGAGCAGCCCCCACCGCATGGCGCGCAGCCGGCGGGTGGCGGGATCGTCCGGCGCCTCCCGCGAGTGCCGGGAGACGACGGTGACGATGTTCGTCGTGGGCGCGACGTTGAAGCCCGGCACGTCGAGCTCCGTGCCCTCCGTCTCGTCCTCCGCGTCGATCTCCGCCGCCAACAGCGCCGGATCGGTGGTCACCGCGTAGCGTCCGCACATGCCCCCAGGGTACGACGGTGCACCGACAGGTTCGGGCGCTGCGTCAGGCCTGGAACTCGTCGAAGACGCGGCGCGGACCGGTGCCGGTGGTGGCGAGCGCGTCGTGGGGGTTCGCGAGGGCGCAGGAGGCCATGGACAGACAGCCGCAGCCGATGCAGTCGGTGAGGTTGTCGCGCAGCCGGGTGAGTTCGTCGATCCGGTGCGAGAGGTCGTCGTGCCAGTGCCGCGACAGCCGCTCCCAGTCCGCCTTCGTCGGCGTGCGGCCGTCGGGCAGCTCGGCGAGGGCGTCGCGGATCGTGGCGAGGGGGATGCCCACGCGGTGGCTGATCCGGATGAACGCGACGCGGCGCAACATCTCCCGCGGGTACCTCCGCTGGTTGCCGGAGGTGCGCCGCGCGGAGATCAAGCCCTCGCGCTCGTAGAAGTGCAGCGCGGACACCGCGACGCCGCTGCGCGCGGACAGTTGGCCGACGCTGAACTCCCGGGTGGTCTCCACCCCGTCGAGACTACCTGAACGTTAGTTCAGGGATCAGCGCGCGGGCTTCGCCGAGGACGACGCCGCGGCAGCCGGCTTGGCGGCCGGGTCGGCCGGCTTCGCCGACGGGGCGCCCGGCTTCGCGGACGCGGCCGGGGCGGCCGGCTTGGCGGAACCGCTCGCGGCGGGCGCCGGGGCCGCGGGCTTCGGCGGGTTCTTCAGGATGGCGATCTGCACGCCCAGCAGGTCGACGGCCAGCTGATCGTCGGCACCGACGAAGGGCGCGGCCTCGCGAGACTGCCGGCCGCCGCGCAGCGACATGGTGACGCCGTTGACCACCGCGGTGTACTGCCGCGACTGCATGTACTCCACCTGGTTGCCGCGCTTGGTCTTGGTGGTGAACTCCAGGCCCAGGCCGTCGGGGGCGCCGGTGACGGCGATCGAGCGCACGCTGACCTCGGTGGTGGCGCCGTCGCGGACGGCCTTGAAGGTGCCACACTTCGGCAGCGCGGCACGCAGCGGCGCGACGTCGATCGCGAACTTGGAGACCACCATCGACCAGTTCACGCCGCGGGCGGAGCCGTTGGTCTGCGCGGTGTCGGTGCCCTTGGGGATGGGCAGGCCCGCGTACAGCACCTTGCACTCGGCCGGCGTCACGGCCGCACGGTTCAGCGACGCCCACGCGCCGTTCCAGCCCGCGGCGGCGCCCGAGAGGACCGCGCCGCCGAAGCTCATGCCGTCGGGGAGGTTGCCGGAGCCGATGACCAGCTCGCCCGCCCGGTTGGTGGGGGCCGCGGCCGGCGTCGGATCGCCGGGCTTGGGATCGGCCGACGCGACCGGAGCGAGGACACCCGCGAGGGTGGCAACGGCGGCGACGGACACGACGGTCCTGCCCACGAACGTACGAGTGCGCTTCATCGAGATCTCCCGGCGGTGATGACCTGACCTGTTCCGCCCAGCAAGGTAGCACGCGGTGAGGCCACCCTCATGTGCAAGGATGTGCGCGTGGAGCAGTTGGAGCTATGGCCCGCGCCCTTCGCCGCAGGTCCGGTGACGGGCACCGTCGCGCTCCCCGGCTCGAAATCGATCACCAATCGCGCGTACGTCCTTGCGGCACAGGCACCGTCGCGGTCGACGCTGACGAACACGCTCCGCAGTCGCGACACCGACCTCATGGCGCGGGCCCTCGGGGCACTCGGCGCGCGCGTCGACTTCCTTACCGACACCACGGTTGCGGTGACCGGGGGCGAGCTGCACGGCGGCGACGTGGACTGCGGCCTCGCCGGCACCGTCATGCGCTTCCTCCCGCCGCTCGCCGCGGGGGCGCGCGGCACCGTCACCTTCGACGGTGACCCGCAGGCCCGGGCCCGGCCCCTGGGCACCGTCCTCGACGCGCTGCGCGGTCTCGGCGCCCGCATCGACGGCGACGGCCTGCCCTTCACCGTGCACGGCGACGGCCCGATCCGCGGCGGCGCCGTCAACATCGACGCCTCCGCGAGCTCGCAGTTCGTCTCCGGCCTGCTGCTGAGCGGCCCGAGCTTCGCCGAGGGCGTCGTCGTGCACCACGACGGGAAGCCCGTGCCGTCGATGCCGCACATCGAGATGACCGTCGACATGCTGCGCGCCGCCGGCGCCGACGTCGACACCTCCGAGCCCAACACCTGGCGCGTCGCGCCCGGCGGGCTCCGCGCGCACGACTGGACCGTCGAACCGGACCTCTCGAACGCCACCGTCTTCCTCGCGGCGGCCGCGGTCACCGGCGGCGCCGTGACCGTGCCGCACTGGAACCCGCAGTCCACCCAGCCGGGCGTCCAGTTCGCCGACATCCTCGCCGCGATGGGCGCCGAGGTCACGCACGCCGACGGCGCGCTGACGGCCCGCGGCACCGGTGCGCTGCACGGCGTCGACTGGGACCTGCGCGACATCGGCGAGCTCACGCCCACCGTCGCGGCCCTCGCCGCCCTCGCGGACTCCCCGTCGCAGCTGCGCGGCATCGCGCACCTGCGCGGCCACGAGACCGACCGCCTCGCGGCCCTGACCACCGAGATCACGAACCTCGGCGGGCGCTGCACCGAGACCGAGGACGGCCTGCGCATCGAGCCCGCGTCGCTGCACGGCGGCGTCTGGCACAGCTACGCCGACCACCGGATGTCGACGGCGGGCGCGATCCTCGGCCTGGTCACCGCAGGCGTGCAGGTGGAGGACATCGCGGCCACGTCCAAGACGATGCCCGACTTCCCGGCCCTCTGGCACACGCTGCTCGGCGGCGAATCGTGAGCCTTGGGTAAGCGCGAGTACGACGAGACCGATGTCCGGGTGCGCCCGGGCAAGAGCAGTCGGCCGCGCACCAAGAACCGGCCCGACCACAGCGACGCCGAGACCGCGATGGTGGTCTCCGTGGACCGCGGCCGTTGGGGCTGCGCCCTCGGCGGCGACCCCGAGCGGATCATCGTCGCGATGCGGGCCCGCGAACTGGGCCGCTCCCCCATCGTCGTGGGCGATTCCGTCGGCGTCGTCGGCGATCTGACCGGCCGCAAGGACACGCTCGCGCGGATCGTCCGGGTCGACGAGCGGTCGACGGTGCTGCGCCGCACCGCCGACGACACGGATCCTTACGAGCGGATCGTGGTCGCGAACGCGCAGCAGCTGCTCATCGTGACGGCGCTGGCCGATCCCCCGCCGCGGACCGGCTTCGTGGAGCGCACCCTCATCGCCGCCTACGCGGGCGGCCTCACCCCGGTGCTGTGCCTGACCAAGGGCGATCTCGCCGACGCGGCGGAGTTCACCGCCGCCTTCGCCGACCTCGACCTCACGGTGATCGCCGCGGGCCGCGACGATCCGCTGGACGCCGCCCACGAGCTCCTCACCGGGCACGTCACCGCGCTCATCGGGCACAGCGGGGTCGGCAAGTCGACGCTGGTCAACCGCCTCGTCCCCGACGCGAACCGGGCGACCGGCGTGGTCTCGGGGGTGGGCAAGGGGCGGCACACGTCCACGCAGTCGGTCGCGCTGTGGCTGCCCGACGGCGGCTGGGTCGTCGACACCCCCGGCATCCGCAGCTTCGGCCTCGCGCACATCTCCATCGACGACGTGGTCGCCGCGTTCCCGGACCTCGCCGAGGCCGTGGAGGACTGCCCGCGCGGCTGCACCCATCAGGGGCCGCCGGCCGACCCCGAGTGCGCCCTGGACCGGCTGGAGGGGACGGCGCACCGTCGGGCGATGGCGGTCCGCGGCCTGCTGGCCGACCTGACCGCCACCCCCGACTGGGCCTGAGTTACGCCGACGCGCGCTTGGGCAGCTTCCAGCCCGGACGCGGGAAGTGGCAGGTGTACCCGTCCGGGTACTTCTCCAGGTAGTCCTGGTGCTCCGGCTCGGCCTGCCAGAACGGGCCCGCCGCCTCGATGGTGGTCACGGCCTTCCCCGGCCACAGGCCCGAGGCGTCGACATCGGCGATGGTGTCGCGCGCGACGCGCTCCTGCTCGTCGCTGAGCGGGAAGATCGCCGAGCGGTAGCTCGAGCCCACGTCGTTGCCCTGCCGGTCCTTGGTGGACGGGTCGTGGATCTGGAAGAAGAACTCCAGCACGTCGCGGTAGCTGGTCTTCGCGGGGTCGAAGACGATCTCGACGGCCTCCGCGTGGCCCGGGTGGTTGCGGTAGGTCGCGTGGTCGTTCGCGCCGCCCGTGTAGCCGACGCGCGTCGACTCGATGCCCGGCTGCTTGCGGATGAGATCCTGCATGCCCCAGAAACATCCGCCCGCCAGGACCGCCGTCTCGCGGCCGGGGACCGTGGTGATGGTGCCGTTGTCAGTCATGCGCAGCTCCTTCTCCGGCGGCACATCCGGGCGCCGCCATCGGCTTCAACATCGACGGTACCCGCGTCATTCCGGCGGCGTCCGACCATGCTCCAGCCGAAGGCCACCGGGCGGGTCAGTGGGCGGCGACCCGCGCGACGCGCAGCCGGAACTCCTCCGTCTCGACGCATTCGAGCACCGCCGCCGCCTCCGCGTCGAGCTGCGAGCGCAGCGCCTCCGGGGCACCGCGGAACAGGCGTTTCGCCGCGGCGAACGCAGCGCCGGGCCCGCTGGCGAGCTGCTCGGCGTGTGCCGTCGCCGCCGCGGCGAAGCGGTCATCGGGGTGCACCGATCGGACGAGGCCTGCGTCGAACGCCTCCACCGCACTGAGCCGGGTGTCCTCGGTGTACAGGCGGAACGCCGCCGCGGTGCCGATGAGACGTGGCACCGCGATGGAGAAGCCGGTGTCGGGCGGGACTCCGATCGCCGCGAACGCGGGGACGAACGACGCCGACTCCGTGGCGAGGACGACGTCGCAGTGGAGCGCCAGCCCCATTCCTCCGCCGGCGGCCGTGCCGTTCACCGCGGCGACCACCGGCTGCGGCATCGTCGCGATGGCGAACACCGCGTCGTGCAGTGGGCCGACGATCGCGCGAACGCCCGCCGCGGGGTCGGCGAGGTCGATGCTCCGCACGTCGGCACCGTAGTTGAAGACAGTCCCCTGGCCTGTGAGCACGACGCAGCGCACCCGCTGATCCGCGCCCAGTGAGCGGAGGGCATCGCGCAGCGCGACCGCAGTACGGCCGTCGAACGCCCGACGGGCGAGCAGCACCGTCGCCACAGCGCCCGCACGGGTGACCTCAACCGGGCCTGGAGCAGCCGTCTCAGGCATCAGCGTCCTGCAGGTACGGCGCGCGCAGATCCTTCTTGAGCAGCTTGCCGCTGGCGTTGCGGGGTAGGTCGTCGACCACGTCGATGCTGCGCGGGCACTTGTACGCCGCGAGGTACCGGCGACAGAACGCGATCACGTCGGCCTCCTCGGCCGGCTCGGTGAGCACGACGATCGCCTTGACCGCCTCCACCCAGTGCGGATCGGGGACGCCGATCACCGCGACGTCGGCCACGGCGGGATGCTCCAGCAGCACCCGCTCGACCTCGGGACCGTAGACGTTCTCCCCGCCCGTCACGATCATGTCCTTGAGCCGATCGCCGCAGTAGACGTACCCCTCGTCGTCGACATGGCCGATGTCGCCGGTGTGCACCCACCCGTCGGTGATGGTCTCCGCCGTGGCGTCGGGCCGGTTGAGATATCCGGTCATCGCCTGAGCACTGCGGAACCACAGCTCGCCATCGCCCCCGGGCGCGATGTCCTCCCCCGTGGCCACGTCGATCACGCGGACCTCCGCGCCCGGCACCAGCGCGCCGGCCGCGGTCAGCAGGTGCGCCCGCCGGGGATCCCGATGGTCGGCGGGCTTCAGGGTCGCGATCACCCCGGAGAGCTCGGTCTGCCCGTAGACCTGCACGAACCCGACATCGGGCCACGCCCGCAGGGCTTCACGAAGAAGGGCTGCGGGCGTCGGCGACGCTCCGTAGCCCAGGATCTTCAGACGGGCCACAGCATCGACCGCCGCCGCCCCGGCGTCGAGCAGGGTACGAATCACGGGCGGCACCAGGAAGGCGTGGGTGGCACCCCCGTTCATGGCACCGACGAGCGAGTCGACATCGGGGGTCCGCAGCACGATGCTCGGTGCTCCCGCGTGGATCCCGAAGAGCGCGTAGCAGATCCCGCCGACGTGGAAGAAGGGCATGGCGACGAGGTTGGCGTCTCCCGGACTGAAGGGGAAACTCTCCCCCACATTCCTCGTGTGGGCCGTGACCGCCCGATGACTGAGGACCACTCCCTTGGGCCGGCCCGTCGTGCCCGAGCTGTAGATCACGAGCGCGGGGCTCTCGGGGTCGACCGCCGTCGCGGCGACGGCGGACGACGAGCGCAGAATTCTCTCGTAGCCGTCCTCCGCGTCGACCGCGACGGTGTCGCGCAGCGTCGGCGACCGCCGGCCGGCCGCGGCCGCCACGAGAACGAACTCCTCGTCCGCGAAGAGGATCGTGACCCCGCTGTCGTCGAGGGCGTAGGCGAGTTCGTCCTCGGCCAACCGCCAGTTGAGGACGACGGTGACCGCACCGCGCGATGCGGCGGCGAACAGCAGCTCCAGGCACGCAGGGCTGTTCCGCCCGAGAAAGGCGACGCGGTCGCCCTTGCCGATGCCCTCGGCGTCGAGATGGCCGGCGAGACGATCGATCCGGTCGCGCCACTGCCGCCAGGTCCAGGACCTCTCGTCGTACCGGACGGCGTCGCCGTCGGGAGAGGCCTCGCTCCACCGGACGACGTAGTCGTGGATGAGCTCATCGGAGCCGATGGTCGGATTCATACCGAGAACAATAGACCGTACGTGCGGTCAGTGCGAAGGAATCGCCTTTCCCGTCGGTCACTACCGCGGGGCGACGATCTCGGCGACGCCGTGCGCGACGGCACCCTCCGGGTCGGCGAGGTCGTCCAGGCCGGCCCGATCGATCAGCAAGCCACCGAGCACGAGCTGAACGAGCTGCCCGCCCACCTCCATCGCGCTCAGCCTCCGGCCGGGCCGGTACCAGGTCCAGGCCCACTGCGACGCGCCGAAGAGGAGCATGCTCTGCATCTCCGTGTCGAGGTCTCGGAACTCGCCGTCGGCGACGCCCGCTGCGATCACGTCCCGCACGAGACCGAGGTGGCGGGAGCGGAGCTCACGACTGTGCTCGAGATCGGGATGCGTTGCCAGGGTGGGCACCTCGCGCTGAAAGGCGACGGTCGCGCTGCGGTCCACTTCCTGGTACCGAAGGAACGCGAACAGCAGTCCCGCCAGCCGCTCCCGCGGCGAGCCGAAGCGCGCGGTGATCGCCTGCGCCTCGGCGATCCGTCGATCCATGTAGCCGTCGTGCATCTGCGCGAACATCCGGCTCTTCGTGCCGAAATGGTGGACGATCGTGCCCTTGGAGATGTCCAGCTCCGCGGCGATCTCGCTGAAATTGCTGCCCGCGTACCCTCGCTCGGCGACGTTCCTGGTGAAGGCGTCCAGAATGTCCTGGTACCGCCCGCCGTCCCGCCGGGGACGTTCGTCCGCCATGACTCCTCCGATCGATCGACCGTACATACGGTCATCCGATCGTACGGTCCGACCGGCCGGGTCGGGTCAGAGCGCCACGGACAGGTACGTGCTGTTCGGGTCGTCGACGTAGCTGCCGAAGGGTCCGCACGGGACGAAGCCGTGCGCGGCGTACAGCGCCCGCGCGGGGGCGAAGAAGTCCTGGCTGCCGGTCTCCAGGGAGACGCGGTGCACGCCGCGGGACCGGGCGTCGTCGAGCGCGAAGGCCAGCATCCGGCGGCCGATCCCCCGCCCGCGCGCCTGCGGGGCGGTGCGCATGGACTTCAGCTCCTCGTGGCCGGGCTCGAGCGCGGCCAACGCGACGGTCCCCAGGAGCTCGCCGTCGTCGTGGAGCGTCCACAGCCGGACCCGCGGGGCGCGCAGCTCGTCCAGGCCGAGTGCGTGCTGGCTCTCCGGCGGCGCGGTCGGCGCCATGTCGGCGTGGTGGGCGGCGAGGAACGCGGCGAGCGCCGGATCCGCGAAGTCCGCGCGGGCGATCACTCCGCGGCGGCCTGCGCGGCGTCGATCATGGCGTCGACGCTGGTCAGCTTCACCCGGGGCCGCGAATCCTCCTCGGCCAGGGCGGTCTCGTGCGCGTCGATGGCCATCCAGCCGTCGTACTCCACGAGGTTCGGTACCCGGTCGACGATGAGCTTCTCCACCTGCGCGCCGTCGAACTCGCTGCGGGCCAGCTTTCCGGCGGCGACGTCGGCGAGCAGCACCGAGACGGTGTCGCGCGCGCAGTCGCGGTTGGTGGGGATGACGCCCGACGGTCCGCGCTTGATCCAGCCGACGACGTAGTGGCCCGGCAGGGGCGCACCGTCGTAGCCGACGATCCGGCTGTCGGCGTTGCGGAAGACGCCCCGCTCGGTGTCGAACGGGATGCCGGGGATGGGGGTGCCGTGGTAGCCGACGGCGTGGATCACGAGGCCGGCCTCGTGCTCGGCGACGGTGCCGGTGGGCTGCGCCTCGACGCAGCCGTCGTCGCCCGCCACGAGCTCGTTGGTCGCGACGGAGACGGTGCGGACGCGGTCGTCGCCGCCGATGCCGACCACGGAGCGCAGGAACTTCAGCACGATCCGGCGGTCCGCGCCGGTCGGCTCCTGGGCGGCCAGCTTGCGCAGCTGCTTGAGGTTGTTGCGCTCGACCGGCGGCCGGGCCTTGTCGCGCTCCTTGTCCTCCGCGGGCACGTCGGCAGGGTCGACGATCACGTCGACGCCGGGGAGTTTGCCCAGCTCGGCGACCTCGGCGGGCGTGAACGCGGCCTGCTCGGCGCCGCGCCGG
This sequence comes from Tsukamurella hominis, assembly GCF_965137015.1. Taxonomy (NCBI): domain Bacteria; kingdom Bacillati; phylum Actinomycetota; class Actinomycetes; order Mycobacteriales; family Tsukamurellaceae; genus Tsukamurella; species Tsukamurella hominis. The sequence continues at coordinate 227,242 of NZ_CBCRZG010000001.1, read as the reverse complement.
CCCAGGACGACGACCTCGCGCACCGAGGAGCCGTGGAGCGCGTCCAGGGCGTGCTCGGCCATGTCGGTGCCGGAGAGCTTGTCGGTGTCGGTGACGAGGATGCGGGCCGCGTCGAGCGCGACGTTGCCGTTGCCGATCACGACCGCGCGCTCGACGCCCAGGTCGACGTCGAGGTCGCGGCGGTCGGGGTGGCCGTTGTACCAGCCCACGAAGTCGCTCGACGGGTGGTTGCCGGGCAGCCAGGCACCGTCGACCTCGAGGCGGCGGCCGCCCGACGCGCCGATCGCGTAGATCACGGCGTCGTACCACTGCGCCAGCTCGGCGGCCTGAATGTCGGTGGCCACCTCGACGTTGCCGAAGTAGCGGAAGTTCTCGTGCTGCGCGGTGCGGTCGAAGATCTTGGTGACCGACTTGATCGCCGGATGATCGGGCGCGACGCCGTAGCGGACCAGGCCGAAGGGCGTGGGGAGCCGGTCGAAGACGTCGACCTGGACCTCGATGTCATCCTGCTCCAGCAGGTTCCCGGCGGCGAAGAATCCGGACGGCCCGGACCCCACGATCGCGACGCGCAAGGGCTTCATCAACAACACTCCCGAAACGAACGGCGCGGCGGCCTTCTTAGGCTGCCCAAAGTACGAAGTCTACGCCACACCCGAGCGGCGACGACGCGCGCGACGCGCCCGCTTCGCCTCGACCTCGAGCCGCTTCTGCTCGACCTTGTGCCGCGCGGCCTCGGCGATCGCGGACCGCAGGCCCACGCGCTCGACCTCCTCCTGAGCGGCGTGCGCGGCCTCGCGGGCGTGCACGAGGCGCTCGTGGGCGTTCTCCTGCGCGTGCGCCAACCGGTCGTGCGCGGCCTCCTGCGCGAGGGCCAGCCGATCCTGGGCGGCCTCCTGCGCGTGCTGCAGGCGCTCGCGCACCGCGGAGAAGCGCAGTTCGGAGGCGGTCTCCGGCGCGTCGTCCGAGGTGGCGCGCAGCCAGCGGTCCGGCAGCGAGAGCTTCGCGATGGTGCGCTGCGAGAGGTAGTACTGCCGCAGCAGCGGTCCCTCGGTGTAGGGGATGTCGTACTTCTCGCAGATCGCGCGGACCTTGACGGCGATCTCGGACAGCCGGTTGGACGGCAGGTCCGGGAACATGTGGTGCTCGATCTGGTAGCTCAGGTTGCCCGTCATGAAGTCCATGGCCGGGCCGCCGGAGATGTTCGCGCTGCCCAGCATCTGCCGCAGGTACCACTCGCCCGGCGTCTCGTCGACGATCGACTCGGTGGTGAACTTCTCCGCACCGTCGGGGAAGTGCCCGCAGAAGATGACCACGTAGGTCCAGATGTTGCGGACCACGTTGGCGGTGAGGTTCGCCGACAGCGTGCGGCCGAAGGAGCCGCCGACGGCCTTGCTGATCGCCGGGTACAGCAGGAAGTCCTTGCCCAGCTGCCGCGACGCCTTGACGCCCAGCTCGCGGAGCTGCTTGCGGGTCTGCGGCCACGGCTTGTTGCCGGCGATCGCCTCGGCCAGCTCGATGTCGTGCAGGGCGATGCCCCACTCGAAGGTGAGCCCCAGGAAGAGGTTGTTGAGGAACTGCGCGGAGCGCTTGGCCTGCCACTGCTCGTCCCGGGTCACGCGGAGCACGCCGTAGCCCACGTCGAGGTCCTTGCCCACGACGTTGGTGTACTTGTGGTGCAGGAAGTTGTGCGAGTGCTTCCAGTGGGCGCCCGGGCAGGCCATGTCCCACTCCCACGTGGTGGAGTGGATCTCGGGATCGTTCATCCAATCCCACTGCCCGTGCATGACGTTGTGCCCGAGCTCCATGTTCTCGATGATCTTGGCGACCCCGAGCATGCCCGCACCGGCGGCCCAGAACCAGCGACTCTTCGAGCCGAGGATGGTGAGCCTGCCCGCCGCCTCGAGGGCGCGCTGGGCCCGGATCACGCCGCGGATGTACCGCGCGTCCCGTTCGCCGCGCGACGCCTCGACATCGGCACGGATCGCGTCCAGTTCCAGCGCGAGCTGCTCGATGTCGGCGTCGTCGAGATGGGCGTATTCGCCGACATCAGTGATAGCCACGTCTTCAGGCTACGCGCACTCCGACGGTCCGCGTTACTTCGCGGCCGCCAGCTCCTCGACGTGCGAGCGCAGGCCACGACGGTTGCCGTCTGCATCGATCTCGCCCTTGACCACGGTGGTCTTGCCGTTCTCGTCGTAGAAGCGCTTGTTCGAGTGCGTCTCGGGCGCATCGTCGACGGTGGCCTTCAGGAACTTGTCGGGCAGCGAGAGCTTGATGATGGTGCGCCACGACTCGGCGTACTGCTTCCACATCGGTCCGCTGTTGTAGGGCAGATCGTACTTCTCGCAGATCTCGACGAGGCGCGAGTTGATGTAGTTGTACCGGTTCGAGGGCAGGTCCGGGTACAGGTGGTGCTCGATCTGGCGCCCCAGGTGACCGGTGATGAAGTGCAGCGCGTCGCTGCCCTCGAAGTTCGCGGTGCCCAGCATCTGGCGCAGGTACCACTCGGGGAGCGTCTCGTTCTCGATGTCCTCGATGGTGAACTTCTCGGCGTCGTCCGGGAAATGACCGCAGAAGATGGTCATGTGGTCCCACACGTCGCGCACGGTGTTGGCCACGTAGTTCGCCGAGGCGGCCTTCTTGTAGCCGCGGGCGCCGGTGAACGGGACGGCCATCGCGGGGAACAGGACGTAGTCCTTCGCGGTCTGCTTGGCGATCTTCGTGAGGACCACCTTGAGCCGGCTCCGGAACTCCTCCCAGTCGTAGTTCGCGTACTGCTCGCCGCCGTTGAGCGCCGCCTTCATGGCGTTCATCAGCTCGAGGTGCTGCACGGCCTTGCCGTACTGGAAGCCGATCATCAGGGTGAAGTTGTAGATCGGGTTGAAGAGCATGTACGGCTCCCACGGCTGGTCGCGCGTGACGCGCAGGATGCCGTAGCCGATGTCGTCGTCCATGTCGGTGACGTTGGTGTACTTGTGGTGCATGTAGTTGTGGGTGTGGCGCCAGAACTTGCCGTCCGACGCGCTGTCCCACTCCCAGTTGGTGGAGTGGATCTCCGGATCGTTCATCCAGTCCCACTGGCCGTGCATGATGTTGTGGCCGAGCTCGTTGTTCTCGATGACCTTGGCGTACGACAGGCACACGGCGGAGGCGGCCCAGGCGGCCTTGCCCTTCCAGCCCTTCATGCCGGCGCCGAGGCCGAAGACGCGGCCCGCCGTCTCCGCGATGCGCTGGCTCTTGATCACGCGGCGGATGTACTTGGCATCCTCCTCGCCGCGGCTCTCCTCGATCTCGCGGCGCAGCGCATCCAGCTCGGCACCGAGCGCCTCGATGTCGGCGTCGGTCAGGTGCGCGTACTCCGCGATGTCAGTGATAGCCACGAGGCGATCCCCAATCGGTCGGACCGCATGCAGCGGCCTAGAACAGAACGATTCCACTGTAGCAGCGCGATGGAACAAAGTCATCGATCTTGTTCCACCTGGGGCGCATGTCACACGGCGGGCGCCCGGCCGGCCGGGACCGGTACCGGATCAAGGGCGGGCTGAGGCGCCGTTGCGACGGTCCCACGACATTCGGATCGCACCGTGGGTCGTGTCGCCACCACCGGCGGCACCACCGACACGAATGGAGCAGGCCCATGAGCACGACGACCACCACACGCCGCACCCGGATCCTCACCGCCGCGGCGGGCACCGCCGTCGCCGCCGGCGCCGTCCTGGGCGGCCTGGCGATGTCCGGCACCGCCAGCGCCGACCCCGGCGTGAACGTGATCGACCTCAAGAAGTGCACGGAGTTCATCAATCCCGACGGCAGCCCGAAGCCGGACCGCCCGAACGCCTGCCTGCCCGTCGACCCGTTCACCGAGCCCGGGCTGACCCTGGCGCAGCGCAAGGCGCTGGTCAACACCGACCCGGGCACGCGGGCGAGCGGGTCGGCGCAGGCGGATCTCGCGGCGCTCGAGGCGAAGTTCGGCGGGAAGTAGCCCCCGACGACGACCGCCGCCGCGCCCGGTCATCCGGGTGCGGCGGCGGTGACGTACGACGGGCTCAGGCCCGACGGCCCCGTCGGGCGTGGACGGCGGCGCGGGCGGCCTTGAGCCCGAACCGGCGGCCGGTGCGCTCGTCGATGCGCGGCTCGGCGAACTCGGTGCCGGCGAACATCGCCTCCGAGGCCGTCTCCGGGGCGTCGTCCGCGGTGTCGCGGAGGTACTTGTCCGGGAGCGAGAGCTTGGCGATGGTCCGCCAGGACTTGTAGTACTGCACGTGCAGCGGGCCGATCGTGTACGGCAGGTCGTACTTCTCGCACAGCGCCCGGACGCGAACGCCGATCTCCGCCAGCCGGTTCGACGGCAGGTCGGGGAACAGGTGGTGCTCGATCTGGTAGCTCAAGTTGCCGGAGAGGAAGTCGATGACCGGGCCGCCGGAGAGGTTCGCGCTGCCCAGCATCTGGCGCAGGTACCACTCGGCCTGGGTCTCGTTGTCGACGTCCTGCTTGGTGAACTTCTCGGCACCGTCGGGGAAGTGCCCGCAGAAGATGACGGCGTTGGTCCACACGTTCCGGATCACGTTGGCGGTGATCGTCGCAGTGAGTGCTTTGCGCCAGCCGCGCTTGCCGCCGAAGGGCAGACCGACGAGCGGCGCCGCGACGTAGTCCTTGAGCGCCTGGCGGCCGATCTTGCTGCCGACATCCGCGGCGTCGGCCTTGAACTTCTCCTGGTCGTACCAGGGCTTGTTCCACTTCTGCACGGCCCGGCCCAGCTCGAGATGCTGGATCGCGACGCCGTATTCGAACAGCAGCATGAGCAGGGTGTTGTAGACGAGATTGCCCGCATTGAAGGGCGTCCACGGCTGGTCGCGGGTCACGCGCAGGGTCTTGTAGCCCACGTCGTCGTCCATGTCGAGGACGTTGGTGTACTTGTGGTGCACGTAGTTGTGGGTGTGCTTCCACAGTCGTGACGTGCCGGCGTTGTCCCACTCCCACGTCGTGGAGTGCACCTCGGGATCGTTCATCCAATCCCACTGCCCGTGCATGATGTTGTGCCCGAGCTCCATGTTCTCGATGATCTTCGCCAGTCCCAGCGAGACCGCCGAACCCCACCAGAAGCCGCGCTTGTGCGCGCCGAGCAGCATCAGCCGGCCGGCCACCTCGAGTCCGCGCTGGGCGGCGATGGTGCGCCGCAGGTACTGCACGTCCGTCTCGCCGCGGACCGCCTCGATGTCGCGCCGGATCGCGTCCAACTCGGCGCCGAGCGTCTCGACGTCGGCCTCCGTGAGGTGCGCGTACTCGGGGATGTCGGTGATCGCCATGCGCCCGCCCTTCGTGGTCGGTCTCGAATCTCTAACCTACGCAACCGTAAGTTACGGCCTCGTAGGTGTCAATCGGAGACGACCGGACGGGTGAGACGCCGTGGTCAGACGTCGAGGGTGCAGTCCCCCACTGCCACGGAGATACACGTCTGAATGCGCTCGCCCTCGGTGTGCAGGTCGCCGCTGCGCAGGTCGCGGACCTGGCCGTCGGCGAGCTGCACCACGCAGGTCTGACAGATGCCCATCCGGCAGCCGAAGGGCATCTGCACGCCGGCGGCCTCGCCCGCCTCGAGGAGGGTGGTCGCACCGTCGACGTCGGTGGTCTTGCCGGCCTTGAGGAAGGTGACCTCGCCGCCGCTCGCGGAGACGTCGGCGCGCTCGACGGTGAACCGCTCCTGGTGCAGGCGCGACTCGATGCCGCGGTCCTTCCAGGCCTTCCCCATGTCGTTGAGGAAGACGCCCGGCCCGCAGATCCAGGTCTGGCGCTCCTGCCAGTCCGGGACGGCCTCGCCGAGGTTCGCGGGCGTCAGGCGGCCGGCGTCGCGGGTGTAGCGCAGCTGCACGGTGACGTTGTCGTGGTTCGCGTCGAAGGCCTCGAGCTCGTCGCGGAACAGCGCGGAATCGGCGTTCGGGGCGGAATGCACGGCCACGATGTCGGTGGACGCGGGGATGCCGCGCCGCTCGAGCGTGCGGAGCATGGCCATGACGGGCGTGATGCCGCTGCCCGCGGTGAGGAACAGGACCTTGGGCGGCAGGGGGTTCGGGAGCGTGAAGTCGCCCGACGGTGCCTGCAGGCGCACGATGGTGCCCTCCTGCACGCCGGTCACGAGGTGATTCGAGAGGAAGCCCTCGTTCATCGCCTTGACGGTGATCGACACCTCGCGCGGGCCGCGGCCGTGGCCCATGTCCGGGACGGAGGTGAGCGAGTAGGAGCGCCACGTCCACTTGCCGCCGACGAGGACGCCGATGCCCACGTACTGGCCGGCCTCGTACTTGGTGTTGAAGCCCCAGCCGGTCTCGATGGTGAGGGTGACCGACTCGTCGGTCTCCTGCTGCACCTTGACGATCTTGCCGCGCAGCTCGCGCGCCGACCACAGCGGGTTGATCAGGTGGAGGTAGTCGTCGGGCAGCAGCGGCGTGGTGAGCCTCGCGACCGCGCCGCGCACCAGGTTGGTGCGGGGATGCTCGGCGGAGACGTTCTTGGCCGGGGCCTCGAGCCAATCACGGAAAGCGCGGAAGGAGTTGCTCATGGGGGTGAGCCTACGGTGCCGTAGCTTGTTGGGACAATTTCTGTGAGGTTGTCCTATGCGGCGCGGCGCGGCTACCGCTTCACGGGGCCCGCGGCGACGAAGTTCCAGTAGCCCCGCGGACCGTCGGAGATCGTGAGCCGGTTCCCGGTGACCTTCACGGTGCGCGGGCCGTCGAAGGCCTGCCGGAACTGCTCGCCCGCGCCGGCGACGTAGCACATCCGCAGGGTGGAGAAGAGGCCGCTGAACGTGGCGCGGTCGCCCTTCACCTCGGCGGTCATCCCGAAGACGTTGCAGCCGTCGTTCCCGCCGGCCCGCTTGCCGTCGATGCTGAAGTGCGCGGGCGATCCGGTGTACTTCACCGGCGCGGTGCGCGCGAAGCCGCTCGACGCGAAGGCCCACTGCGTGCCCGTCAGGGGCACCGGAGCCGCCGACGCCACGGGCGCGGACGCCGCGACGCCCGCCCCCACGAGGAGGGCCGCCGCCAACCGGGTACCGCGCACCGTCATGGGGCCACCGTAGCCCGGGCCGTCAACGCGGTGCCACCCCCGGCTCGAGCAGCTCGAGCGGGTCGAAATCCATCGCGAACGGCACGTCGGTCCGGAACCGCTGACCGCTGACCGCGCGCTGCCGCGAGACGTACGCGCCGTCGACCAGTTCGTGGAGCTCGACGGCGACGTACGCCCCGTCGATCTCGACGCGCAGGAAGAACGGCACCCCGGCCGCTGCGCAGAGCGCCGGCTTGTCGATCCGGTCGCGGCGGCGACTGCTGCGGGAGACGAGCTCGACCGGCATCAACACCTGTTCCGCCGGCACCCACGTGACCTGCTGGGCGGGAGTCTTCAACACCGCGAGATCGGGCTCGATCCATGTCTGGTCATCGAAACGCATGTTCACGGCGGAATACGCGCCGAATCCGGCGTTCCTCGCCGGCAATCGCAGGATTGCACCCAGCTCGAGCGCCGCCCGGCTGTTGCCGGTTCCCTCCCGTGGACTCATGACCAGTCTCCCCCCGAGACATTCGTACTTCGCAGGCGGCATGTCGTCGAGCGGCAGGAAGCGCTCGGCGAGCTTCGTAGTCCACAGGCCGGCGAGATCGACCAACGGGTCGAACGGTGCATCATCACGCAGCGGCGCTGCCATGGTCCTCACCTCGTCTCGTTACGCGTCAAGTCCAGGCTAGAGCAGTTCCAGGAGGAAGGGCAGTTCCTGCGTGGCGTACCAGGCGAGGTCGTGGTCCTCCGCGTCGCCGACGGCGAGTTCGGCGTCCTCGTCGCCGAGGTCCGCGGCGTCGACCACCTGCGCGGCGCGGGTCACCGCCGCCTCCGCCTCCGAGACGTCGACGTGCACGGCGAGGACGTTCTTCAGCCGGATGGGCTCGGTCACCTTGAGAACGGCGTCGTCGAGGTCGGGGCGTTCCTTCGCGGCCGGGACGTCGGCCGTGATCACCACGCGCCGAACGGGATCCGGCGCGGCGCCGTCTCCCTCGGCCTCGGCACCATCGGCCGGGTCAGGCTCGTCGACGGCGAGCAGCCGCAGCGAGGCGCGCGCCGCCTGGCGCATGGCGGCCTCGGCGAGCTCCTCGTCGTCGCCCGACGTGTACGCCTCGCGCAGCGCCGGCGTCACACCGAAGACGGTGCCGCCCAACGGGAACAGCTCCCCGTCGCGCTGCAGGACCTGCAGCCCCGCCAGAGTGCTGGGCACGTACACGCGGACCGTCATCTACTCCCCCTTCGCGGACGCGGCGAGCTCGTCCAAAGCCTCGTACAGGAACTCCGTCATCGAGATCACGTCCCACATGCCGTCGCGGTCGGCGTTGAGCCCGATGTAGACGGTGCCGTTGTACGACGTGATGCCGATGGACACGACCTGGTTGGCGATGAGCGGCGGTACCGGGAAGACCTCCTGCACCTCGATGCCGGACAGGTACACCGGGGCCTGCGGGCCCGGCGCGTTCGTGACCAGGGTGTTGAAGGAACGGGGCGAGACGCTCATCGCGGTCCGCGCGCCCAGGGCGTGCAGCGTCGGCGGCGTGAAGCCGCCGCTGGCGGCCAGGGCCCGCGCCGCGACCTGCCGGTTCCGGTCCACCTGGGCGGCGGCGCCGTGCGCGATCTGGCGCAGCCGGACCACGGCGTTGCTCTCGGCCACGGGGAGCCGCACGATGTACGCGCGCACCTGCTCGCCGACGCCGAGGCCCACGTCGTCGACGGCGATCGGCTCGAGCACCCGCACCTCGGTGCCGGCGCTGATCGGCTCGCCCCGCGAGATCAGCCAGGTGCGCAGGCCGCCCGCGATCACCGACAGCAGCAGGTCGTTGACGGTGCAGCCGTAGGCCGCGCGCAGCCGGCGGAACTCGTCGAGGTCCATCCGGGCGACGGCGAACCTGCGGCTCCGCGAGATGGGGACGTTCAGCGAGCGCACGGGAGTGACGGCGGTGCGGGCTCGGACCAGGCTGGAGGCGCGCTCGATGACGTTGGCGGCGTCCTCCTGCAGGCCGGTGATCGACTCGGCGACCTCGCCGACCAGGCCCTGGATCATCGACGCCGTCCGCGCGGGGCGCGAGAGCATGTCGATGACGGCGCCCATCACGAGCTCGCCGTCGCTGGGCTCGTGCTGCCCCATCCACAAGTCCTCGGGCGGCTCCGGCGTGTGCGGGGTGTCGGTGAGCAGGAGCTGCATCAGGTCGACGTTGGCGCGGCCGTCGACGAGCGCGAGGTGGGTCTTGGTGAACACCGCGAGCCGGTCGTCGGCCAGGCCCTCGATGAGGTACGCCTCCCACAGCGGCCGCTCGCGGTCCAGCGGCCGGGAGTTGAGGCGCGCGACCAGGTCGTGCAGCTGATCGTCGCTACCCGGTTGCGGCAGCGCGGACACCCGCACGTGGTACGTGATGTCGAAGTCGCGGTCCTCCACCCACACCGGGCGGGCGATGCCGAGCGGCACCGCGCGGACCTTCTGCCGGTATCGGGGCACCTCCGCGAGGCGCTCCTCGATCGTGTCGAGCAGACGCTCGTACTCCAGCCCCTCGTCGGGCCGGCCCAGGATGACGAGCGACCCGACGTGCGTCGGAGTGGTGGAATCCTCCAACGCATAGAACTCCGCGTCGGACTGGCCGAGCCTGCCCTTCACTGCACCTCCCCGGGGACCGATCTTCGGCGCCAGCATACGGGATCGACCGCGGGATGCCGGTTCGAGTAGACGGGATCCGAACGGCCTCCTGATGCGTCTAATCAGTATGGGGGCGATCATTCTCGCGGCCGACGGGGCACGATCCCGCGCGCCGCGCACACCGGAACCGGGCTTCGTCGTGCTGCGCGCGCCGGACGCCGAGCCACCCGCGCGGCCATTGGTGCGCGTCCGGGCCGCGCGGGCCGCGCCGCCGCTGCCGGCGCCGTCGGATCCCGCACCGCCGGAGCCGATCGCGCTGCCCGGCCCCGTGGCGGCGGTGCATCCCGACGCGCACCGCTTCGTGCTCTCGACGCTGCGGCCCGTCTTCGAGGTGCTAGACCGGCGGCGCCCGGCGAAGCACCTGGCGGCGATCGCGACGGGCACCGTGGTCGACGTGCTGCGGACGCTCGCGGAGACGGGTCCGCCGGGCGGCACTATCTCCGGGTGGGGCGACGTGCACGTGGGCACCCCGCGCGCGCTGGCCCAGCGCGCCCGCCGCCCCCGCGGCCCCGAGGTGGGCTCCGAGATCTTCCTGACGTACACCCGCGGGGAGCGGGTGCTCGCCGCGGCGGGCCGGGTCGAGGCCGCGGCCGGACGGTGGCAGTGGGTCGCGTTCACAACAGCCGCGTGACGCGGGTTACTGCTGTGTTTGCGCGAATCACGACCGTCCGACGCGACGGAGCGGTACACAAGGGACATGTCGCTGAGCTCGCTGCGTGCCGCGTTCCGTTACCGGGTGGCCCGCCACCTCCTGATCGGTCCCGCCCTGTGGGCCTGGGGACGCCCCGAATACACGGGGCTGGAGAACATTCCCCGCACCGGCCCCGTGATCCTGGCCGCGAACCACCTCGCGATCTCGGACTCCTTCTACGTGGTGCAGAGCGCGCGCCGGCCCGTCAGCTTCCTCGCGAAGGCGGACTACTTCACCGAGCCCGGGCTCAAGGGCCGGTTCAAGAAGATCTTCTTCTCCGGCATGGGGCAGATCCCGGTGGACCGGCGCGGCGGCTCCGTCTCGGCGCCCGCCCTCGAGGCGGCGACGAAGATCGTCGAGGAGGGCGGCGCCTGGGGCATCCACCCCGAGGGAACCCGCTCCCCCGACGGCCGGCTGTACAAGGGCAAGACCGGCGCGGTACGGGTCGCCCTCGCGACCGGCACCCCGCTGATCCCGATCGCGCTGGGCCGCACCGACAACCGCACCCGGAAGAACTTCTGGAAGAGCCGCGTCACGGTCGACGTGCTGCCGCCGCTGGACCTGAGCGACGCGAGCCTCGACGACCAGGAGTCGATCCGCCGCGCCACCGACCGCCTCATGGACGTCATCGGCGAGCACACCGGCCAGGCCCGCGTGCCCGAGTACGCGAAGAAGGGCGGCAAGTAGCCGCTCGACGACGAACTCGACGACGAACTCGACGACGAAGGAGGGCGGCAGCGCCGCCCTCCTTCGTCGTTCGGTGGCTTACCGGCGGTGCTTGCCCCGCGCGGCGGCGGCCTTCTGGGCCGCCTTGTCGGCCTCGCGCTTGGCGGCGCGACGCTCCGACCGGGAGCCCTGCGGCTCGTCGGCGTTCTGCGAGATCTCGGTGAGCTCGCCCTGCTCGGACGGGCCGGAGAGGGTGATCTTCTCGGGGTCCACATCGGCGACGGGGCTGCTCAACTGGGCCGGCGCGGCGGCCTCCGCGTCGGCGGCCCCGGGCGCGCCCTCCTCGGGCTCCTGCACCTGGACCTTGAACAGCGTGGAGACGGACTCCTCCTTGAGGCCCTCGAGCATGCCGTTGAACATGTCGTAGCCCTCGCGCTGGTACTCGACCACCGGGTCGCGCTGGGCGATCTGGCGCAGGCCGATGCCCTCCTTGAGGTAGTCCATCTCGTAGAGGTGCTCGCGCCACTTCTGGTCGAGGACCGACAGCAGCACGGACCGCTCGACCTGGCGCATCGTGCCCTCGCCCGCGGCCTTCTCGATCGACTCCTGGTGCTTGTCGTACGCCGCGTGGATGTCCTTGAGCAGGACGTCCTTGAGCTCCGCGCTGGTGATCTCGTCGCGGTCGCCGTTCTCGTCCTCGCCGACGACCTGCTTCCAGTCCAGCTCGATCGGGTACAGCGTCTTCAGCGCGGTCCACAGCTCCTCGAGGTCCCAGTCCTCGACGTAGCCGGTGGACGTGGCGGCGTCGACGTACGCGGAGACCACGTCGTCGGTCATGTGGTTGACCTGGTCGAAGAGGTCCTCGCCGCGGAGGATCTTGCGGCGCTCGTCGTAGATGACCTTGCGCTGCTCGTTCTGCACGTCGTCGTACTTCAGGACGTTCTTACGGATCTCGAAGTTCTGCTGCTCGACCTGCGTCTGCGCGCTGCGGATGGCGCGGGAGACGAACTTGTTGTCGATCGGCACGTCGTCGGGCAGGTTGACGCGGTTCATCCACGCCTCGATCTGCGCGCCGTTGAAGCGCCGCATCAGCTCGTCGCCGAGCGAGAGGTAGAAGCGGGACTCGCCCGGGTCGCCCTGACGGCCGGAGCGGCCGCGCAGCTGGTTGTCGATGCGCCGCGACTCGTGCCGCTCGGTGCCGAGCACGTACAGGCCGCCGGCGTCGCGCACGTCGTCGCCCGCCGCCTTCGACTCCTTCTTGACCTGCTCGATGGTCTCGTCCCAGGCCGCCTCGTACTCCTCGGGCGTGGTCACGGGGTCGAGGCCGCGCTCGCGCAGCGCGAGGTCAGCGAGGATGTCGGGGTTGCCGCCGAGCACGACGTCGGTGCCGCGGCCGGCCATGTTGGTGGCGACGGTGACGGCGCCGGGCGTGCCCGCCTTGGCGATGATCGCCGCCTCCTGCTCGTGGAACTTGGCGTTGAGCACCGTGTGCGGGATCTTCTTGCGCTCGAGCTGGCGCGAGAGGTACTCGGACCGCTCGACCGAGGTGGTGCCGATGAGGACCGGCTGGCCGGCCTCGTGGCGCTCGGCGATGTCCTCGACGATGGCGGCGAACTTCGCCTCCTCCGTCTTGTAGATGAGGTCCGTCTGGTCCTTGCGGATCATCGGCTTGTTGGTGGGGATCGGGATGACGCCCAGCTTGTAGATCTGGTGCAGCTCGGCGGCCTCGGTCTCGGCCGTGCCGGTCATGCCGGAGAGCTTGTCGTACAGGCGGAAGTAGTTCTGCAGCGTGATCGTGGCGAGGGTCTGGTTCTCGGCCTGGATCTCGACGTTCTCCTTCGCCTCCAGGGCCTGGTGCATGCCCTCGTTGAAGCGGCGGCCCGCGAGCACGCGGCCGGTGAACTCGTCGACGATGAGGACCTCGCCCGAGCGGACGATGTAGTCCTTGTCGCGCTCGTAGAGCTCCTTGGCCTTGATCGCGTTGTTCAGGTAGCTGACCAGCAGCGAGTTCGTCGCGTCGTAGAGGTTCTCGATGCCCAGCTGGTCCTCGACCAGCTCGACGCCGGCCTCGTTGACGCCGATCGTCTTCTTCCGGATGTCCACCTCGTAGTGGACGTCCTTCTCCATCAGCGGGACGATGCGGGCGAACTCCGTGTACCACTTCGACGAGGCGTCGGCGGGGCCCGAGATGATGAGCGGCGTCCGGGCCTCGTCGATGAGGATCGAGTCCACCTCGTCGACGATGGCGTAGTTGTGGCCGCGCTGCACCAGCTCCTCTTCGCTGTGCGCCATGTTGTCGCGCAGGTAGTCGAAGCCGAACTCGTTGTTGGTGCCGTAGGTGATGTCGGCGCTGTAGGCCTGGCGGCGGCGGTCGGGGTCCTGCCCGGCGAGGATGCAGTCCACCTCGAGCCCGAGGAAGCGGTGCACGCGGCCCATCCAGTCCGCGTCGCGCTTGGCGAGGTAGTCGTTGGTGGTCACCAGGTGCACGCCCTTGCCGGTGAGCGCGTTCGCATAGGCCGCCATCACCGAGGTCAGGGTCTTGCCCTCACCGGTCTTCATCTCGGCGATGTCGCCCTCGTGCAGGGCGCCCGCGCCCATGATCTGCACGTGGTACGGCTTCTGTCCGAGCACGCGCCACGCCGCCTCGCGGGCGGTGGCGAACGCCTCGGGGAGGATCTCGTCGAGGGACTCGCCCTTCTCCAGGCGCTTCTTGAAGAGCTCGGTCTTGGCCTGGAGCTTCTCGTCGGAGAGCGCCTCGTACTCGTCGTTCAGGCTCTCCACGTAGGAGGCCAGGCCGTCGAGCCGCTTGACCATCCGGCCTTCGCCGAACCGCAGCACCTTGGAGAGAACCACTGAGCAACCTCAATCCGTTAACGAGTCAAGTGAGCGCGCGCACACACGAATCCCGGCCGCGTCGTCCGCGACCGGGATCCATGGTAGGCGAAACGTCAGGTCAGGCGGAGAAGGCCGTAGTCGAACGCCTTCCGCCGGTACACGACGGACGGCTTCTCGGTCTCCTTGTCGAAGAACAGGAAGAAGTCGTGGCCGACCAGTTCCATCTGCGACAGTGCGTCGTCCACCGTCATCGGCGTGCCCGGATGGTCCTTGATGCGCACGACCTGACCGGGCAGGTGGTCCTCGACGAGCGCGGCGTACGGATCGTCGTCCGCCTCGCCCGCGGACGGCGCGTCGGGCAGGGCCGACGGTGCCGTCGCCTCCGCCACGGAGACCGGCGTGCGGTTGCCGTAGTGCACCTTCTTCCGGTCCGACGCCTTGCGCAGGCGGCTCTGCAGCCGGGAGAGGGCCGTCTCGAAGGCGGCGTAGAAGTTCTCCGACGCCGCCTCGGCGCGGGCGACGCCGCCCTTGCCGCGGACCGTCAGCTCCAGCCGCTGGCACTGCTTGGACTGCCGCGGGTTGGGTTCGTGGAAGAGGCTGACCTCGAACAGGGTGATGGTGGAGCGGAACTTCTCGAGCCGCGCCAGCTTGTCTCCCAGGTAGACGCGGAAGTGCTCGGGCACCTCCACGTTGCGGCCGTCGATGGCCACGGGGGCGTTGGGAGTGAGGTACTCCTTGTCGCGCTCGTCGGCCACGTGGCCGGGTTCGCGGAAGGGATCGACCTCGACGTTGGGGGTCGCGTGGGCGCGATTCGTGTCGCGCGGGGACAGAAGGGTCATGTGGAACCTTTCATGCAGGCCCGAATCCCTTGCGCTCGTACGGATCACCAGTCCGTCGCTTCGGTCAGCGCGCGTGGGAGCAGGCTCAGATTCGAACGGCGGGCGGACTGCCCGACGCCTGGGAAGGTGTGCCATCACCTCCTCTTTCTCGAACCGGGAAAGGTACCCCCGAAGATAGCCCGGCTTTCCGGATCCCGCCAGGATTTGGCCACCGTGAGTTCACCGACGCGTCACGCCGCAGCGAGGGTGAGCGCGGCGGCGACGGGCACGCCCCGTCGGGCCAGGGCGGCGACGGACTCGGCCAGGGTGGCCCCGGTCGTGACCACGTCGTCCACCAGCACCACGGTGCCGGCCGCGGGCAGTTCCCGCACCCGCACGGTGCCGCGGACGTTGGCGACGCGCGCCGCCGCGCCCAGCCCCACCGACTCCGCGGCGCCCACGGCGCGCAGGACGGGCGAGACCGCCAGGCCGCACACGGGCGACGCGGTGCGGGCGGCGGCGCGACACACCGCGGTCACCACGTCCCCGCCGCGGCGGCGGGCCGCCCACGCCGTGGTGGGCGCGGGCACCAGAACGGGATCGTCACCCAGTTCGCCCCACGCCCGCAGGCGCAACAGCCCGTGCGCGACCGCCCGGCCCAGCGGGACGGCGAGATCGCCCCGCCCGCGCTCCTTGAGCTGCAGCACGGCGCGGCGCCGCGGACCGTCGTAGCGACCCAGCGTCCAGACGGGCACCCCCGGATCGACGGTGGTGCGGATCAGGGCCGGGACGTCGTGCAGGGCCGCCTCGCACCGGGCGC
Source organism: Tsukamurella hominis (assembly GCF_965137015.1). Classification (NCBI taxonomy): domain Bacteria; kingdom Bacillati; phylum Actinomycetota; class Actinomycetes; order Mycobacteriales; family Tsukamurellaceae; genus Tsukamurella; species Tsukamurella hominis. The sequence goes on along the minus strand of NZ_CBCRZG010000001.1, from coordinate 211,694 downwards.
ACCAGCGCACGCGCGGGAAACCGCAGCCGCCGCAGGTGCGCGGCACGGCGAGTTCGATCAGGTCGTCGACGCCGCCGGCCACCCCGCGGACGACGCTCCGCACGACGCGCACGGCTCCCCCGCTCCAGGTGCGCTCTACCCCGGCAGCACCGGGTTCGCCCGGCCCCCCGCCAGGCGATCCACCTGGCTCCAGTATTGCTCGTCGGTGTCCGGGCCGATGCCGATCTCCCACACCCCCGACGAGTCCGTCGCGTACACGGCGCTCGTCGACACCGCGACGTTGTAGACGGGCGGCGAGAGGTTGCGGCTCGGCAGCGCGGCGATCTCACCGAAGTCGTACCGCACCGACAGCACCGGCGAGTCCGAGGTGTTGCGCCCGATGAAGATCGTGTCGCCGGTCTGCCAGTCCACCGACGAGGCGCCCAGCTCCCGGTCGGTCACCACGGACGAGAGGTGGGCGAGCTTGGTCTGGCCGTTCGGCTGCGTCTGCACGACGCCGACCAGCACCCGGCCGCCCACGACGAGCGCGACCCGCACGCCGTCGCGCGAGAGCCGCAGCTCCGTGATCGGGCCCGGCGCGGCCGCGGCCACCTCGCTCGCGTCGATGTCGCTGGTCGAGACCTCGCCCGTGGTCTGGTCCTGCCGGACCCGGACCACCCTCGTCCCGTCGAGCACCGTCCAGACCCCGGCGTCGTCGGGCGTCCACGAGGGCCTGGTCATCGAGCCGGCGGTGAGCACCTGCGTGGGCACGCCGCCGTACGGCGCCAGGGCGAGCGCGGTCCCCGGGCCGCCCCGGCCGCCCGCGTCGAGCACCGCCGCCACCTGCCGGCCCGAGCCCGAGAGCCCGACCGAGCGGATCGACGTCGACGCGCCGAGCGGCCCCGCGACGGGGGTGACCTGGCCTCCGCCGCCCTGACCGCCGGTGATCTTGACGAACCTTCCGTCGAGCACGCCGTGCAGCCCGACCGCGAGGTCCGAGGAGGCGTTCGGGCTGATCGACGCGACGTCGTTGGGGTTCCAGCCGGACTGGTGCTTGTCGTCGAGCGGCGATCCGTCGACGGTGATCACGTACGGGTCCTGCACGTCGGCGCCCGCGAGGCTCCACACGATCTGCCCGGCGACCAGCCGCGCCACGTCGGGCTCGACCCGCGGCAGGCCCGTCAGGTCCACCCGCACGCCCGCGAAGCCGACGCCCGGGTCGCGCTGGTTGCCCTGCGCATCCGTGACGGCGCCGCGGATGCCGGCGTTCGTGCCGAACGGGTTGTAGACCGCGCCCTTGAGGGTCTCGCGCGGGCCGCGGACCAGCAGCAACAGCAGGTCCGAGGCGAGCTTGGAGCGCGGCCCGGCGAGCCACCGCGCGTCCGGCACCAGGGTGCGGCCCGTCGGATCCGGGAAGTACAGCAGGTAGCGGCGGTAGACGACGCGGAACTGTTCGGTGTCGATCACCAGCATCGGGGTGTCGCCCACCGAGCTGATCCCCTGCAGCCGCCACTGCCCGTCGACCTGGACCAGCTGGACGTTCTGCGTGATCGACTGCGACGCCGGCTCGAAAGTGCCGTCGGCGCCGAGGAAACCCGTCGCCTGCGCGCGGATCGTCGCCTTCATGAAGTTCGCGCTGCGCTCGGTCGGCAGCACGTCGATGTCCTTGACCACCACGGCCCGCTGCGGCACGTCCCAGTTCGCGTTGGGCATCAGGAACTTGCGGGAGGCCGCGTAGTTCCCGTCCGCGACCGCGTTCGCCTTGAGGAAGTCGCGGACGATGACCTCGGGCTGCGAGTCGCGGCGCGGCGCCGGCCCGCGGTCGGGCGACGCGGTATCGCCGCCCAGGTCGCCGATGACGCGCGGACTCGTCGACTCGGGGATGTTGGCGCACCCGGAGAGCGCGACCAGCGCGGCCAGCAGGACCACGAGGACCTTCCCGGCGGGCGTACGGAGCGTCCTAGGCATCGTCGGCGCCCCCGTCCGTGCCGCGTCGCATCGTCGACTTCAGGGGCAGGGGACTGACGGTGACCCGGCCCCCGCGCGTGCGGGGCAGCGTGAGCCGGAAGCAGGAGCCGCTGCCGGGCTCGCCCCAGGCCTCGAGCCGGCCGCTGTGCAGCCGGGCGTCCTCGATACTGATCGCGAGCCCGAGCCCCGTGCCGCCGGAGCGCCGCACCCGCGACGGGTCGGAGCGCCAGAACCGGTTGAAGACCAGCTTCTCCTCGCCGGGCCGCAGGCCCACGCCGTAGTCGCGGACGGTGATCGCCACCGCGTCGTCGTCGGCGCGCATGGTGAGGATCACGGGCTTGCCCTCGCTGTGGTCGATGGCGTTGGCGAGCAGGTTGCGCAGCACCCGCTCGACCCGCCGGGTGTCGGCCTCGACGATGACCGGGTCGTCCGGCATGTCGAGGATCAGCTCGGTCTCGGACTGCTCCGCGAGGTGCCGGACGGTCGCCATCGCGGAGGCGATCGGCACCTCGATGTCGATCTGCTCGGAGTGCAGCTCCGCGACGCCGGCGTCGTGCCGGGAGATCTCCAGCAGTTCGGCGAGCAGGGTCTCGAAGCGGTCGAGTTCCTTCTGCATCAGCTCGGTGGTGCGGCGCAGGCCGGGGTCCAGCTCGTCGGCGGAGTCGGCGATCATGTCGGCCGCCATCCGCACCGTGGTCAGCGGGGTGCGCAGCTCGTGCGACACATCGGAGGTGAACTGCCGCTGGAGGTTGCCGAACTCCTCCAGCTGCCCGATCTGTTTGGAGAGCGATTCGGCCATGTCGTTGAAGCTCATCGCCAGGCGCGCGATGTCGTCCTCGCCGCGCACCGGCATCCGCTCCTTGAGCCGCCCCTCGGCGAAGCGCACGGCGATCCGCGCCGCCGACCGCACGGGCAGCACCACCTGGCGCGCGACGAGCAGGCTCACCGCCGCGAGCAGGATGAGCAGGACCGCGCCGCCGGTGTACAGCGTGCCCTGCATCAGGTTGAGGGTGTTCTCCTCCTGGGTGAGCGGGAACACCAGGTACAGCTCGAGCCCCGCGATCGCGGACTGCACGGGGGTGCCGATCACCAGCACCTTCCCGTACCGGCCGGTGCTGTCGGTGACCGTCGCGTGCTGGAACGCGGTCTGCCCGCCGCGGACGAAGGTCTGCAGCGACTGCGGGACCTCGCTCTCGCTGCCGATCACGATCGGCGGGCGGCCCGCGCCGTGCGGCACGATCAGCACGGGGTCGTAGTTGCCGGACCGCGCGGCCGTCGGGCCCACGCCGAGGCCCTGACTCACCAGGCTCCCGCGGACGCCGCGCAGCACGGCCTCCACGCCCTCGGTGCGGGTCTCCGCGCGACTGAGCGAGAGCTCCACGCTCTGCTTGACCCGCGCGGTCTCCTCCTTGCCGGCGGTCAGTTTCGCGTCGATGAGCTGGTTCGCGATCTGCGAGGTGAGCACGAACCCCAGGAGCAGCAGCACCGTGAGGCTGAGCACCAGGGTCTGCGTGACCACCCGCAGCTGCAGGGAGCGGCGCCACACCCGGCCCGCGTACGACAGGCCCATCCCGGCCAGTCGCGCACCGTCGCGCAGGGCGATCGTCGGGTCGGCCAGGAAGGTGCGCACGGCCCCGCGCACCCACTCGACCTGCCGGGCCGCCCCGGCCCGGTCGATCACGATCCGATCGGCCCGCTCACGCCGGCCCCGCCTTGTAGCCGACGCCGCGCAGCGTGAGCACGATCTCCGGGTTCTCCGGGTCCTTCTCGATCTTCGCGCGCAGGCGCTGGATGTGGACGTTCACCAGCCGGGTGTCCGCCGGATGCCGGTAGCCCCACACCTGCTCGAGCAGCACGTCGCGGGTGAAGACCTGCCGCGGCTTGCGGGCCATGGTGACGAGCAGGTCGAACTCGGTGGGCGTGAGCGAGACGACCTCGCCGTCGCGGGTCACCTTGTGCGCCGGGACGTCGATGATGACGTTGCCGATCGAGAGCAGCTCGCTCGGCTCCTCGTCGGTGCGGCGCAGCCGCGCCCGCACGCGCGCGACGAGCTCCTTCGGCTTGAAGGGCTTGATCACGTAGTCGTCGGCGCCGGACTCCAGGCCCAGCACCACGTCGACCGTGTCGGCCTTCGCCGTGAGCATCACGATCGGCACCGACGAATCGGCGCGCAGCACGCGGCACACGTCGATGCCGTTCATGCCGGGGAGCATGAGGTCGAGCAGCACGAGGTCGGGGCGGAACTCGCGGGCCGCGCTCAGCGCCTGCGTGCCGTCGCCGACCACCGTCGAGTCGAAGCCCTCGTTGCGCAGGACGATGGTGAGCATCTCCGCCAGGGCGGGATCGTCGTCGATCACCAGGATCCGGGGTTTCATGCTGTCCATATTGTCACTGCTGTCGGCGTTCCTGCTCTTACGACACCTTACGATCCTCTGCATGGGACGACTCGTCGCGATCGAGGGCCTCGACGGGGCCGGCAAGAACACGCTCACCCGGGCCGTCACGGCGCGGCTGCGGGCGTCGGGCCGGACGGTGACCTCGCTCGCCTTCCCCCGCTACGGCACGCAGTTCGCGGACCTCGCCGCCGAGGCGCTGCGCGGCGGCAACGGCGACGTCGCCCAGTCCGTGTACGGCATGGGCCTGCTGTTCGCCTTCGACCGGCAGGCCGCGGCGCCCGACATCCGGGCCGCCCTCGCCGCGCACGACGTGGTGCTGCTGGACCGGTACGCCGCCTCCTCGGCCGCGTACAGCGCGGCCCGCCTGGGCGAGGGCGCCGACGGCGCCGTGGCGACGTGGGTGCGCGAGCTCGAGTTCGGCCGGTTCGGGCTCCCGGTGCCGGACCTGCAGGTGTACCTCGACGTGCCGGTGACCGTCGCCGCCGAGCGCGCGCGCTCCCGCGAGGCGAGCGACGCCGCCCGCGAGCGCGACGCCTACGAGCGGGACGGCGGCCTGCAGACCCGCACCGGCGCGGTCTACACCGGGCTGGCCGCGGCGGACTGGGTCTCGCCGTGGCGCGTGCACGGCGCGGACGACGCCCCGGAGCTGTTGGCCGACGCGATCGCATCCCTTTCCTGAAGAACAGGCCTGTTATTCACTGAAGTCCCACCCGCAACGGTGTTGTGGCGCAGTAACGTGCGCCACGAAACTGACTCGTCAGTAACCGGGAGGGACGACAGTGCGCATCCTCGGGGCCACCGCCGCGGCAGGCGCCGCCGCGCTGCTGCTCGGCGTCGCAGGCGCCGACGCCACCGCGCCCCAGGCCCCCACCGCGCACCGCTCCCCCGGTCCCGAGCTGGTCGCCCAGGCCGCGATCGGCCTCGCCGAGCTGCGCCCGCCGGCACCGTCGGACGCCCCGGCCGCGCCCGCCGCGCGGCACGTGCCGATCCCCCCGCGCCCGGAGGCCGTCAAGGTCGCGCCCGGGCCGCTCGGCATCCCCGGCGCCGCCTACGCCGCCTACCGGGGCGCCGCCGACCGGATGGCCCTCGAGGCGCCCGGGTGCGGGATCGAGTGGAACCTGGTCGCGGCGATCGGCCGGATCGAGTCGGGGCACGCGGACGGCGGCAACGTCGACGCCGCGGGCAACACGCTCACCCCGATCCAGGGGCCCGTGCTCGACGGCTCGCTGGCGGGCAACGCCGTGATCCGCGACGGCGACGGCTTCGCCCGCGCCCTCGGCCCGATGCAGTTCCTCACCACCACGTGGTCGCTGTTCGGCGGCGACAATTCCGGTGACGGGAAGGCCGACGTCAACAACGTCCGCGACGCCGCGTACGGCGCCGCCCGCTACCTCTGCTCGAGCGCGACGGGGCTGCAGGCCGAGGCCGCGCAGCGCGTCGCGGTGTTCGCCTACAACCAGTCAAACTCCTACGTCGACAACGTCGTGGCCTGGTCGAAGGCCTACCGCGACCGGGCGATCCCCGTCGGCGGCATCCCCGACATGACCGCGCCCGTCGCGCCGCCGTCGACGCTGCCCAAGCCGCTGCCGCCCGGCTCGGTGGTCGTCGTCGGGTGCGGGACGCCCGACGGTGNGCCNTCNCGCCCGGCCGGCCCGTCGNGCGCGACGCCGCCGTCGGGATCCGCGAAGCCGTCGGCGGCCGCGTCGTCGGCGGCACGACCATCGGCGGCGCCCGGACCCGCCACGACCACGGCGAAGCCGTCCGGAAAGCCCTCGGCCGCGGCCNCGGCGAGCNCGGCGCGCGGGCCCGACGGCACGCCCGCGCCCACCACCGTGACCGACTGCGCGACCCCACCGCCGAGCGGGCCGAGCGCGNCCGGCGTACCGTCGGGCCCGTCCCGGCCGGTGCCGCCCGGCCCCGTTCCCGCCGGCGAAGCGGGCCCCGGCGGCGCGCTGGCCATCCCACCGGGCGCACCGTCGACCAGCCGCCCGGCGCCGCCGCCCGCGGCCCGCCCCGCGCCGCCGTCGNCGCGCCCGGCACCGTCGAGCAGGCCCGTTCCCTCCTCCTCCCCGACGGTGCCCCGTCCCCCGCGGTAAGGCGGATTTCTCCCGCCCGGGCCTGCGGATACGATGGTGGGCGTTATGAGTGCGGTTACGGAAGACGCGATCCGGTCGGCCCTGGCCACCGTGAACGACCCCGAGATCGGCAAGCCGATCACCGATCTGGGGATGGTGAAGTCGGTCGCGGTGCAGGCCGATTCGTCGGTGGACGTCGAGGTGTACCTCACCACCTCCGCCTGTCCCATGCGCACCCAGATCGTGGACCGCGTGCAGGCCGCCGTCGCCGACGTGCCCGGCACCGGCGCCGTCCGCGTGGAGCTGGACGTGATGAACGACGAGCAGCGCGCGGAGCTGCGCAAGACCGTGCGCGGCGACAAGGCCGAGCCCGTGATCCCGTTCGCCCAGCCCGGCTCGCTGACCCGCGTGTACGCGGTGGCGTCGGGCAAGGGCGGCGTGGGCAAGAGCTCCGTGACCGTGAACCTCGCGGCGTCGCTGGCCGCGCGCGGGCTGTCCGTGGGCGTGCTCGACGCCGACATCTACGGCCACTCCGTGCCGCGCATGATGGGCACGGACGCGCGGCCCACCCAGGTCGACTCGATGATCATGCCGCCGCAGGCGCACGGCGTGAAGGTCATCTCGGTGGCCATGTTCACCACCGGCAACACCCCCGTCGTGTGGCGCGGGCCGATGCTGCACCGCGCGCTGCAGCAGTTCCTCGCCGACGTCTTCTGGGGCGATCTCGACGTGCTGCTCCTCGACCTGCCGCCCGGCACCGGCGACGTCGCGATCTCCATCGCGCAGCTCATCCCGGGCGCGGAGATCCTGGTGGTCACGACCCCGCAGACCGCGGCCGCCGAGGTCGCCGAGCGGGCCGGTGCCATCGCGCTGCAGACGCGCCAGCGCGTGGCCGGCGTCATCGAGAACATGTCCGGGCTGACGCTGCCCGACGGCACCGTTCTCGACGTCTTCGGTTCCGGCGGCGGCGAGCAGGTCGCGGCGCGGCTCACCCGCGCCGTGGGCGCCGACGTGCCCCTGCTCGGCCAGATCCCGCTCGACCCGCAGCTGCGCGAGGCCGGCGACTCCGGGACCCCGGTGGTGCTCTCCGCGCCGGACTCCCCCACCGGATCCGCCCTGCGCGCGATCGCCGACAAGCTCGCCGTCCGCAAACGCGGGCTGGCCGGCATGTCGCTGGGGATCGACACCACCCGCCACCTGTGAGTTTCCGCCTCGTCGACGAGCCCCCACCGATCGCGGACTACGTCCGCTTGCGCGCGGACTCGGGGCTGTCGCCGAAGACCGAGGCGCAGGCCACCGGGGCCCTCGCCAACAGCTGGCGGTGGTGCCACGCCGTGGTCGGCGACGAGGTCGTGGCGATGGGGCGCGTACTCGGCGACGGGGGCTGGTACTTCCACATCGCCGATATGGCCACCCTGCCCGCGCACCAGGGCCGCGGCATCGGGCGGGCGATTCTGGATCGGCTCGTCGCCGAGATCCGGGACGCCGCGCCCGCGAACCCCTACATCACGCTCATGGCCGACGGCCCCGGGCGCCCGCTGTACCGCAAGGTCGGCTTCGTGGAGACCGCGCCCCGCAGTCTCGGCATGTGGCTTCCCGGCTGACTTCTCGCGCTTCCCGCCGCCGCCGACGGTCGCGTGCGGCCCGCGGCATCGACACCGCTGCGTCGACCGGCCCGTGCGACATCCGGTCGGCGAGTTACGTCGCGTCGACGTCGAAGGGCGCGCGCTCCTCGGGGGCCAGCGGCTTCTGCATGCGCGGCATCGTGGGGATCGAGCCCGCGGGGGACTCGGGCAGCGCCTTATCCAGCGAGGAGCCCTTCTCCAGCGAGGCGGCGGGGGCGACCGGCGCGGCGGCGTCGACCGCCTTGCGCAGGTTCATCGCGTCGGCGGTGGACCGCACCTGGTCGCTCATCTCGCGGATCACGGAGTCGTCGCCGTTGAGGAGGTGCTTGGTGACGATGGCGGTCGGCGTCATGCCGCGCAGGTTCTGGATCTGTTGGAGGGGCTCGCGGATCGCATCGAAATCGCCGCCCATCTCGTCCTTGAGCTGCTGGGTCGCGCCGGTGGCGTAGTCGCGCACCTGCCGCAGCGCCGTGAAGAACCAGTTGACCGCGCCCGGGAGTCGCTCCGGCCCCAGGATCACCAGACCCACGACGACCAGCATGAGGATCTCCCCCATGCCGAGATTCGAGAACACCCCGCCATGCTACGGGAAGCTCAGCACCGTGCGCACGCCGCGGCGGCGGGCTCGGCGTCTCAGCTCAGGGGCTCGGGCGTGACCTTGATCGGGACCTGCCGGCCGTCGCGGGCGACGGTCACCGTCGTCTCCTTGCCGACGCCCACCGCGCGGATCGCGACGATCACGTCGGCGGCCTCGGCCACCTCGGTGTCGCCGACCTTGGTGATGACGTCGCCCTCGCGGATGCCGGCCTTCTCGGCGGCGCCGCCCTTCTTCACGTTCTCGACGCGCACGCCGGACGCGGCCTCGTTGCTCACCTCGCGGCCGTTGATGCCGAGGTCGGCATGGACCACCTTCTGGCCGCGGATGATCGACTCGGCGATCGGCCACGCGACGTTCGACGCGATGGCGAAGTTCAGGCCGATCGACCCGGCGCCGCCCGGCGACAGCCCGAGCGTGTTGATGCCGATCTGCCGCCCCTGCAGGTCCAGCAGCGGGCCGCCGGAGTTGCCGGGGTTGATGGCGGCGTCGGTCTGCACGGAGTCGAACGTCGCAGGCGGGTTCGGGCCGCTGGCCGGGCCCTGCACCGGACGGTGCGTCGCGGACACCACGCCGGAGGTGACGGTGCGCCGCAGGCCCAGCGGCGATCCGATGGCGACGACCTGCTGGCCGGCCGCGAGCTCACCGGAGTCGCCGCGGGCGATCTGCTGCAGCCCGTCGACGGAGACCTTGACCACCGCGACGTCGGTGTAGGGGTCGGTCCCGACGAGCTGCGCCGGGGTGCGGGTGCCGTTGAAGAACACGACCTCGATCTTGGCGTCCTTGTTCGTGGACGCGGTCTCGACGACGTGGTTGTTGGTCATGATGTAGCCGCGCTCGGCGTCGATCACGGAACCGGAGCCGGTCTCGCCGGAGGTCTTGGTGCGCACCTCGATGGTGACGACGCTGGCGCCGACCTTGCCGACCATCGACGCGACGGCGCCCGCGTCGGCGGGCGCGCCCTCGGCCGCGGGCAGCGACGCCCGCGAGTCGGTGAGCTTCTCGATCGTGGTGCCGGTGATCCGCCCGATGGCGCCGCCGAGCAGGCCGATGACCAGGGCCAGCACGCCCAGGACCGCGAGTGCGCGGACGGACACGCGCCGCCCGAAGAGCACGTCGCGGACGCCGAGCTGCTCCGGGTCGGGCTGCGGGACCGCCCGCGGAGGCGCTGTGACGCCGGGCTCGCCGATCGCGGCGAGCGAGTCGGTGTCGCGCCACGGATCCTCGGGCTCGGGCTCCGGCTCGGGCACCAGCGGGCCCGCGTACGGGTCGCGCTGCAACGCCTCGGTCGCCCCCGGCGGACGCGAGAAGGCCTCGGTGAGCACCGGATCGGGGGCGGCGGCCTGCGGCTGCGGGCCGCGCGCGGTGGTGGCGCTGCGGACGGACTCGGGCGCGAAGGCACCGTCGACCCCGTCGGGCCTGCCGAAGACGACCTGCTCCCCCTCGGACACCGAGGGACGGTACGTGGGGCGCGGCTCCAGGCGCGGGCGCCGGGTGTCGGGTTCGGAGGTCACGGAGTCGAATCTACCGAGCGTTCCGCCGCCGGCCGCGCTTGTTGCGCTCGTCGCGTCGCGATGCTTCGGGAGTGAAGGTCGGGAAGCCGTCGAAGGGAGGCCGGCCGGTGCGGCACTCGGTGGGGATCTGGGACAGCTGGCCCAGCAGCCGGTGCGGCACGGTGATCTCGCCGGACTCGCGCAGCGCGGTACGGACCTGCCGCTGCGCGTCGACCTCCGCCGCGCACACGGCGCACTGGGAGATGTGGGTGCCGGCGCGCAGGTGCGCGTTCATCCGCAGCTCCCCGTCGACGAAGGCCACGACGGCCTCGTACGCGAGGTGCTCGGTGGACGAGAACTCGCCGGGGCGGCGCGAGAAGGCGCGCTTGAAACTGCCACTGAGGTGCTCCACGCGCTCCCCTCCTCTGCTCGGGCCGATGGCGTACTGCGGGTCTACCGCCACAGTACCTGCACTCCTTCACACAACGAGCCGAGTCGCTCGGGAGTTCCCGACGGTGCCGGGCGCGCGGTCAGTAGGCGAGCGCGGCGCTGCTGGTCAGGCCCTGATTCGCCAGGGCCTCGCGGATCGACTTGCGGCCGCGGTGGATGCGCGAACGGACCGTGCCGAGCTTCACACCCAGGGTCGCCGCGACCTCCTCGTACGAGAGGCCCTCGATGTCGGCGAGGACGACGGCGGCGCGGAACTCCGGCGCCAGCGCGTCGAGCGCGTTCTGCAGCTGCGGGCCGAGGTTGGCGTCCGCGTAGATCTGGCCGGGGTCCGGGTCGGACGACGGTACGCGCTCGTAGTCCTCCGGCAGCGCCTCCATGCGGATGCGGTTGCGGCGGCGGACCATGTCCAGGAACAGGTTCGTCGTGATGCGGTGCAGCCAGCCCTCGAAGGTGCCGGGCTCGTAGTTCTGCAGGCTGCGGAAGACGCGGATGAAGGTCTCCTGCGTGAGGTCCTCGGCGTCCTGCGCGTTGCCGGACAGGCGGTAGGCCAGCCGGTACACGCGGTCGGCGTGCTCGCGGACGAGCTCGTCCCAGGTGGGCATGTCAGCACGGTCGCCCGACGCATCGAATGCGGCGGTACCCGCGGGTTCGGCAGCGCGCTCGTCGTCGAACGTCGCGTACGCAGCCTGGGGCTGCGGCTCCTGCCGGGGTCCGGCCTTGCGGGCCAGGGCCATGCGCTCCTCCTCGTGCCACCGCCGGGCGGCGGGGCGCTCTTACTACTGCAGAACTCCCGGGGCGACCGTTTTGTTCCCACGATCGGCAATTCCAGGTCGGGCGTTCTTCACTGTCCGATACCTTTCCCTGCCGCGGTGTGGGAGCGCTGATTCCTCCCTGAGTGTTGCCTGTGCATGCATCTGCTTTGCTAACGATCGCGTCACGAGCGGGTGACCGGTGGGCGACGGGCTACCATTGCGGCGTGTCCAACTCCGCCGCATCCGCCCTCGTCACGTACGCCGAGAACGCCATCGTCGAGGACGAGGCGATGTCCTCTGCCCGCGAGCGGGCCGCCGACCTGGGCGTCGACGCCGTCTCCCCGTCCGTGGGCGCCCTGCTCTCGGTGCTGGCCGCGGCGGGCGGCGCGAAGTCCGTGGTCGAGGTCGGGACGGGCGCCGGCATCAGCGGCCTGTGGCTGCTCTCCGGCATGCGTCCCGATTCGGTGCTGACCACGATCGACGCGGAGCAGGAGTTCCAGGCCGCCGCGAAGATCGGCTTCCAGCAGGCGGGCGTCGCCGCGAACCGCACGCGCCTCATCAACGGCCACGCCCTCGACGTGCTGCCCCGGCTCGCCGACGCCGCCTACGACCTCATCTTCATCGACGGTGAGCCCGTCGACCACCCGCGCTACGTCGTGGACGCCGTGCGACTGCTCCGCCCCGGCGGGGTCGTGGTGGTGAACCTCGGCGACGCGGGCTACCGCATCCCCGATCCGGAGGCATACGACGACGAGGCCTTCGCGGCCCGCGAGGCCACCCGCATCATCGCCGCGGACGAGAACCTGCTCCCCGTCATCCTGCCCCTGGGCGGCGGCCTCGTCGCCGCCGCGAAGGCCTTCGTCCCCCCGGAGCAGTAGTCCGGTCCCGTTCTCCGGTCCGACGGTCCGCGACGGGCCCCCTCGCCCGTTCCTAGCCCGTGGTCACGATGGCGTAGCCGACGGATCAGGACGGCTCGCCCGCAGCCTCCGGCTCGCCGGCGTCCACCCCGACCGGCCGCAGCAGCGTGGGGTACTTCGGCGGCAGGCCGTCGCCGGTGGAGATGCCGCGGACGCGGCGCGAGATCCACGGGTAGGCGAACTCCCGCCGCCACTTCCGCTTGATCTCGCGGTCCTCTGCGGGGGTGATCACGGGCTCGGGCCCCAGGTCCGGGACCGCCAGGGCGTGCGGGACGCCCAGCACGTCCAGCACCTCGATCGCCATCCGCAGGTGCCCGGGCTGCGACATGTGGATGCGGTCGAACTCCCACATCCGCAGGTCGCGGTACTCCTTCATCCGCCAGTAGTCGAGCAGCAGCAGCCCCCGGTCGGCGGCGATCTCCCGGACCAGCTCGTTGTAGATGGCGAACCGGCCGCGGAGTGCCCCGAAGATGCCGCTGCCGTGGGTGTCCGCGGCCGTCCACACCACGACGGTCGCGCCCGATTCCACGAGCCGAGCGAGCATCGCGTCGTACGCCGCGACCACCGCGTCCACGTCGACCGACGGCCGGATCAGATCGTTGGCCCCGGCGTACACCGTCACCAGATCGGGCGCCAGCTCCAGGCACGGCTCCAGCTGCTCGGCGACGATCTGGTCCATCTTCTTGCCGCGGATCGCCAGGTTCGCGTACCCGAACTCGGGAGAGCGCGCGGCCAGCACCTCGGCGACCCGGTCGGACCAGCCCCGGTACTCGTGGGTCCCCGTCGGGTCGGGGTCGCCGACGCCCTCGGTGAACGAGTCCCCGATCGCCACGTACCGCAGGAAGTCAGTCACCGACCAGCCCCTATACGTCCGTCGAGAACCGCACGCCGCCGTCGGGCAGCTCGACACCGGGCCAGACGCGCGCGCCGTGCAGCAGCTCGCACCGGGCGCCCACGGAGGCGCCGTCGCCGATGACGGCCTCGCGGATGCGGGCCCGCGGCCCGATGTGCGCGCCGAAGCCGATGATCGACCGTTCGACGATCGCGCCGGCCTCGATCCGCACGCCGTCGAAGACGACGGCGCCGTCGAGGCGCGCGCCCGCGCCGATCTCCGCGCCGCGACCGATGACGGACCCGCCGATCACCAGCGCGCCGGGCGCCACCGAGGCGCCGGGGTGGATGAGGCACTCGCCGCGCCCTCCGTCGAGGGCGGCCGACGGGGCGATGCCGCGCACCAGGTCCGAGCTGCCGGCGACGAAGTCCTCGGGCGTGCCCATGTCGCGCCAGTAGCCGTAGTCGACGTGGCCGTAGAGGCGGCTGCCGCCGTTGAGCAGGGCCGGGAAGACCTCGCGCTCGACCGACACCGGCCGGCCGGCGGGGATCTCCTCGATCACCGAGCGCTTGAAGACGTAGCAGCCGGCGTTGATCTGGTCGGTCGGCGGATCCTGCGTCTTCTCGAGGAACGCGGTGACCCGGCCGGTGGCGTCGGTCGGCACGCAACCGAAGGCGCGGGGGTCGGGCACGCGCACGAGGTGCATCGTGACGTCGGCGTCCTTCTCGCGGTGCGTCTGCACGACGGCGCGGATGTCGGAGCCGCCGAGCACGTCGCCGTTGAACACCAGCACCGTGTCGGCCTTGAGGGCGGGCAGCACGTTGCGGATGCCTCCGCCGGTGCCCAGCGGCTCGGTCTCCACCACGTACGAGAGCTCGAGGCCCAGCTCGGTGCCGTCGCCGAAGTACTCCTCGAACACCTCCGCCTTGAACGAGGTGCCCAGCACCACGCGGCGGATGCCCGCGTCACGGATGCGGGAGAGGAGGTGGGTGAGGAAGGGCTTGCCCGCCGTGGGCAGCATCGGCTTGGGCGCCGACAGGGTGAGCGGGCGCAGGCGCGTGCCCTTGCCGCCCACCAGGATCACGGCCTCCACATCGCTGAGGTCCACGCCGGCGTCCTGATCCACCGAGGTCATCATTCCCCTTTTCGTCTCCGCGTCGCCGCGAGAACACTGATCCGCGAGCGCGCGGCCAGCCCCACCTTCATCGCCGCGCGCAGGGGCGCGGCCGCCGGACCGGGATGCCGGTCGGCGAAGAACCGGTACGCGGAGGCGTGGTGCGCGGGGAGCATGAGCTCCGGCACCTTCCCCGCCGCGTGGCCCTTGGCGTGCACGATCTCCGCCGTCGGGACGTAGACGTTGCTCCAGCCGGCGCGGGCGAGCCGGTCCCCGAAGTCCACGTCCTCCATGTACATGAAGTAGCGGTCGTCGAAGCCGCCGATCTCCGCGAAGGCCTCGGGCCGCACCAGCAGGCAGGAGCCCGAGAGCCACCCCGCCTCGCGCTCGGCGACCTCGGCCTGCGACTGCTGGTAGGCCCGGGTCCACGGGTTCGACTTCCAGACGGCGCCGAGCAGCGCGTGCCCGATCCCGAACCGCATGCTGGGCACGTTCCGCGCCGAGGGGTAGACGGTGCCGTCGGGGTCGCGGATCAACGGGCCCAGCGACCCGGCGCGGGGGTACCGCACGGCCGCCTCGATGAGGGCGTCGATCGAGCCGGGGCCGAAGACCACGTCCGGGTTGCTGATGAGCAACCAGTCGAGCGCGCCGAGGTCGAGCCGCGCGACGGCGTAGTTGATCGCGCCGCCGTAGCCGAGGTTGGCGCCGGTGCGCAGCAGCTCGGCCTCGGGATGGGCGGCCTCGGCGGCCTCCGGCGACCCGTCGACGGAGCCGTTGTCGGCCATGAGGACGCGCGGCGCGGCGCCGGAGAAGGCGCCGTCGATGCTGGTCAGGAAGTTCTCGAGGTGTTCACCCGGCGAGTAGGTGACGGTGACCACGGCGAGCGTGGGCAGCGCGTTGTCGGTTCCGGGCACGCGGCCAGGCTACCGGGCGGGGTCCGCGGGTGCGGTCAGCGCCCGGTCCAGTGCGTCGCGCCAGTCCGGCAGGGGCGTGAGCCCCCACGCCGCCCAGGCGGCGGGTGAGAGCACCGAGTAGGCGGGGCGCGGCGCGGGGCGCGGGAAGTCGGCGGTCGTGCACGGCGACACGCGCGCCGGGTCCGCGCCGGCCCGCGCGAAGACGCCGCGGGCCACGTCGAACCACGTGGCGGTCCCGCCGCCGGCGGCGTGCAGCACCGCGCCGGGCCGGTCCGGCTCCGCGCCGAGGAGGACGGCCAGGTCGAGCAGCCCCGCGGCCAGGTCGGGGGCGTACGTGGGCGAGCCGGTCTGGTCGTCGACGACCTTCGGGTCGACGCCGTCGTCGGCGAGCCGCCCCATGGTCCCGACGAAGTCCCGCGCCCAGGCACCGTCGGCGCCGCGCCCCGTGTACACCCAGGCGGTCCGCACCACGACGGTCCGCGGGTCGGCGGCGGCCGCGTTCCGCTCCCCGTCCAGCTTGGTGAGCCCGTACATGCTCCGCGGTGCCGTCGGGTCGTCCGGCTCCCACGGCCGCGGCGGCACCGGCGCGGGGCCGAAGACGTAGTCGGTCGAGACGTGCACCAGCCGCGCGCCGGTGGCGGCGCACCGCTCGGCGAGCAGCCCGGGAGCGACCGCGTTGAGCGCCGTGGCGGCGCCCGGCTCGGTCTCCGCCGCGTCCACCGCGGTGTGCGCCGCGCAGTTGATCAGCACTGTCGACGGGCCCAGCGCGAGCCCGGCCACCGACTGTGGCGAAGTCACATCGAGGTCCCCGCGCCCCAGGGCCCGGGCCGCGATTCCCCGCGCCGCGGCGCCCGCGACCAGCGCCGACCCCACCTGTCCGGCCGCGCCGGTGATCACCAGTTCCACACCGCGAACGGTACGGGACGGCCGCGTCTGCGGAGTCTTCACATGTCGAGTCGGTACCGTTATGGAGATGTGACCATGCGGGCCGAAGCAGCCGGCCCGCTTTCCGACGTTGAGGAGTGGTGGGTGTCCGACAGCCCCAGTCGACGCGGCGCGCGCCATTCCCGGAGCGCCGACGCCAAGCGCGCGGCCGCCGAGCGCGCGGGCGAGCAGGCCGACGGTACGCGCGCGGGAGCGCGGCGCCGGAGCGTCCGCGCCGAGAACGAGGGCGACGGTCCGCAGGCCCAACGAGCTCGGCCGGTCCCCCGCGCCGGGGACCTCTCCGTCGACACCCGCGAGCGGCTGCAGCGCAGCGGCAAGGCTCTGGTCGCGCTCATCACGGCCATCGTGCTCGTGGTGACCGGCGTCGCCTGGTTCTGGTGGTCCCGCTTCGCCGGCGACATCGTCCGCGGCCCCAGCATCGCGGCCAAGCCCGACGGCGCCACCGACATCCTGCTGGTCGGCACCGACTCGCGCACCGACGCGAAGGGCAACCCGCTGACCAAGCAGGAGCTGGCGCGGCTCAACGCGGGCGTCGACGACGGCACCCTCAACACCGACACCATCATCCTCATCCGCATCCCCAACGACGGGAAGTCGGCCACCGCGATCTCGATCCCCCGCGACGCCTACGTGGCGATCCCCGACCAGGGCAAGGGCAAGATCAACTCCGCCTTCGCGGGCGCGGCCAACGTGACCCGGGACAAGGCGATCGCGAACGGCGACGACGAGAAGACCGCCGTGCAGAAGGGCAACGAGGACGGCCGGAAGGCGCTCATCGAGACCGTCGCGAACCTCACCGGCGTCTCCGTCGACCGCTACGCCGAGATCGGCCTCGTCGGCTTCTCCCGCCTGACCAACGCGGTCGGCGGCGTCGACGTGTGCCTGAAGAAGCCCGTCAACGACCCGTACTCGGGCGCGCGCTTCAAGGCCGGTAAGCAGACGCTCAAGGGCCCGCAGGCGCTGAGCTTCGTGCGCCAGCGCCACGGCCTGCCCCGCGGCGATCTCGACCGCGTGACCCGCCAGCAGGTCTTCATGGCGTCGCTGGCCAGCAAGATCCTCTCCACCGGCACGCTGACCAGCCCCAGCAAACTCAGCCAGCTGCAGGACGCGCTGTCGACGTCGGTGACCCTCGACCAGCAGTGGGACGTCATGGGCTTCGCGAAGGAGCTGGCGAACCTCTCGGCGGGCAACGTCCAGTTCTCGACGGTGCCGGTGGTCCGCGACGACGGCTGGAGCGACGACGGCCAGCAGTCCGTCGTGGTCGTCGACCCGAAGCAGGTGCAGGCGTACGTCGCGGGCCTGCTGGGCGAGAAGCCGGGCACCACGAAGCCGAAGGCGACCTCGGCCAGCTCCTCGCCCGCCGTGCCCTCGGTGAACCGCTCCTCCTACACGGTGGACGTCGTGAACGGCGGCACCACGTCGGGCCTCGCGAGCAACGTCTCCACCTTCCTCGGCGGCAAGGGCTTCGCGCAGGGCTCCACTGGCAACGCCTCGTCGACCGAGTCCTCCTCCAGCGCCAAGAGCGCGGTCCTGGCGAGCTCGGCGAACGACCAGGGCGCGAAGGCCGTGGCGGCGCTGCTCGGCGGCCTGCCCGTGGTGGCGAGCGGCGCGGTGCAGTCCGGCCACGTCAAGGTGCTGATCCAGGACGGCTACAGCGGCCCCGGCTCGTCGAGCGACTCCGGCTCGGACTCCGATTCCGCGGCGACGACCACGTCGATCCCGCCGGGCATGACCGAGGCGCTCGATCCCAGCGAGGCGGCGCGCATCAGCTCGCTGCTCAACCGCCCGGGCTTCACCGCCCAGCAGGACGGAGGCGTCCCGTGCGTGGACTGACCGTGACCGACCGGCTGCTCGTGCCGATCGTTCAGGCCGACGGGGCCGCACCCCGGTTCACCTGGTACGACGATGCCTCCGGCGCCCGGATGGGCCTGTCGGCGATCACGCTGGGCAACTGGGCCGCGAAGTGCGGCAACCTGCTGCGCGACCAGTACGGCCTCGGCCCGGGCGACCCGGTCGGGGTGCTGCTCCCGGCGCACTGGCAGACCGCGGGGATCCTGTTCGGCGCGTGGTGGGCCGGCTGCGAGGTCCGCTTCGGCGAATCCGGCGACGTGACCTTCGCCGCCCCCGACCGCGTCGACGAGGCGGAGGGCGACGAGATCCTCGCCGTCGGCCTCGACGCCTTCGGCCTGGCCGTGCCCGACCTGCCGCCGGGCATCGACGACTACACCACCGAGGTGCGCGTGCACCCCGACGCCTTCACGCCGGGCGGCGCGGGCACCGCGCTCGCCGGTGACACGGCGGAGATCGTGCTCGCCCGCTCCACGGCGCTCGCGGCGTCCGCCGGGTACGCCGCGGGCGACCGGGTGCTCTCCACGCGGGAGTGGCGCACCGTCGACGATCTGTACGACGGCCTGCTCGCGCCGTTCGCCGCGCCCGCGTCGGTCATCCACGTGTCGAACCCGGACCCGGTGAAGCTCGCGGACAAGTTCGCGACCGAGAAGGCCACCGCCCGCGTCGCCTGACGCGCGCTACCGCTGCACGTCGACGACGATGCGCCCCGGCCCCGTCAGCGTCGAGTCGGCGTAGCGCTGCGCGTTCCCGGTCAGCTTCAGCGCCACCTGCAGCTGTCCCTCGAACGAGCACGTGATGATCGCGCGGGAGACGGCGTTACCCGGCCCGGCGACCGTGCGCTCGCCGGCGTAGGCCGACTTTCCGGCATCGTCGAAGATCGCCACCGGCTCGGCGCGCACCACGAGGTACTCCCCCGGCCCGCCGAGCACCGCGCCCGATGCGCAGTCCATGACCGGCCCCGCCTCCCGCGTCACCCGGTACGGCGGCACCGCGCCCGTGAACTCGAGCACCACCCGGTCGGCGCCCTCGCGGGCCCCGGTGCGCAGATCCTGCAGCATCGTCGTGCCCGGGGCGGCGGCGCTCGTGCTCGTCGTCGTCCCGGGACTCGTGCTCGTCACCGTGGTCGACGGGCTCGACGGTGCCGCCGTGGTCACCGTCGCCGCCGACGACGGGCGCGCGATGCCCGACGGTGCCGTGACCGGACCGTCCTGACCGCACGCGGTCAGCGCCGCCCCCAGGGCGAGCACCGTCGCCCCCGACAGCGCCCGAATCGTCCTCGAATACACGTCCGCCCCTCTCGTCCGGTCCAGGCTATGGGTGGATCGGGCGGGAGGGGCGGATCGTTATCGAACCGTGGGCGAGCCGGCACCCGGCCCGCGGGCGGGTCAGCGGAGCAGCTGGCGCGACATGACGAGGCGCTGCACCTGGTTGGTGCCCTCGTAGATCTGGGTGATCTTGGCGTCGCGCATCATGCGCTCGACCGGGAAGTCGCGGGTGTAGCCGGCGCCGCCGAGCAGCTGGACGGCGTCGGTGGTGACGTCCATCGCGACGTCGGAGGCGAAGCACTTCGACGCGGAGCTGATGAAGCCGAGGTTCTTCTCGCCGCGCTCGGCGCGGGCGGCGGCGGTGTAGACCATGAGGCGGGCGGCCTCGAGGCGCATCGCCATGTCGGCGACCATGAACTGGACGCCCTGGAACTCGGAGATGGACTTGCCGAACTGCTTGCGGTCCTTGATGTACTCGATCGCGACGTCGAGCGCGCCCTGCGCGATGCCGACGGCCTGCGCGCCGATGGTCGGGCGGGTGTGGTCGAGGGTCTGCAGCGCGGTCTTGAAGCCGGTGCCCTCCTCGCCGATCATGCGCATCGCGGGGATGCGGCACTCCTCGAAGGCCAGCTCGGCGGTGGGGCTGCCCTTGATGCCCAGCTTGTGCTCGTAGCCGGTGACGGAGAAGCCGGGGTCGTCCTTGTGGACGATGAAGGAGCTGATGCCGTTGGCGCCCTTCTCGGGGTCGGTGACGGCCATGACGGTGTACCAGGTGGACTTGCCGCCGTTGGTGATCCAGCACTTGGAGCCGTTGAGGACCCACTCGTCGCCGTCCTTGCGGGCGCGGGTGCGCATCGACGCGGCGTCGGAACCGGCCTCGCGCTCGGAGAGGGCGTAGGAGGCCATGGCCTCGCCGTTGGCGAGCGACGGCAGCACGTGCTGCTTGAGCTCCTCGGAGCCGTTGAGGATCAGGCCCATGGTGCCGAGCTTGTTCACGGCGGGGATCAGCGAGGAGCTGCCGCAGACGCGGGCGACCTCTTCGATGACGATGCAGGTGGCGACCGAGTCCGCGCCCTGGCCCTCGTACTCCTCGGGCACGTGGATGGCGTTGAAGCCGCTGGCGACCAGCGCGTCGAGCGCCTCCTGCGGGAACCGCTCCTTCTCGTCGACGTCCTTGGCGTGCGGCGCGATGTCGCGCTCGGCGAGCGCCCGGATGGCGGCGCGCAGTTCCTCGTGCTCCTCGGGGAGCTGGAACAGGTCGAAGTCGGGGTTGCCAGCCATGAGGCCTCCATCAGCGTCTACGTGTTAGGTCCGCGCTGATTGTATCCATGCCGTATCCGAGGTCAGTTAGTCGCACGTAACCAACATTCGACGGTCCGCTTGTTCCCGGGAACAACCGGTCAGCGCGGCAGGCGGGTGAAGACGCGGTGCACGACGCCCGCGGCGGGGCTCACGGTCGACTCGATCGCGAACCGCTCCTGCAGGCCCTCGAGGCCGTCCCACAGCCGCTCGCCGCGGCCGAGGACGATCGGCACCTCGACGAGGTGCAGGTGATCGACGAGGTCGGCGGCGAGGAAATCGCGCACCGTCGCCACGCCGCCGCCGATGCGGATGTCCTTCTCGCCCGCGATCTCCCGGGCGGCGGCGACGGCCTCGGCGGGCGATCCGTCGAGGAACCGGAACTCCACGCCGTCCTCCGTGGAGAACGACGGCCGCGGACTGCTCGTGAGCACGATGATCGGCGTGGTGAACGGCGTCTGCTCGCCCCACCAGCCGCGCCAGGACTCGTCGGCGAGCACCTCGGGCGTGGGCGCGAACTTGCCGCGCCCCATGATCTCCACGCCGATGCCCTCGTCCCAGGCCTCGGCGAAGGCGTCGTCGACGCCGCGGGCCGCGCTGGTCAGGCCGTGGATCGCGGCGCCCCGGCGAGTGCCGAAGAACCACTCCATGAGCGACCCGCCCGCATGCCCGAAGGGCGCGTCCACGCTCTGGTCCGCGCCGGTGCCGTAGCCGTCGAGAGAGATCGCGAAGTTGTGCACCCGCACCTGACCCGTCATGCGGATCAGGCTAGCCGCGATCAGCCCTCGAGGAGCTTCTTCCGCAGCGCCTCGTCCTTGGCCAGCACCATCTGCTCCAGGTCCGCCTGGAACGCCGCCATCTTCGCGCGCAGGGCCGGGTCGGCGGCGCCGAGGATCCGCACAGCCAGCAGGCCGGCGTTGCGGGCGCCGCCCACGGACACCGTCGCCACGGGGATGCCGGCGGGCATCTGCACGATCGACAGCAGCGAGTCCATGCCGTCGAGGTGCTTGAGCGGCACCGGCACGCCGATCACCGGCAGCGGGGTCGCGGAGGCGACCATGCCGGGCAGGTGCGCGGCGCCGCCGGCGCCGGCGATGATCACCTCGACGCCGCGGTCGGCGGCGCCCTTCGCGTAGTCCAGCATCCGCTGCGGGGTGCGGTGCGCCGAGACCACGCCCACCTCGAACCGGATCCCGAACTCGGCGAGCGCCTCGGCGGCGGCCTCCATCGTCGGCCAGTCCGAGTCGCTGCCCATGATCAATCCGACGCGGGGTCCGTCAGCCATGCTCGCTCCATCCATCGGTCCACTCCGCGGTCGCCATCCAGTGCGCCGCGCGTTCCGCCCGCTCCCGCAGCTCCGCCACGTAGTCGGGATCGTTCCGGTCGCCGTCGAGGTCGCCGACCAGGTTCACGTGCCCCACCTTGCGGTCGGGCCGCCCCTCCTTGCCGTACATGTGCACGTGCGCCTCGGGCATCCGGGCCATGAGGTGGTGCAGCCGCTCGTCGACGCCCATCTCGGGCTCCGACGGTGCGCCGAGCACGTTCGCCATGACCGTCAGCGGCGCGGTCGCGGCGGTGTCGCCGAGGGGGTAGTCGAGCACGGCCCGCAGGTGCTGCTCGAACTGGCTGGTCACGCAGCCGTTCATCGACCAGTGGCCCGAGTTGTGGGGGCGCATCGCGAGCTCGTTGACCAGCATCTCGCCCGACGGGGTCTGGAACAGCTCGACGGCCATCACGCCGACGACGCCCAGCTCGTTCGCGAGGCGCAGCGCGAGCGACTCGGCGAAGGAGGCCTCCTCGTCGGAGAGGTTCGGGGCGGGCGCGAGCACCACCGCGCACTGCCCGTTGCGCTGCACCGTCTCCACGACGGGCCACGTCGCGCCCTGCCCGAAGGGCGAGCGCGCGACCATCGCCGACAGCTCGCGGGCCAGCTCCACCCGCTGCTCGGCGAGCAGCTGCACGCCGGCCGCGAGCTGCTCCTGCGCGACCTCCAGCGCCTCGGCCAGGGTGTCCGGCAGCCACACGCCGCGGCCGTCGTAGCCGCCACGGACGGCCTTGAGCACGACGGCACCGTCGAACCGCGCCCAGAAGGCCTCGACGTCGGCGACCGCGGCGATCTCCGCGAAGCCCGGCACGGGCGCGCCGAGCTCGGCCAGACGGTGCCGCATCGCCAGCTTGTCCTGCGCGTACAGCAGGGCCTGCGGCGGCGGGTTGACCGTGACGCCCTCGGACTGCAGCTGCAGCAGGTGCTCGGTGGGCACGCCCTCGTGGTCGAAGGTCAGGGCGTGCGCGCCGGTCGCGACGCGGCGCAGGTCCTCGATCCGGTCGTGGTCGCCGAGCACGACGTCGGCGCACACCTGGGGCGCGGGCTCGTCGGGGGCGGCGGCCAGGACGCGCAGGGACTGGCCCAGCGCGATGGCGGCCTGATGGGTCATGCGGGCCAGCTGGCCTCCGCCGACCATGGCCACCACGGGCCGCGACCGGCGCGATTGAACGTCACTCACCGGTCCATAATCGCAGGTCCACGCCGCCGTGGGGGCGCCCGGCACGGCCCACGCCCCCGGTACCGACCGCGTCACACTCTCCGCGGTACTATTCACGGTTCCGTTAGAGTGGCGCACGTGGCTTTCATCGAGGCGATTCTGGATCGCACCCCGGCACCGCTTCGCGGTCTCGTCATGCAGCACCACGAGCTGATCAAGTTCGCGATCGTGGGCAGCACGACGGCGGTCTTCGACCTCGCCATCTTCTACGGCCTGGTGCTCACCGTCCTCGACGACAAGCCCACCGTCGCCAAGGTCTTCTCCGGCGTGTGCGCCGTGATCCTCTCCTACATCCTCAACAGCGAGTGGAGCTTCAAGCACCGCGGCGGCCGCGAGAAGCACCACGAGGCGCTGCTGTTCTTCGCCATCTCGGGCATCGGCGTGCTCATCATGGCCGCGCCCATCTTCATCGCGAACAACTTCTTCGACCTGCGCAACGTCGATTCGAAGACCACGCTGATCATCGTCGACTTCGTGCTCAACTACATCGTCGGCAACCTGCTGCAGATGGCCTTCCGCTTCTGGGCCCTGCGCCGCTGGGCCTTCCCCGAGGACATGCGCGACGCACCGGATCAGGAGTCGATCCCCGACGACGAGACCCGCACCTCCGCCGAGCGCTGAGCCTCCGGGCGTGCGGTACCGGATCCTCCGCTCGACCATCGCGGTCGTCGCGGTCACGGGCCTGTTCCTCGGCCTGCCCCTCATGTTCTACACCTGGCGCTGGCTCGACGACACGGCGCGGACCGATCTCCAGCACCGCCTGCAGCGGGCGTCGTCGGCGATCCTGGTCCAGGAGCAGCGCACCGGCGTCACCGACGAACCGCCGGTCGAGGCGCTCCGCCTCCTGGTCCCCTCGGACGGCCGACTGGTCCTGACCTACACCGACCGGACCGGCGCCTCCCGCGAGCTGGCCGTCGGGCGCGGCCCCCTCGAGCACGCGATGGTCGAGGGCACCTCGCTCGGCGACGCCGGAACGCTGCGGATCGAGCAGGACTACGCGGGCGTCCGCGACGACCAGTTCCGGGCGCTGAGCATCGAGCTGATCGTCATGGTGCTGTCGCTGACCGCGGGCGTCGTGGTCGCGGCGGTGACGGCGAGCCGCGTCGCCGACCCGGTGCAGGAGGTGGCCGGCCGCGCGCAACGCCTCGCGAACGGCGATTTCCGGCCCGATCCGCACCGGCACGGCATCGAGGAGCTGGACCGTGTGCTCGACGTGCTCGACACCGCCACCGTGGAGATCGCCGACCGGCTGCAGCGCGAGCGGCAGATCGTCGGCGACGTCTCGCACCAGCTGCGCAGCCGCCTGACCGCGATCCACATCCGCCTCGACGAGCTCACCCTGCACGCCGACCCCGAGGTGGTCACCGAGGCGCGGGCCGCGCTCGACCAGGTCGACCGGCTCACCTCGTCCGTCGGCGACATGGTCACCATGTCGCGGGCCGAGCGATCGCCACAGGGCACCGTCGACGTGCGGGCAGAGCTCCTGCCCCTCCTGGCCGACCTGGCCCCGTCGTTCGCGCGGGCCGGCAGGCGCCTCACGGTGCTCCCGCCCGAGGGTCCGCCGCTCCCCGCCCGGGCCACCGCCACGCGGGTGCGGGAGGCCGCGACGGTGCTCGTCGACAACGCGCTCGAACACGGCAGCGGCGAGGTGACGGTGCGGCTCGGGTCGGTCGGCGCGCACACGGTGCTGGTCACGGTCTCCGACGAGGGCTCCGGCATCTCCGACGGTGACGCCCAGCGCATCTTCCGGCGGGGCTACTCCGTGGGCGACGGGACGGGGGTCGGCCTGGCGCTGGCCCGCGACTTCGTCGAGGGCGACGGGGGCCGCCTCCAACTGCAGAGCCGCAAGCCGACGACCTTCGCGATGTTCCTGCCCGCGGCCGCGCCCGACCCCGCCCCCGCCGCCGACGTCGCGCGCGAGCCCGAGCCCCGCTGACCGAGAACGACTACTCCGCGTCGAACCGGAACCCCACGCCACGGACCGTCACGATCCGCCGCTGCGCACCGGTGTCGTCGCCGATCTTCCGGCGCAGCCACGAGATGTGCATGTCGAGCGTCTTGGAGCCGCGCAGGTCCGAGTCGCCCCACACGTCGGCGAGGATCTCCTCGCGGGAGAGCAATCGCCCCGTGTGCTCCATGAGGAAGCGCAGCAGCTCGAATTCCTTGTTCGCCAGGGCCACGTCGGCGCCGTCGACGGTGACCCGCCGCGCGGTCGAGTCCAGCCGGATGCCGCCCGCCTCCACGACCTCGGGGGCGTCCTGGACGGGGGCGCTGCGGCGCAGGAGGGCGCGGGTGCGGGCCATCAGCTCGAACATGCGGAAGGGTTTGCCCACGTAGTCGTCGGCGCCCGCGTCGAGGCCCACCACGAAGTCCATCTCGTCGGTGCGGGCGGTCAGCATCAGGACGGCCAGCTCGGGGCGCGCGGCCCGCACCTCGCGGCACACCTCGAGCCCGTCCAGCTCGGGCAGCCCGAGGTCGAGGATGAGCAGCGCGTACTCCTCGTCGAGAGCGCGCCGGAGCGCGTCGGTGCCCGTGCCCGCCACGTCCACCTCGTAGCCCTCGCGCGACAGCGCGCGGGCCAGGGGTGAGGCGATGGCCTCGTCGTCCTCGGCCAGGAGCACCCGCGTCGTCATGACCGCCGAGGGTACTCCGCGGAGCCGTCGTCGCGGGCGCGGCGGTCGTCCGCGTCGTCGAGCGCGTCGACGATGAGCGCGTGGGTCGCGGCGATCCGCGGCACGTCCGGGAAGTCGAGCGGGTCCTCTCCGGCGGATTCGACGGTGAGCACGCCGCTGCGCAGCGCGCGGTCGATGAGCCGCTGGTGGTACTGCACCGAGTTGATGCGGCGCAGCGGGATGTCGATGCCGCGGCGGCGCACGATGCCGGACCGGAACATGATCCGCAGGTCGGTCACCACGAGGTGGGTCGCCCGCCAGACCGCCCAGGGACGCGCCGTGAACCAGCCGACGATCAGGACCCACACGACGACGACGGCGAGCAGCAGCCAGTCGGGCAGCGGACCGTCGAGCTTCGCGCGGCTGAGCAGGCCGAGCGCGACGCCCGCGGCGGCGCAGGCCGCGAAGAGCACGAGGACCGGCACGATCATCCGGGTGGCGTGGGGCCGGGTGTGCAGCAGGATCCGCTCGTCGTCGACGAGCGCCTTCGCCGGGAAGCCCACGATCAGGCCGGCCGGAGGTGGGTGACGTCGCCCGCGGAGAGCACGTGCCGCTTCCCGGCCGCGTCCTGCACCACGATGCGGCCCTCGGCGTCGACGTCGACGGCGGTGCCGCGGAGCACCTCGTCGGCGGGGAGCGAGACCGTCACCTCCTGCCCGACGGTGACGCACGCGGCCAGGTACTCGGCGCGGGCGGCGGCGGGATCGTCGGTCCAGGCGGTCAGCCCGGCGTCGAGGTGGCGCAGGTAGGCGATGGCCAGCGCGGTCCGGTCCGGGTCCTCGGCGCCGGCCAGCTGGAGCGACGTGGCCGTCTCCACCGGAACGTCGGCCGCGGCCAGCGTGGTGTTGAGGCCCGTGCCGATGACGGCGACGAGGTTCCCGCCGGGCGCGGTGGCGAGCTCGGAGAGGATGCCGGCGGTCTTGCCGCCGCGCGCTCCGGGCTCGGCCTCGAGCAGCACGTCGTTCGGCCACTTGAGGCCGGCGCTCAGGCCCGTCACCTCGCGCACGGCCGCGACGGCGGCGACGCCGGTGACCAGTGAGAGCCAGCCCGCGCGGGGCGCCGCGGCGGCGGGCACGGCCACCGTCACCGAGATGGAGAGCTGCGTGCCGGAGGGCGCCGACCACGGGCGCTGGTGCCGGCCGCGGCCGGCGGTCTGCACGTCGGCGATGAGCACGCGGCCCGGCTCGTCGCCCGCGCGGACGCCGTCGGCGAGGTCGGCGTTGGTGGAGCCCGTGCTGGGCACCACGGACACCTCGTGCCAGCGCGTGCCGCGCACGGCTGCGGCGATCGCCGCCTGATCGGGGAGCACCACGACGTCCTCCTTCTATGGGCAGTGCGGTTCGGAATCGACTCTATTGGTTAGAGTCGGGTCCATGACGAGTGCCTCCACCACCGACGGCGCCTCCGGCGGCAACACCGCTGACGCCGAGCCCAGCATCCACACCACGGCCGGCAAGCTGGCCGCCTTCCGCAAGAAGGACGCCGAGGCGCTGGCCCCGATGGGCCAGGGCGCCATCGACAAGGTGCACGAGAAGGGCCGGCTGACAGCCCGCGAGCGCGTGCTCGCGCTGCTCGACGAGGGCTCGTTCGTGGAGCTGGACAAGCTGGCGCAGCACCGGTCCACCAACTTCGGCATGGCCGCGCGCCGTCCGATCGGCGACGGCGTGGTGGCCGGCTACGGCACCATCGACGGCCGCGAGGTGTGCGTCTTCAGCCAGGACTCGACCGTCTTCGGCGGCTCCCTCGGCGAGGTCTACGGCGAGAAGATCGTCAAGGTCATGGACCTGGCCACCAAGACCGGCCGCCCGCTGGTCGGCATCATCGACGGTGCCGGCGCGCGCATCCAGGAGGGCGTCGTCTCGCTCGCCCTGTACTCGCAGATCTTCTTCCGCAACACGCAGGCCTCGGGCGTCATCCCGCAGATCTCCGTGGTGATGGGCGCGGCCGCCGGCGGCCACGTCTACTCCCCCGCGCTCACCGACTTCGTGGTGATGGTGGACCACGAGAGCCAGATGTTCATCACCGGCCCGGACGTCATCAAGTCCGTGACCGGCGAGGAGGTCACCAAGGAGGAGCTGGGCGGCGCCCAGACCCACATGACCAAGTCGGGCACCGCCCACTACGTCGCGTCGGGCGAGCAGGACGCCCTGGACTACGTCCGTGAGCTGCTCACCTACCTGCCGTCGAACAACCGCGCCGAGGCCCCGCGCTTCGTGCCGACCGATCCGCTCACGGGCTCGATCGAGGAGTCGGTCAACGACGAGGACCGCGAGCTGGACACGCTGATCCCGGACTCGCCGAACCAGCCGTACGACATGCACGAGGTCATCCGCCGCCTGCTCGACGACGACGAGTTCCTCGAGATCCAGCCGCAGCGCGCGATGAACATCATCGTGGGCTTCGGCCGCATCGACGGCCGCAGCGTCGGCATCGTCGCGAACCAGCCCACCCAGCTGGCCGGCTGCCTCGACATCGACGCCTCGGAGAAGGCCGCCCGCTTCGTGCGCTTCTGCGACGCCTTCAACATCCCCATCGTCACCCTGGTCGACGTGCCCGGCTTCCTGCCCGGCACCGGCCAGGAGTACGACGGCATCATCCGCCGCGGCGCGAAGCTGCTCTACGCCTACGGCGAGGCCACCGTCCCGAAGATCACCGTGGTCACCCGCAAGGCGTACGGCGGCGCGTACTGCGTCATGGGCAGCAAGGACATGGGCGCCGACATCAATCTCGCGTGGCCCACCGCCCAGTTCGCCGTGATGGGCGCGGGCGGCGCCGTCGGCTTCGTCTACCGCAAGGAGCTCGCAGAGGCGGCCGAGAAGGGCGAGGACGTCGAGGCCCTGCGCCTGAAGCTGCAGGAGGAGTACGAGGACACCCTGGTCAACCCGTACGTGGCGGCCGAGCGCGGCTACGTCGACGCGGTGATCCCGCCCTCGCACACCCGCGGCCAGATCGTCACGGCGCTGAACATGCTGGAGCGCAAGGTCGTCGCCACCCTGCCCAAGAAGCACGGGAACATCCCGCTGTGAGCGCCGAGCAGAAGCCGGTCGAGGCCAGCGCCACCGACGTCGAGAAGCTCAAGGCCGCCATCCGGTTCGAGAAGGGCAACCCGTCGGCCGCGGACGTCGCCGCCGTCGTCGCGGTGCTCGCCGCGGCCACCGGCTCGGCGCCGCAGTCCGGCCCGGAGGGCCCGAAGTCGCTGTGGGGCCGGAACCGCGAGCGGATGCGGCCGCAGTACTTCAACGGCCCCAACGCCTTCACCAGCCAGACGCCCACCTTCTGGACCAAGGGGTCCTGATCCCCGCTCCCGTGCGGCTCGTGCTCGCGTCGGCCTCGCCGGCGCGGCTGTCGGTGCTGCGCGCCGCCGGCACATCTCCGCTGGTCTCCGTGTCGCAGGTCGACGAGGACGCGATCCTCGCCGACCTGGGCCCGGACGTCGCACACGAGGACGCCGTCGCCGTGCTCGCGCGAGCCAAGGCGCAGGACGTGGTCGGCCGGATCCTCGCCGAGGAGCCGCTGCCCGGCCGCGCCGTGGTGATCGGCTGCGATTCGATGCTCTCCATCGATGGGGAGCTGGTCGGCAAGCCGCACATCCCCGAGGTCGCGGCGGCGCGCTGGCGCGCGATGCGCGGCCGCACGGGCCGCCTCCTCACGGGGCACTGCGCGATCCTCGTCGACGACGGTGCCGTGGCCGGCGAGGCCGGCGGCACCCGCGCGACGACGCTGCGCTTCGGCGCACCGTCGGACGCGGAGATCGACGCCTACGTCGCGACGGGCGAGCCCCTGCAGGTGGCCGGGGCGTTCACGCTCGACGGCCTCGGCGGCTGGTTCGTCGAGGAGATCGACGGCGACCCGAGCTCCGTCATCGGCATCTCCCTGCCGCTGACCCGGCAGCTGCTGGCCGAGGTGGGCGTGTCCCCGGTCGCCCTGTGGTCGGACCGAGCCTGATCTTCGTCATCACGGACGTGGTGGACCTCACAGGATTCGCGATCCACATTGCGTAAGCATTGCGTTAACTCCCCGCAATCAGCGCGTTTCCGCAGCTGAGAACCACTGTCGAAGGTTCAATCGCTTACACCGTTCGAGCTGCAAGAACACCGAAGCAATCGCCCGCCACAGTGTTCGCCAACCCTGGTCAAGGGTCCGGGGACGTGACGAGCGACACCACTAGTTCGCCTCGCGAAGGGAATGGACGTCGTTTTAGCGTCATCCCATGACCACGACGCTCCGCCCCCTCGCCTCGTCCGAGATCGGCTTCGTGGGCCCGCACCCCACCACGTGCGCCTTCGAGCTGACCGTGCGCGGCCCGCTGGACTCCGACGCACTCACCGACGCCTTCGCCGCGCTGCGCGCGGAACACCCCGCACTCGACGCCGCCGTCGCGCCCGCGGGCGACGGCTTCGCCTTCGTCGCCCCCGCCGCCGGCGCCACCCGCACCGACGGCCCCGGCGCGCCACTCGTCGACCCCGCCGCGGCGCTGGCCCGGCTGCACGTCACCTCGCTCGGCGACCGGCACCGGATCGCGCTCGCCGTCAACCACGCCCTCGCCGACGGCACGCACCTCTACGCGCTGCTGCGCCGGCTCTGGTCGCACTACACCGCGCTCGTGCGCACCGGCGCCACGGACATCGGGGCGCCGCAGCCGTTCCCGGGCTCGGCGCAGCGGGTCCTCGCCGACCTCGACGTCCCCAAGGTCAGCACCGGCCGCGCCCGGCTCGACGGTGCGCGGTGGTACGGCAGCGCGCCCGTCCTCGGCCCGCGCGGCGGCGACGCCGTGCTCCCCGAGACCATCTCGCTGCGCTTCTCCCCCGAGACCACCGCGGGGCTCCTCGCCGCCGCGGAGGGCATCGGCCTGAACGCCCTGCTGTCCGGGATCCTGCTCACCGCGGAGCGGGCCGGCTTCCTCGGCGAGGACCCCGCGGCGCCCGTCCGGGTCGGCGCGATGACCCTCGTCGACCTCCGCCGCCGGGTGCGCCCGCTGCTCGACCCGACCGAGGTGACCAACTTCGTCGGCGCCTCGTACGCGGCGCCCGAGCTCACCTCCGCCTCCGACCCCGTCGCCGTGGGCGACGAGCTCGCGCGCACCGTCCGCCGGGACGTCCGGGGCGGCCGCGCGCTCACGGCCCTCGCCATCGCCGCCGCGGCGGGCGAGGCGCCCGAGCCCCCGGTCGTGCTCAGCAACCTGGGCCCGCTCGACGTGGACCTCCCCGACGGGCTGGTCGCCGAGGACCTGCGCCCGATCCTGTCGATGGACTCCGCCGCCCTCCACGTGCCCGACGGTCCGCGGCGCCCGTCCCCGTCGGCGACGATCCACCAGGTCTCGACCTTCCGCGGCCGCCTCGGGATCGAGGCGATCACCCTGGGCGGCACCGCCTCCGCCGACGCCCGCGCCGCCGTTGCCGACCGGATCGACGCCCTCGTCCACGCCGCTGCCCGCCGGGCACCCGCGGCCTGACGCCCGCACCGCCGCCGCCCGCCGAACCCGCCGTCCAGAACAGGAGCCGCACATGCAGAACCACCGCGCACTCACCTTCTCCGAGGCCTCCTTCGTCCGCCCCACCTCCCGGGAGGTGATCGGCACGTCGTTCGAGCTGCGCGGCACGGTCGACGGCACCGCGCTGCGCTCCGCGTTCACGGCGCTGCTGGAGGAGTACCCGGTGCTCGCGGCCCGCATCGTGGACGTCAAGGGCCGCCCGCACTTCGCCCCGGGCGACGCCGCCGTCGCCGCCGCGATCGGGTTCCGCGACACCACGGCGCCGTGGACCGGCTACGAGCAGACGCCGCCGTGGTTCGTCGGCTCCGAGCAGCTGGCGGCGTTGTCGCTCACCGGGATCGGCGATCGGTACCGGCTCACCCTGTGGGCGAGCCACGCCGCGACGGACGGCTCCGGCATCGTCGCGATCGCCGCCCGGCTCTTCGAGCTGTACACCGCGCTCGCGAGCGGGGCGGCGCCGATCATCCGCCGCGCCACCGACTTCCCCGCCGAGCCGCACCTGGTGATGGCGGCGCGCGGCCACCTCCCCGAGGAGCTGGACTACGAGGAGCGACTGGCGGGCACCGTCTGGCACGGCGCGGTCCCGGCGGAGTTCCCGGACGAGGCGGGCCCCGACGTCGACGACGCGCTCCGGGTCCGGTTCGGGGTGGCCGAGACCGCGGCCCTCGACGCCGCCGCCCGCGCCCACGGCGTCTCCTCGCACGCGCTGGTCAGCGCGCTCATCGCCCGCGCCGAGCTCGCCGAGTGCGCGGAGGACGCCGCGGTCGCCCTGCTCACCCCCGTCGACTTCCGCGCCCGGATCACCCCGCCCATCCCCCTGCGCTCGGTCACGGCGCTGTGCGGCTTCTCCTACGTGGCGGTCGGCGACGCCCCCACCGCCGAGATCGCCCGGACGGTGGCGGACCGGATCCGTTCCGACGTGCGCGACGGCACCGTCCTGCGGACCGCCGTGAGCCCCATGCCCGACCCGCGGACCCGCCGCCACGGCCCGCCCGTCCTCGTCAGCAACCTGGGCGAGGTACCCGCACCGGTCGCCCCCGCGGGGCTCGAGGTGCTCGACTTCCACGCGCAGATCGTCCGCAGCGCCCGCGGGATCCGCGAGTACGCCGCCGGCCACACCGGCGCGGGCGTCCCCGCCGCGCCGATCGGCACCTCCTACCTCGTCTCCACCTTCGGCGGGCGGCTCTCGATCGAACTGCGCGTGCTGCCCGGCACCCTCGACGCCCAGACCTGCCTGCGCCTCCTCGACCGCATCGCGGACGGCGCGCACGCCCTGCTCGAGCTCGGTACCGCGGCATGACGGTCCCCCTCGCCGACACCGAGTCGCCGCCGGCCCCGCCGGTGGCGCTGCTGGTCGACGTCGGCCTGCAGCTGGGCGTGTACTTCGCGCTCCGCTACCTGGTCGGCGTGGGCCAGCTCGTCGCTCTCGTCACCGGCACCACGCTGGTGGCTCTCCGGATCCTGGCCCGGTCGATCGTGCGCCGGGCCGTCGATCCGCTGGAGCTCTTCACGCTCGCGCTGCTCGCCTGCTCGATCACGGCGGCCGCGATCTCGGGCAGTCCCCGCGTGATCCTGCTGGTGGAGACGGCCATCGGAGCGCTGATGGCCGTCGCGATCGCCGCCGGGCTGGTACTGCGGCGGCGGGCCGTCGCGACGCTGATGATGCGGCTCTCGGTGCGCGGTGACGCGGTACGGGCCCAGCAGTGGAACCGCCGCGTCCGCACCGAGCGGCGCTGCGTCCGCGCGATCGGCGCCGTCGATCCGCTCTGGCTCGTTGCGGTCGTCGTCAGCACCACCGCCTCGATCACCGCGGCGCTGGGCCTGCCCATCGACTACGCCGTGGTCGCCTGCCAGCTGATCCCCCTGCTGGTCGCCGTGCCCGTCCTCCCGCTCACGCTGCTCCTCCTGCGCCCCGTCCGGGCCGCGCTCGCCGGCACCGCCGACGACGGCGCCGTCCGGGCGTCTCGAACCGAGCTCCATCCGACCGTCGAAAGGACGAACTGACATGAAGGTCTGCATCCTCGCCATGGGGAGCCGCGGCGACGTCCAGCCGACGATCGCGATCGGGCTCGCGCTCCGCGCCCGCGGGCACGACGTGACCATCGCCGCGATGGGCGATCCGCTGGTGCGGCTGATCCGCTCGGCGGGCCTGGACGCCCACCGGCTCAACGACTTCGTGCCGGACTACGACGACGACTACCGCGACGTGATCCACCGCCCCGTCGAGCGGATGCGGGCCTACGGCCGCTGGCTGGTGCGCAACATCGCCACCATCTCCCGCGAGACCGAGACCGTGTGCCGCGACGCCGACGTGGTGCTGACCCATTCGGACGCCGTCGATTTCGCGCTGCCGATCACCCGCCGCAGCGGCGCGACGATCATCAGCTACCGGTTCTTCCCCGGCACCACCAACAGCGTCTACCCGATGACGCAGTACACGCCCGCGGGCCTGACCAGCGACGTGCTGTCCCGGTCGCCGCGCATGGTCAAGCGCGCGACCTGGGCGCTCGGCGACTCCTTCACCTGGACGCACGTGCGGGCCGCGGTGAACTTCCACCGGATGTCGGTCGGCGAGGCGCCGTACCGCTCGCGGCGCGCGAAGAACCGCGACGCCAACGAGATCGTCGACCTGCAGCTCTACGATCCCGCTCTCACCCCGGACCTGGTCCCAGAGTTCAGCCGGACCCGGCCGATGCTCGGCTTCCTCGAGGTGCCGGCCGACGCCTGGCTGCGCCAGGGCGAGCAGAAGCGCACCGACGCCGATCTCCTGGCCTGGCTCGAGGACGGCGAGGCCCCGATCTACTGGGGCTTCGGCAGCATGCGGATCGCGGACCCGGACGGCATGGCGCGCACCTTCGCCCGCGTCTGCGCCGAGCGCGGCCGCCGCGGCCTCATCGTCGCCGGCTGGAGCGACCTGGTCGGCGCCGACCTCGGCGACCACATCCGGGTCGTCGACGAGGTGGTGCACGCGGAGGTGCTGCCGCACTGCGCCGCCGCCGTCCACCACGGCGGGGCGGGCACGACGGCCGCGTCGCTGCGGGCCGGGCTGCCCACGCTGATCTGCCCGGTGCTCGCGGACCAGCCCTTCTGGGGCGCGCGGGTCACCGACCTCGGCGTCGGCGCCTGCCTGCCGATGCGCAATCTCACCGCGGAGCGCCTGCACGCAGCGTTCGACCTGCTGCTCGCCCCGGCCACCCGTCGTCGCGCGCAGCGCATCTCGTCGCTCATCGACCTCGGCGACATCCCCGCGCGCCGCGCAGCGACGATCATCGAATCGATCGCGGAGGACGACGGCGTGGACGTGCGCACCGTCGCGGCTGTCACGGCGCCCGACACCGTCGACTTCGACGCCGCCGACGTGGTCTCCCTCGCCGGACTGGAGGTGTGAGATGTCCCGACGCGCCCTGACCCCGCTCGAGATCCCCTACGTGCTGACGGGGACCACCTCCAGCGGCAGCTTCACCGTCCGCGGCCCGATCGACGCGGGCCGGCTGGCTCGCGCGTACGCGGCGCTGCGCCGGGAGCACCCCGTGCTCGCGGGCCGGATCGAGCCCCACGCCTTCGGTTTCGACCTCGTCGCGCCCGACGCCGCGCCCGCCGAGGAGTCCGCGCCGATCCAGGTCGAGCTGCGTGCGTTCGCGCCCGGCGACGTGCGGCTCGGCGTCGACGCCGAGCGGGGAATCGCGGCCGTGCAGCTGGTCTCGGACGGCGACCTGCATCGCGTCACGCTCGGTGTGAGCCACGCCGTCGCCGACGGCGCGCACGCCCTGTACCTGAATCTGCGCCTGTGGGAGCTGTACTCGGGCGCCGAGCCCGCGGAGCCCGCCGGGCTCCCCGCCGCTCCGACCGAGCTCGCGGACCGGCTCGCGGCGGGCGACCCGCCCGATCCGTCGGTCGTCGAGGTGGTCCCCTCCGCGACGGTGCCCTCACCGGCCGACGTCGACGCCGGCGACTTCGCCTTCGAGCGGATCCGCCTCGACGGCCCCGCGACGGACGCCCTGCGCCACCGCGCCAAGGAGGCCGGCCTGAGCCTGCACGGCCTCCTCGCCGGGATCATCGTCGCCGCGGAGCGGGCCGAGCTCGACCGCCCCGCCGACGAGGCCGTGCCGCTCGCGGTCTTCAGCCCCGTCGACCTGCGGGCCCGCGCCGAGCCCGCCGTCCCGGCCGCCGCGGTCACCAATTTCGCGGGCTCGTCGACGGTGCCCGTCGCCGTGCGCGGCGACACGACGCCCGAGGAGATCGGCCGCGCGGTCCTGGCGGGACTGCGATCCGACCTCGCCGACGGCACCGTCGCCGTGGCCCTCGCGGGGGCCGCCCCCGTGACCGTGACCGGCGGGGTCCCCGTGCGGCTGAGCAACATCGGCGCGATCCCGGCACCGGCGACCCCGGACGGCGTGACCGCGCTCGACTTCCACACCAGCTCCGAGGTCGACATCGAGCGGGTCCGCGCGCTGGTGCGGCACGCACCGCCGGAGGCGCTGGCGCCCCTGGTCGGCCTGCATCACCACGCGCTCACCTTCGACGGGCGGCTGTCGATCGAGCTGCGGCACGCGCCGGGCACCCTCGCGCCCGACGCCGCCCGCCGCATCCGCGACCGGATCGCCTCCGGCCTGGTCGGCGCGGGAGCCGCCGCATGACGGCCGACCTACTGGCGTTCGTCGACCAGGGCGCGGCCTCGGGCACCCGCGCGACCGGGCGCAACTCGCTCATTCAGGTGACCTGGATCTACGACGACGGCGTCGACCTCGCCGGGCTCGAACGGTTCCGCGCCGCGCTCACCGGCGGGCTGCTGGGCCGCCGGATCGCGCACTCCCCGCTGCCCTTCGGCCGGGACCGCTGGGTGGCGACCACCGCGGCGCCGCGGGTCGCGGTGGAGGCCGCCGCCCGCCCGCGCGAGGCGATCGACGGCTGGCTCGACGAGCGCGCCGCCGCCCCCATCGACCCGTGGTCGGGGCCGGGCTGGCACCTCGGCGTGCTGCCGCTGACCGACGGCGGATCCGCCGTGACCCTGGTGGTCTCGCACGTCCTCGCCGACGGGGTGGGCACCGCGACCGCCGTCGCGGAGGCCGCGCTCGGCGCCACCCGCGACCTGCCCTACCCGCGCGAGGCCGCGTCCCCGCTACGGGCAGCGCGACGCGACGCCGCCCTCGCGGCCCGAGAACTCCCGGCCGCCGTGCGGGCCGCCACGGCCGCGGCCCGCCTGGCGCGGGGCCGCCTCGAGCACACCGGCACCGCGCCGACGGGCCCCGCTCCGGCCCACCCCGTCGGGGCCGATCGCTGGGCCGTCGCGCACCTCGACCGCCCCGCCCTCGCGGCGCGGGCCGCCGACTCCGGGGGCACCGAGTCGACCCTGCTGTTCCGGGCCGCCGCGCGGATCGCCGCCGAGCTCGGTTGGGTCCGGCCCGACGGCCACGCCGTGCTCGGCCTGTCCGTGAACCGGCGCGAGGACGGCGACCTGCGCGGCAACGCGATCGTCGATGCGGAGCTCCTCGTCGATCCGTCCACCGGGCCCGACGGGATCGTCGCCCTGCGGGCGGACGTCAAGGGCGTGCTGGGCGCGCTCCCGGACGCCGGGCGCTACGACGCCTTCGGCCCGCTGCTGACGCTGCTGCCCCGTCGCACACTGGCGGCGCTCATCGACGCGCCCGCCGATCCGGCGCACCCGGTGACGACGTGCGCCGGCGTCGGCGCCCTGCCCGCGCCGGTCCGCGCCCCGGACGGCACCCCGTCGGACCGCGCCTGGTTCCGCCTGGCCTGGTCCGCGCTGCCCGGCCGGATCGCCCCGCCGCGCCCGCCGTACCTCTACGTGGGGTGGACCGGCACGGAGGTGGAGACCTCGCTGTTCGTCGCGAGCAACCTCGCGACCGCCGCCGACCTGCCGGACGTCGTCGCACGGTCCGTGGGCGAGTACGCACACCACTGAGTGCAGGAACACGCCGCCGCCCGGGGGTCGCCGCGGCGCGGCCGGGCGTCCTGGGGGCTAGGCTGGCGGACGTGGCTATCGAGACCGATCCGAGCGCGGAACTGCAGGACTACGCACACCCCGAGCGCCTCGTCACCGCGGACTGGCTGAGCGGGCACCTGGGGGTCCCCGGCCTCAAGGTGATCGAGTCCGACGAGGACGTGCTCCTCTACGACATCGGGCACATCCCGACCGCGCAGAAGGTGGACTGGCACCTGCACCTGAACGATCCGGTGACGCGCGACTACATCACCGGCGAGCAGTTCGCGGAACTCATGCGCGCCAAGGGCATCAGCCGTGACGACACCGTGGTGATCTACGGCGACAAGTCGAACTGGTGGGCCGCGTACGCGCTGTGGGTCTTCACCCTCTTCGGGCACCCGGATGTGCGCCTGCTCGACGGCGGCCGCGACAAGTGGATCAGCGACGCCCGCGACGTCTCGCTGGAGCAGCCGGAGTACCCGCGCAGCGACTACCCCGTCGTGGAGCGCGACGACAGCGTGATCCGCGCGTTCGCCGACCAGGTCCGCGCGGACATCGGCACGCGCGCCCTCGTCGACGTGCGCTCGCCGCAGGAGTACACCGGCGAGCGCACGCACATGCCCGACTACCCGGAGGAGGGCGCCCTGCGCGGCGGCCACATCCCCACCGCGGTATCGATCCCGTGGGCGAAGGCGGCCCGGCAGGACGGCCGGTTCCTCCCCCACGCCGATCTCCTCGAGGTCTACGGCGGCCTCGATCCGCAGGCGCCGGTCACGGCCTACTGCCGCATCGGCGAGCGCTCGAGCCACACCTGGTTCGTGCTCACCCACCTCCTCGGCTTCACGGACGTCAAGAACTACGACGGCTCGTGGACCGAGTGGGGCAACACCGTGCGGGCCCCCATCGTGCGCGGCGAGGAGCCCGGCGCCGCGCCCGGCGCATGACCGCCCTGCCCGCGCCCCTGGCGGAGATCGTCGACGACTTCGCCGGGGTCGGCGAACAGGACCGGCTCGAGCTGCTGCTGGAGTTCTCGCGCGAGCTGCCCGAGCTCCCCGAGCACCTGACCGCAGCGGCGATGGAGCCCGTCCCGGAGTGCCAGTCGCCGCTGTTCCTCGACGTCGACGCCTCGGATCCGGAGGCGGTCCGGCTGTACTTCAGCGCGCCGCCCGAGGCGCCCACCACCCGCGGCTTCGCGTCGATCCTCGCGCAGGGCCTCGACGGGCAGCCGGCCGCGGCGATCGTCGCCGTACCCGACGACTTCCATCACGCCCTCGGCCTCGACGCCGTGGTCAGCCCGCTGCGCCTGCGCGGCATGTCGGCGATGCTCGCCCGCATCAAGCGCCGGCTCGCCGCCTAGCCCGGTCGTCGAGCGAGCCCGCCGTGCAATTCACCGAACTGGACGCGTACCCGCTGCGCCCGGGTGAGCTGCGCAACTGGATCCCCACCACGGGCCCGGCCGCGCGCTGGCGCGACGACCCGCGCGCCACGTCGCACGTGCACGAGGCGCACCTGCGGGGCGCGCAGGCGGTGCTGCAGCGCCGGCACATCGACGGTGGCCGCGAGTCCTGGCTGGGCCTCGGCATCGAGTTCGACGAGCCGCTCTCCATCCCCGGCATGCGGACGGCGCTGCGCGCGTGGATCGACCGGCACGAGGTACTGCGCACCCACGTGTTCCTGGAGGACGACAGGCCGCGCCGCCGGAGCGCGCAGACCGCCACCGTCGACCTGCGGATCAAGGCGATCGGCACCTACCGGTCCACCGGGCCCCTCGCCGAGCAGCTGCTGGGCGAGTTCGACCGGTCGACGGCCCCGCTGACGTGGCCCGCGTACATGTTCTCGACGGTGGCGCGGGAGGATTCCTTCACGCTGTTCTTCGCCGCGGACCACTCCCTGCTCGACGGCTACTCCCTCATCCTCAGCCCGTACGAGCTGCGCGAGTTCTACCGCGAGGCCGTGCACGGCGTGCCGCCGCGACTGCTGCCCACCGGCAGCTACGTCAACTACTCGGACACCGACCGGCAATCGGCGGACCGGGCCGGCGCGAGCCACCCGGCGGCGCGGATGTGGGACGAGTACCTCAGCGAGACCGGCTTCAAGCCCGACCCGTTCCCCATGCCGCTGCTCCCCGTCAGTGCGAAGGTCCTCGCCGACGAGACGCGGGCGGCGCTGAGCCGCGATCCCGACGGGGTGCCCCGGCTGGCGCAGGGCGCGCTGAACTTCCACCTGCTCGACGACGACCGGTCCAACAACTTCACGCGCGTGTGCTCCGAATCGGGCGCCTCGCTGGTGACGGGCGTGCTCGCGTGCATGGCGAAGATCAACACCGACTTGGGCTTCGGCCCCGTCTTCCGGTGCGCGGTCACCCGGCACACCCGCGACGCCGAGCAGTGGATCGCGGCGCTGGGCTGGTTCGTCGGCGTCGCGCCCTTCCGGCTCGACACCACCGGCACCCGCACCTTCGGCGAGCTGGCGCAGCGGGCGCAGTCCGCGTGGAAGCACTCCAAGGCCGGCAGCACCCTGCCCTACCTGCGGATCGGCGAGGTCCTCGCCGACGAGCCCGGGCGCTCCCAGGCGCCCCCACCGCGCTTCGTCGTCTCCTTCATGGACACCCGATCCGCCCCCGGTTCGGACGTCAACGACGCCGGCGGGGCCGGGGCGCTGCGCTCACGGGACTACTCGATCGACGACGTCTACCTGTGGATGCTGCGCACACCGTCCGGACTGCACGTGGCGGCGCGCTTCCCGGGCTTCGACACGGCACGCCGGAGTGTCACCCTGTACCTCGGCGCGCTACGTTCGTTGTTGACCGAAATAGGCGATGCGACGGTTACTCGCGGGTAACCGAACCCGCGAGGGGACTGTCGGGTGCGCCACAAGTGAGTAGGCATACACTCGTCAGGAGTTGCGCCCGGACGGGACATGGAGAGGGCGGCGCGCCGCTGCGCGCCGCAACGGAACGAGGAGACTTGAGTGGCAGCCCACGCTGACAAGAAGATCGAGAAGGTACTCATCGCCAACCGCGGTGAGATCGCGGTCCGCGTCATCCGCGCCGCCCGGGACGCCGGCCTGACCAGCGTCGCCGTGTACGCCGAGCCCGACGCCGACGCCAAGTTCGTGCGGCTCGCCGACGAGGCCTTCGCTCTCGGCGGCCAGACCTCGGC
The DNA here is from genome assembly GCF_965137015.1 of Tsukamurella hominis. Lineage (NCBI taxonomy): Bacteria > Bacillati > Actinomycetota > Actinomycetes > Mycobacteriales > Tsukamurellaceae > Tsukamurella > Tsukamurella hominis. The sequence goes on along the minus strand of NZ_CBCRZG010000001.1, from coordinate 171,413 downwards.
CGAGTCCTACCTCGTCTTCGATAAGATCCTCGACGCCGCGAGCAAGTCCGGCGCCGACGCGATCCACCCCGGCTACGGCTTCCTCTCGGAGAACGCCGACTTCGCACAGGCCGTCATCGACGCGGGTCTGACCTGGATCGGCCCGTCCCCCGCCTCGATCCGCGACCTGGGCGACAAGGTCACCGCGCGGCACATCGCCGAGCGCGCAGAGGCCCCGATGGCGCCCGGCACCAAGGACCCGGTCAAGGACGCCGACGAGGTCGTCGCGTTCGCGAAGGAGTACGGCGTGCCCGTCGCCATCAAGGCGGCGTTCGGCGGCGGCGGCCGCGGTATGAAGGTCGCGTACACCATCGAGGAGATCCCCGAGCTGTTCGAGTCGGCGACCCGCGAGGCCGTCGCCGCCTTCGGCCGCGGCGAGTGCTTCGTCGAGCGCTACCTCGACAAGGCCCGCCACGTCGAGGCCCAGGTCATCGCCGACCAGCACGGCAACGTCGTGGTCGCCGGCACCCGCGACTGCTCGCTGCAGCGCCGCTTCCAGAAGCTGGTCGAGGAGGCGCCCGCGCCGTTCCTCACCGAGGCGCAGCGCACCTCCATCCACGAGTCGGCCAAGCGCATCTGCCGCGAGGCGGGCTACTACGGCGCCGGCACCGTCGAGTTCCTCGTCGCCGCCGACGGCCTGGTCAGCTTCCTCGAGGTCAACACCCGCCTGCAGGTCGAGCATCCGGTCACCGAGGAGACCGCGGGCATCGACCTCGTACGCCAGCAGTTCCGCATCGCCGAGGGCAAGGAGCTGACGATCACGGAGGATCCCACTCCCCGCGGTCACAGCTTCGAGTTCCGCATCAACGGCGAGGACGCCGGCCGCGGCTTCCTGCCCGCTCCCGGCCCGATCAGCGTGTACCGCGAGCCCACCGGCCCCGGCGTGCGCGTCGACTCCGGCGTGGACGCCGGCGACGTCATCGGCGGACAGTTCGACTCGATGCTCGCCAAGCTCATCGTGACCGGTGCGACCCGCCAGGAGGCGCTGGAGCGCTCACGGCGCGCGCTCGCCGAGTTCGAGGTCGAGGGCCTCGCGACGGTCATCCCGTTCCACCGCCACATCGTCTCCAACCCGGCCTTCGTGGGCGACGAGAACGGCTTCGAGGTCTACACCAAGTGGATCGAGACCGACTGGGAGAACCCGATCGAGCCGTACACCGGTGGCCAGGCCATCGAGGAGGACGACTCGCTGCCGCGCCAGAACGTGGTCGTGGTCGTCGACGGCCGTCGCGTCGAGGTCTCGCTGCCCGGCGAGCTGTCGCTCGGCGGTGGCGGCGCGGCCGGCGGCGCCGGCGTGATCCGCCGCAAGCCGAAGCCGCGCACCCGCGACCGCGGCGCCGGCGTGGCCGCCACGGGCGACTCCGTGACCGCTCCGATGCAGGGCACCGTCGTCAAGGTGGCCGTCGAGGACGGCCAGCAGGTCGCCGCCGGCGACCTCGTCGTGGTGCTCGAGGCCATGAAGATGGAGAACCCGGTCGCCGCGCACAAGGACGGCATCGTGACCGGCCTGGCCGTCGAGCCCGGCACCGCCGTCACCCAGGGCACCGTCCTGCTCGAGATCAAGTCCGACGAGGCCTGATTCTTGGACCCGATCGGCCTGAACGTCGGGGCGTGGTACCTCACGGAACTGCGCCCCGACGCCTGGCTGGCCGATGAGGCCTACGCCTGGGCCGTCCGCGTGAACACCACCGGCGACTCGATCGGCGAGGTCACCCTCCTCCCCTCGGGTGAGGTCGTCGTCGCCGGCCCCGACAGCGAGGGCCTGCGCACCGCCCGCGCCGCCGTCGAACGATTCGGCGCGTCTCTCTAGGCCGCCTGGTTCGGCGCGGTGGACCGGTGGTGGTGTCCGCTCGGTGTTCGGGTGTCGACGGTGTGCCGCCCGCTCGCGTCCGGCACCACCCGGCTGCTCCAGCCGGCGGCTTCCTTGGCGTAGTTGCACGCCGCGCACAGCCCCTGCCCGTTCGCGAAGCCGGTGGGACCACCCGCCGCGTGCGGAACGACGTGGTCGGTGTGCGCGATCGGTGCGTCGCAGTACGGGGTCCGGCAGTACCGATCCCTGGCGCGGATCATCTCCGCCAGCCCGTCCGGGAAGCAGCGTTGCCGGGAGTCCATGCCGACGACCGCCCCGGATTCGGGTGCGACGTACAGCCGCTTGATCCAGGCGACGCCGGCGGCGGTGGCCCTGCCGATGAGGTTGCGGGCGATCTCCGCCGGCACCGTCCCACCACCGTCCAGGTGCGCCGTCCCCGGCTCATCGCCGAGGAGGACCGTCGCGGGCATCGTGAGGTTCACCGTCACGGGCTGCCCGTCGGCGGCCTCGCGGCCGGTGAGGCGGGCGAAGGCGGTGTCGGCCATGATCTGCCCGCGGGTGCGCAGGTCCGCGCCGATCCCGATCAGGGTGGCGGCGTGCTGGCGCAGCGCCGCGTACACACCGACACCTTGAGCCACAGGTAGCAGCAACGAGACCCTGGCCATCCCCTCGGGCAGCGGCCGGATCGTGACGGTGCGGTCCTTCTCGGCGGACGCGTTCCGCTCCACCGTCGCCTGCGCGTCCAGCCGGTACGCGAGCTGCTCGACCCGCGCGGCGAGCTGCTTGAGACCCATCCCCGCCAGCGTGCTCGGGTCGGCGCACAACTGCGCATCCGCGCGGTGCCGATCGGAGGCGTCCAGGTGTGCGAGGCCGCCGACGATCACCGGGATCGCCTCCGGGGAGAGGTCACCGTCGCGCAGCCGGGCGCGGGTGCACGGCATCGTCTTCTCCAGCTCCACCGCCCTGCTGACGAACTTCGCGGCGCTGTTGGGTGAGATGTGCAGCGCGACCCCGACTTCCGCCGCCACGCCCTGCTGCCAGCGATCCTGCGGCAACCCCGCCGCCACCCGCTCGCACACGCGCTCGCGCAGCAGCTCCGCCGCCAACCGATACTGCTCGAACACCGTCCGGCACCGCTGCCGCTCCATCGAACGCAACCGATCCGCAACGCCGCCATCGGGCGGCCGATCCTCGTCTACACCACCGTCTTCGTCCATGCCCTGACGCTACGCCGACCAACCGACAAGTTTTCGACATCGCAACACCACATCGAACGACAATCGGTCCCACGAGCCGCGAGAGCGTGCTGACACCACCCCCACCCCGCGGACCAGCTCCGATGCCGAGTAGCGCGTCCGGCGCGAAATCCCACGCCAGGGCACCGTCGCGAGCGATGATCGAGTCATGGCGAGAAAGCCGGAGCCCCCGAAGGCCCCACCCAGCATCAGCGAATCGGTCAACGACCTCGTCGACTCCGTGCGGTCCGCCGCCGGCAAGGCGATGGACAACACCGGCCGCACGGTGACCAGCGTCAGCAAGCTCAGCACCATCCCGCCCGACACCATCGAACTGATCGCCGAGCTGCCCAAGGTGATGCTCGCGATGGCCGACATGATCGAGCGCGCCAACAACGTCATCGACCGGGTCGAGCGGCTCACCGCCGTCGCCGATCCGGCCCTCAACACCCTCGACGCCGTGCTCCCGCCGCTGGTCGACGTGACCAACAAACTCAGCGACGTGCAGCGCGGCGTCGAGCGAGGCGTCGGCAAGCTCCCCGGCGTCAATCAGCTCAAGAAGGTCACCGGCCTCGGCGGCGACTGACCGCTACTCGGGCTCCGCGCGCCCCACATGGTGGGCGCGCTCGCCCTGCGGGCCGTAGATCCCCAGGTACTCGACGGGCTCGCCGTCGGCGCTGCCGAACCAGTGCGGCAGCCGGGTGTCGAACTCGATCACCTCGCCGGGCTTGATCACCATGTCCTTCTCCCCCAGGAGCAGGCGCAGGTTCCCGTCGAGCACATACAGCCAGTGGTAGCCGGGGTGCGAGACCTGTGTGCGCGTCTGCACCCCGGGCCGGGGCCGGATGACCTCCTTGAAGGTGCGCAGCCCACCGGCGCGGCGGGTGAGCGGCACGATGACGTGGTCGCCGTGCCGCACCGGCTTGAGCCGCACGCGCGGGTCGCCGGTCTCGGGCGCGTCGACGAGCTCGTCGAGCGGCAGCCCGTACATGCGCGCGAGCGGCAGCAACAGCTCCAGGGTGGGCTTGCGGGTGCCGCCTTCGAGCCGCGACAGCGTGCTCACCGAGATGCCCGTCGCCTCAGCGACCGCGGTCAGGGTGATGTCGCGCTCCTGCCGGATCGCGCGAAGCCGCGGGCCGACCTGCTCGAGAACCGGATCGTCTGCCATGGGACCGATTGTGCCCGCCATCAGCCGAACGGGTTCAGGGTCCGGACTCCGAGGCCCTCGAAGTCCTGGACGTTCCTGGTGACCAGCGTGAGATCGTGGGCGAGCGCCGTGGCGGCGATGAGGGCGTCGACGATCGGCGGCGTCCGGCCCGCCGCCGATATCTCTCCCCATCGCGTAGCCGCGGGGATGTCCAGATCGATGATCTGATCGCGGTAGGCGTCCTCGATACCCGCGATCCACGTCGCGACGGCCTCTGCCTGGCGGGGGTCCCTCCGAGCCAACATGCGCTCGCCACGGCGCAGCTCACCGATGGTGAGCACACTGAGATATCCGGAGTTCCCCACGCCGGCGAGCCATTCGACCACCGCCTGGTTGGGGCGGCGCTTCACGGGCTCCGACACCACGTTCGTGTCCAAGAGGTACGCCGCGGTCAATCGAAGAGCCCCTCCGTGCGATCCGGGTCAACGGTACGCGCGGGAATCTCGAAGTCATCGACGGCGGGCGCCGACAGCAGGAACTCGGAGAAGCTCGGCCTCCGATCCCGTCCGTGCGTCGCGCGGAAATCCTCGATGTCCACGACCACCGCGATGGGATCGCCGTGCCGGGTGATCACCTGCGGCTCCCCCTCGCCGACGGCGCGCAGCAGCTCACTGAGGCGCTGCTTAGCCTCCTGGACCTGCCATTCCCGCATGCATCCAGGATACCGAGATCAGTCCAGACAGTCTAGACCCACGGCGCACCTAGCGGACCGCGGTCCGCTACGCTACGGTGGACACCACGCCCGAGCGGGCGAGTAACCCCGTCGAAAGGACCCCTATGAAGATCGGCATCATCCTCGGCTCCATCCGCGACGGCCGCAAGGCCGAGCAGGTCGGCCAGTGGGTCGCTGCGGCCGCCGCCGCGCGCGAAGGCGTCGAGGTCACCGTGCTGGACCTCAAGGAGTTCGACATCCCGCTGCTGACCTCCGCCACCGTCCCGGGCGCCGCGAACCGGCAGTACGACAGCGCGGCGGTCACCGCCTGGGGCGAGGCGGTCGACACCCAGGACGGCTTCGTCTTCGTGACCCCCGAGTACAACCACTCCATCCCCGGCGCCTTCAAGAACGCCTTCGACTCGATCGGCCCCGAGTGGGCCGGCAAGACCGTGGGCTTCGTCGCCTACGGCGCCGACGGCGGCGTCCGCGCCGTGGAGCACTGGCGCCAGATCACCGCCAACTTCTCCATGGTCGACGCCCGCGCCCAGGTCAGCCTGGGCCTGTTCACCGATTTCGACGGTGCCGGCGCCTTCGCCCCGATCGATCGTCGCCCGGCCGAGCTCGCCGCGCTGCTCGACGAGCTGACCGCCGCCACCGAGCGCCACCTGGTCGCCGCCCGCTGACCTCCTCCGCGCCGGGCCCCGATACCATCGAGGCCCGGCGCGCGAGCGCCGAATCGATTAGGCTCGCAATCGTCACACGACGAGCGGGGAGCCCCATGCGCTACGACCTCATCATCCGCGACGGCCTCTGGTTCGACGGGACGGGCGCGGAGCCCCGGCGCGCGCACCTCGGCATCGTCGGCGACCGCGTCGCCGCCGTCTCGGCCGAGCCGCTCGACGAGGCCGGGTGCCCCGAGGTGATCGACGCGCGAGGCAAATGGGTGCTGCCGGGCTTCGTCGACATCCACACCCACTACGACGCCGAGGTCCTGCTCAACCCCGGGCTCGGCGAATCCGTCCGGCACGGCGTGACGACCGCGATCCTCGGCTGCTGCTCGATGTCCACCGTCTACTCCTGCCCGGAGGACGCCGCCGACCTGTTCAGCCGCGTCGAGGCGGTGCCCCGCAAGCACGTCATCGCCGCGCTGGAGGACTTCCAGGACTGGACCGAGCCCGAGGGCTACGTCAAGCGCCTCGACTCCCTGCCGCTCGGCCCCAATGTCGCCTCCTTCCTCGGCCATTCGGACCTCCGCACGGCCGTCATGGGCTTGGGCCGTGCCACCGACACCTGGTCCTTCCCCACCCGAGCGGAACTGCGCCGGATGGCCGAGATGCTCGACCGTGCGCTCGACGCCGGGATGCTGGGCATGTCGGGAATGGACGCCCCCATCGACAAGCTCGACGGTGACCGCTACCGCTCCCGCGCACTGCCCTCCACCTACGCGTGGTGGCACGAGCGCTGGCACCTCATCAACGTCCTGCGCAAGCGCGGCCGCATCCTGCAGAGCGCCCCCAACATCAACAACCCGCTCACGGTGGTGATGTTCTTCCTCGCCTCCAGCAGCCGACTGTTCGCGCGCGGCCGCAGGGTTCCGGTGAGCCTGCTGGTCGCGGCGGATTCGAAGTCCGCCCGCGGTGCGCACCGCCTCTTCAGCGCCGCCGCCGCGATCGGCAACCGGGTCTTCGGCTCCCGGGTCGCCTTCCAGCACCTGCCGCTGCCCTTCACCCTCTACTCCGACGGCATCGACCTGCCGGTCTTCGAGGAGTTCGGCGCCGGGACCGCCGCGCTGCACATCAGGGACCAGCTCGAGCGCAACGAGCTCATGGCCGACACCGAGTATCGTCGCCGGTTCCGGCGCGAGTTCGCCCTCAAGAAACACAAGCCCGGACTGTGGCACAAGGACTTCCACGATGCCGTCATCGTCGACTGCCCCGACGTTTCGCTGATCGGCCGGAGTTTCGGCGCGATCGCCGACGAGCGCGGCATCGCGCCGCTCGACGCCTTCCTGGACGTGCTGGTCGAGAACGGGGAGAAGAACGTCCGCTGGACCACGACGGTCGGCAACGACCGCCCCGCCGTGCTCGACGAGATGGCCAAGGACCCGAACCTGCACCTGGGCTTCTCGGACGCGGGAGCGCACCTGCGCAACATGGCCTTCTACAACTTCCCGCTGCGCTTCCTCAAGCGGATGCGCGACGCCGAGGAGGCCGGCCGCACGGTGCTGCCGCTGGGCCGGGCCGTGCACCGCCTGACCGGCGAGCTGGGTACCTGGTTCGGACTCGACGCCGGCTTCCTGCGCGAGGGCGACCGCGCCGACTTCGTGATCGTCGATCCGGAACGGCTGGACGAGACCGTCGACGCGTACAACGAGGCGGAGGCGCCGTTCTTCGACGATCTCTCGCGCATGGTCAACCGCAACGACGCGACGGTGGTCGCGACCGGCATCGCCGGCCGCATCGTGTTCCGGCTCGGGGAATTCGTACCCGGGTACGGCCGCGATCAGCAGACGGGGCACTACCTCCGCGCCGGCACGCACTAGGTCGACTCAGCGCCCGCCGGTCGGGCCGGTGCCGCACCTGCCCGACCGGACGGGGTGGGAGTGGCGGCCGGACGGTTTCGCCGCGAGGCCCTCCCCCGCACGACTCTCCGCGCCCACAGTGTCCCTGTGAGATGGATCACGCCATCTCGCCCGGACCGCAGACGCAGGAGAGACGACATGGCCATCGAGCTGAACCAGATCTGGGACTTCCCGATCAAGGAGTTCCATCCCTTCCCCCGCGCGCTGATGGGGGTCGGCGCGCACGACATCATCGGCGTGGAGGCGAAGAACCTCGGCTTCAAGCGCGCCCTGTTGGTGACCACCGGCCTGCGCGGCTCGGGCATCATCGAGGAGCTCATCGGCAAGATCGAGTACCAGGGCGTCGAGGTGGTCCTGTTCGACAAGGTGGAGTCGAACCCCAAGGACTACAACGTCATGGAAGCCGCGGCGATGTACGAAAAGGAGAAGTGCGACAGCATCATCTCCGTGGGCGGCGGCTCCAGTCACGACGCCGCCAAGGGTGCGCGCGTGGTCATCGCGCACGACGGCCGCAACATCAACGAGTTCGAGGGCTTCGCCAAGTCCACCAACAAGAAGAACCCGCCGCACATCGCCGTCTCCACCACAGCCGGCACCGGCTCGGAGACCTCATGGGCCTACGTCATCACCGACACCTCCGACATGGACAAGCCGCACAAGTGGGTGGCCTTCGACGAGGCCTCCATCGTGACGCTCGCGATCGACGATCCGCTGCTGTACTACTCGTGCCCGCAGCACTTCACCGCGTACTGCGGCTTCGACGTGCTGGCGCACGGCAGTGAGCCCTACGTCTCGCGGCTGGATTTCGCGCCGTCGCTGGGCAACGCCCTGTACTCGATCGAGCTGGTCGCGAAGAACCTGCGCGAGGCCACTTTCGAGCCGCGCAATCTCAAAGCGCGCGAGGGCATGATGAACGCGCAGTACATCTCGGCGCAGGCCTTCAACTCGGGCGGCCTCGGCATCGTGCACTCCATCTCGCACGCAGTCTCCGCCTTCTTCGACAGCCACCACGGCCTCAATAACGCGATCGCGCTGCCCAGAGTGTGGGAGTACAACCTGCCTTCGCGCTACGAGCGGTACGCCGAGATCGCGGTCGCGATGGGCGTGGACACCCGCAACATGACCACGGTGCAGGCCGCGGACGCCGCGGTGGAGGCGGCGATCCGGCTGGCGAAGGACGTCGGCATCCCCGACAACTTCGGGCAGATCCGCACCGACTCGTACGAGAAGAACCAGATGAACTCGGGCAAGTACGCGGGCCGCGGCGAGGTGATCAAGGGCGACGAGAAGTCGGTACTCGCGATCTCCGAGCACATCCAGGGCGACTGGTGCACGCCGGGCAACCCGCGCGAAGTCACGGTGTCGTCGATGATCCCGGTCGTCGACCACTGCATCAACGGCACGTACTGATCCGACGAGGGAGGAGACGGGCATGACCACCGTGGCCATGATCGAGACACGCACTACGGAAGCGGAATTCGCCGACGGTCCCGCGTTGCGGGAGGCGCTGCGCGGCGCGGATTACATCGCGGATCCCGACCTGGCCACCGTGATCCACCTGTCGACGGTGCTCGGCCGGCCCCTGCTGCTGGAGGGGCCGGCGGGCGTCGGAAAGACCGAGCTCGCCAAGGCGCTGGCTCAGGTCGCCGGCCGTCGGCTCATCCGGTTGCAGTGCCACGAGGGGCTCGACGACAGCCGGGCGCTCTACGAGTGGGACTACGCGCGGCAGCTGCTCCACGTGCAAATGCTCCGCGACCGGATCGGTACCGAACTGGCAGGCTTCGACACCCTGGAGCAGGCGTCGGCGCACTTGGCCGCCAAGGACTTCGGCCTCTATTCGGAGACCTTCCTCGCGGCGCGCCCGCTGCTCGCCGCGATCCTCTCGGAGGAGCCGGTGGTACTACTGGTCGACGAGGTGGACCGCACCGAGGAGTCGATGGAGGCCCTGCTGCTCGAGGTCCTGGCGGAGAATCAGGTGACGGTGCCCGAGATCGGCACCTTCGCCGCCCGCACGCGGCCGTGGGTCGTGTTGACCTCCAACGACACCCGCGAGCTCAGCGCCGCCCTCAAGCGACGCTGCCTGCACTACCACCTCGGCTACCCGGCCGCGGACCGCGAACGTGACATCGTCGCCGCCCGCGCCCCCGAGGTCGAGCCCGCCGCGGTCGCGGAGGTGGTCGAGCTCGCGGGCCGATTGCGGGACCTGCCGCTGCGCAAGAGTCCGTCGATCTCCGAGGTGATCGACGCGGCCCGCATCGCGGCCGTGCTGGCCGGCAGCGGAACCGCGCCGGCCGAACGGCCGGAGCTGCTCTACGCCGCGCTCCTCAAGTACTCGACCGACGTGGACCTGGTGCGGACGCGGGACGCGGGCGCACCGTCGGGTCCGGTGGAGGCGACGGGCCGGCCGGACCGGACGACGGTGGCGTCGAACCCCTCCAACACCACGACGGCCGTCTTCCGCGGGCACGGGGGCCGGGGCCGTGGCGGCAACTGAGACCGCGGGCCTGCTCGACGTCGTCGCGGCGGCCTTCGGCGCCCGGCTGCGCGCGCACGGCGTCGGCGCCTCCCCCGCCGAGGTGATCGAGGTGCGGCGCGTGCTGGCTCTCTACGGGGCTCGCGACCGGGCGCGACTCGGCGCGGGCCTGCGGGCGACCTGCGTCAAGTACGCGCACGAGGACGCCGGCTTCGACGCCGCGTTCGCCGAGCTCTTCGCCGATGCACCGCGCGCCGTCGACGCTCCTGATCGCACTCCGGCACATGCGCCCCTCACCGGCGGCCTCCCCGAGGACCTGGTCCTCGACCCCGACGGGGAAGTGGGCCGCTACGCCGACTACAACGAGCGGGCCGCGGAGGTCGGCGACCTCGTCGTCGACACCCCCGAGGCGGACGAGGGCTTCAACCCGCACAAGGACGACGACGACTTCTCGGTGACGTCGGCGGCGGACGCGGAGCTCGCGGTCTCGGCCGAGGACGGCGGTCGCCGCGGCGTCAGCTACACCCTCGACGTGGCGCGGGCCGGGACCGCCGAGGTCGGGGCGCTGTCCGACGGTGCCGCGATGGCCGCGTCCGGCACGCTGCGCTGGGACGATCCGGCGGCGATCCTGGCCTGGCTGGACCGCTACGACCCGAGCCGCGTCTACGCCGACGCCGGACCGGAACAGGAGCTCACGCAGGCCACCGCGGAGCGCCTGGCGGCGGCGCTGAGCGCCTTCGTCGAGGCCCTGGCCGCGGCAGGCCAGGCCCCGCCCGGGCCGCCGGGCGAGGTCGAATCGCGCCCGCACGCCGAGCTGGAACTGGCGGTGCACGAGGTGCTGCGCCGCATGCGCGGCGCGCCCCGCGAGCGGGTGCGCTACCACGGTCACGGCCGGCTCGACCTGCGCGCGACCGCCCGGACCGCGCAGCGCACCGAGGGCGTCCCGTTCCGCCTCGCCACCCGGGTCCCCCGCCCCGACCGGCTGCGGCTGTTGATCCTCGCGGACGTCTCGCTCTCTGTGCGACCCGTCACCGCGTTCGTCCTGCGCCTCGCGCAGTCCCTCCGGCGACGCACTGCGCGGTGCGAGGTCTACGGCTTCGTCGACCGGCCGGTGGACGTGACCGACGCTCTCCTGCCCGGCGCGGGCGACGACGCCCTCGCCCGCGTCCTCGCCGACCCCGAGATCGACCTCGAAGCCTCCAGCGATTACGAACGGGTCTTCGCGGAGCTGCTCGCGGCGCCCGCCGGGCTCACCCGGCGCACGTCTGTGCTCATCGTCGGCGACGGGCGCTCGGGCGGCCTACCCGACGGTGCCGAACACCTCGCGGAGCTGCGACGGCGGGTGCACCGGCTGGCCTGGATCACGCCCGAGCCGGAGCGCTACTGGGCGCAGGCCACGTGCGCGATGCCCGCCTACCGCGAGCACTGCGACGCGGTCGTCACCGCCCGCGACGCGGACCAGCTGATCGAGCGGGCGGCGGACCTCGGGAACGCGCTGCGCTGACGCGTACCTGCCCGATCGGACAGGTACCCGCCCCTGCGAACGGCCCGCCGCCGGCGCCCCGGGCTGACGTAACATGGGTCACATCGATCCATTGAGGAGCAGCCCGTGAAACACCTCGATGATCGCCCCGCGGCCGGCCCCGATCAGCGCGCCGCGATGATGCCGTTGGTATCCCGGGAGGTGCCGCGCACCGTCAAGTTCCACGCCCCGGAGATCGTCTTCGGCGTCGACTCCCTCGGCGAGGCCGCCCACGCGGCGGTGCGCCTCGGCGCGGTGCGGCCACTGCTCGTCACCGACCCGGGGCTGATCGAGGCGGGCTGGGTCGACGAGCTCCTCGTCCACCTGCGCGACGCCGGGCTGCGGCCCGAGGTGTTCAGTGCGGTGACGCCGAATCCGAAGGACCACGAGGTCGCCGCCGCCTTCGACCGGTACGCCGAGGCGGGCTGCGACGTGGTGCTCGGCATCGGCGGCGGGTCCGTCATGGACGCGGCGAAGGGCGTGGCGATCCTCGCCACCAACGGCGGCCGGATCCTCGACTACGTGGGCGTGGACCGGGTGACCCGCCCCATCCCGCCGACGGTCATGGTGCCCACGACCGCGGGGACGGGCGCCGACGTCTCCCAGTTCTGCATCGTCACCGACACCGAACGGGCCACCAAGGTCACCATCCTGGGCCGGGCACTGGTCCCGGACGTCACCGTCATCGACCCGCGGCTGCTGACCACGATGCCGGAGTGGCTGGGCGCGGCGAGCGGCCTCGACGCGCTCACGCACGGCGTGGAGGCGTACGTCTCGCTCGCGCACAACCCGCTGACCGACCACCACGCACTGCGGGCCGTCGGCCTGGTCTCGGAGTCCCTGACCGCGAGCATGGCGAACCCGCGCAGCATCTCCGCCCGCCTGGTCATGGCGCAGGCCAGCCTCGAGGCGGGGATGGCCTTCACCAACGCGATCCTCGGTGCCGCGCACGCGATGAGCCACCAGGTGGGCGGGCTCCTGGACATGCCGCACGGCGTCATCAACGGCATCCTGCTGCCGCACGTGGTGCGGTTCAACGCCGCGGCCGATCCCGCGCCGTACGTGGCGATCGCAGCCGGGATGGGGCTCGACGAGCAGAGCGCGCCGGCCGCGGAGGCGGCCGCCGCCGTCGCCGACCGGGTCGAGGAGCTGGCGCGGGAGGTCGGCGTCCCGCGGGGCCTGTCGGAGCTCGGCGTGCCCGAGGACGTCCTGCCGCGCCTGGCCGCGCAGAGCCTCGACGACTCGTGCATGACGACGAATCCGCGGGCGGCGACGGTCGCCGAGATCACCGAGCTGTTCCGGGCGGCGATGTGACCGCCGAATCCGACCTCGCCGCGCTCACCGGGCTCCGGTCGGGCAAGAGCAGCTACTACCCGCAGTACCGCGGGGCGGTAGAGCGCGCCGAGCGCGTGCTGCACGCGCTGGACCTCATCGCGGGCGCGCTGGTGCGCACCGTCGAGGGGCCGGAGACGCTCGTGTGCTCGGTCGCGGAGGTGGCGCGCGAGCACCTGCGCGCCGACTGGGTGGTCTTCGCGCTCACCGACGGCCGGCTCACGGCCGCCGGGATGCGGCGGCTCGTGCTGGGCCCCGACGGCATCCCGTACCTGGTGGACCGAGTGACCGGCCCGCCGCTGCCCTACGAGGTCGTCGACTGCCTCGAGCGGATCCGCGACCCCGCGACGGTCTCGGACCGGACGTCGCTCGAGGGGCGGCACGCGTTCGTGCCACTCGTGCTCGACGGTGCGGTGGTCGGCGCGATCGCCGCCTGGGTGCCCGACGGGCGCGAGCTGGACGGCACCGACGCCGCAGTGTTGAGCATCCTGGCCAGCCAGACCGCGGTCGCGCTGCACAACGCGGCCCTCTACGAGGGCATCGCGACGCTGCTCACCCGCTCGGAGCAGGCCCACGCGCAGGCCCGGCGGACCGCCGCCGACCTCGCGGTGCGCAACGCGGAGCTCATCAGCACGCAGCGCGAGCTCGGCGTCGCCCAGCGGCAGCGCGTGCTCGACGACGAGCGGCACCGCATCGCGCGCGAGCTGCACGACAGTGTCACGCAGGCGGTGCTCTCCGCGGGCATGCAGATCGAGGTGTGCCGCAGCGACATCCCCGCGGCGGAGCGCGCCGAGCGGCTCGACCTGGCGAAGGAGATGACGCGACGCGGGGTGGAGCAACTGCGCGCGGCGATCTACACGCTGGGCAACAGCCACGACCACGAGGACGCGGCCTTGCCGGAGATGCTGCGGCGGCTCGGCGTGGTGCACGAGCCGGACGAGCTGACCGTCTCGGTCCGGGTGCGCGGCGAGATCCGCGAGTTGCCCACGGCCGTCGATCACGCGCTGCTGCGGATCGCGGGCGAGGCGCTGTTCAACGTCGCCGTCCATGCCGAGGCCACCCGCGCGGTGGTCTCCCTGCGGTACGGGCCGGACGCGGTCGAGCTCGCCATCGACGACGACGGTGCAGGCGATCCCGCGGCGCTGCGCTCCGCGCTCGCCACCAGCAGGGAGCGCGACCTCGACGGCCACGGGCGCGGGCTGGCCAACATGGCCGCGCGGGCCGCGGAATGCGGTGGACGGCTCGCGATCCGGCGGTCCCGGATCGGCGGCGTCCGCGTGCAGGTCGCGCTACCGGTGGAGGAGGAGTCGTGACGGAGACGCGGGAACGGACGGAGCGGTCGCGGCTGGTGCTGGTCGACGACCACGCCATCCTGCGGCAGGGGCTGCGGTCCGTGCTGGAGCGCGAGCCCGACCTGGAGGTCGTGGGCGAGGCGGTCTCGCGCGCCGAAGCGCGTACGGTGGCCGAGCACGTGCGGCCCGACGTGATGGTGATCGACCTGAAGCTTTCCGGCGGTTCGGAACTCGAGGGCCTGAGCCTGTGCCGCGACCTCACGGCGGCGCACCCGGAGATCGCGCTGCTCGTGCTCACCACGTTCCTCGACGAGCGGCTCGTGGTGGAGGCCGTCCAGGCCGGCGCTCGTGGCTACGTGGTCAAGGACGTCGACACCACGGAGCTGGTGACCGCCATCCGGTCGGTCTCGCGCGGGCAGAGCGCCTTCGACTCCCGCACCGCCGTGGCCGTGGTGCGAACGCTCGCGGGCGGCGCGCCCGACGACACCCTCACCGCCCGCGAGCTTGAGGTGCTGCGCCTGTTGGCGAAGGGCCACTCCAACAGCCGGATCGGCGAGCAACTGTTCATCTCGCCCACCACGGTCAAGTTCCACGTGAGCAACCTGCTGCGCAAGCTGGGCGTGAGCCGCCGCACCGAGGCGGCGTACGAGGCCAGCAAGCGCGGGATCATCTAGCGAGCGTCACCGGTCGAGAACGAGCCACCCGCCGTGGTGCTCGGAGACCGAGAAGTCGAGGCCGGTCGTGGCGCCGAGCTCGCGCAGCGCCGTGGCGGTGAAGGTGCGCACGTGCCCGTACCGGGCGTCGGGCTCGTCCTCGTAGGGCACCGCGACGATCACGCGGCGGCGGGCCAGCCGCACCGCCTCGGCGAGGATCGCACGCCCGGCCGGGGGCGGCACGTGCTCGAGCAGGTGCAGGGCGGTGACGGTGTCGGCGTACCCGTCGGGCAGGCCGGTCGCGGCGGCGTCCGCGGCGAGGGTGCGCAGCGTGGCCCCGAGGTCGGGAGCGACCCGCGCGAGCAGGTCCATCGTGCCCGGGCACAGGTCCGAGGCGGTGACCCGCCGGCCGCGGCGGGCCGCGCGCAGGGCGAAGAAGCCGAAGCAGGAGCCCAGGTCGAGCAGCGAGGCACCGAGCAGGAGATCCTCGGCGCGCCGATGGACGGGCGCGAAGGGCGTGCATCCGAACTCGAGATCCGCGAGGGAGTTGCGGTAGTAGGTGAGCCAGGCGGAGTCCGCGGCGTCGACGGTGCTCCGCACGGCTCCCACGACGAGCCGCTCGAACTCGTCGACGGTACGCGGCGCCGCGACGGCCGCGAGGCGCGCCGCGAGGGAGTCACGCAGGTGCTCGGGCCGCAGCCGGTGCCGCAGGTGCACCCGCCCGCCCGCGCGTTCGACGGTGACGAGCGCCCCGTCGGGCCCGGCCGACCGGGACACGGTCACTGTTCCGTCCGACCAGGTTCCGGGTCGCTGCGGGGCGAGCACATCGATCATCCTCCGAGCGTAGGAACGCCCGTGGCGCACCGCGCCGGGCCGACGGCGGGGCGGAGGCCTACCCGGTCGGAGGGGACGCGCCGGCCGTCACGGCCAGGTGATCACGCCGCGCTGGAAGGTCTGGGAGAACGTGCTCCCGGTGCGGATCTCGGGACCGGTCGGGTAGCCGTACTTGCCGGACTCTCGCTTGTCGGCACTCCACTTCACGAGGATCTCGCCCCACACCGGCCAGGCGCCGGACGCGGGCGACCAGTAGATCACGCCGCCCTGGAAGGCGTTCATCGCGCCGGTGACGGCGTTGAAGGGGCCGCGGGACTGCAGCTCGTCGGTGGTCGGGTAGCCCAGCGGGCCGTTCTCCCAGCGGTTCTCGCCCCACTTCGCGCGAATGGCGCCGCCGATCTGGTGGGCGTTGCCGCCGTCGGCACCGGGATGCCAGTAGAACGAGGACTGGTTCTTGAAGGTCTGGAACTTGCCGCCGCGACCGGCGTTCGTCTCGGGGATGAGGGGCACGCCCCACGTCGACGGTCCGCCCGTCGCGAAGTAGGAGACCTCGATCTGGCCCTTGACGAGGAACCGGCCGACCTGCTGATCGGCCTTGGCGACCGCGGCGACGGTGCCACTGATTCCGACGGCGACGGCCGCCGCGGCGACGGCGCCCCGGACCCAGGCGCGACGGTGGCTGTTCGACGAGACGTGCGTGGTCATTCCTGCTCCTTCAGTCCGTACCTCCCGAACATCATGAATCACACAAGTCACACAAACAACAACAATCACTGGTGTGTCGCCGGGCGTGTGCGCGGCGACACACCTACCGTCAGTACTGCCAGGAGCCCAACGCGTCCAGGTTCCGCGTGTCGGGCGGCCCGAACACCTTGACGTCGGCCTCGGAGCGGAAGGGGCTCCAGTCCTGTCCGGGGACGCCGGACCTGATGAACTCCATCCAGCGCCCGTGGATGTCGTCCGCCAAGGCCTGCGGCGCGTCCTCCCCCGCGTACATCGCGAAGCCGGGGTCGGCCACGTTGTCGAAGGCGAAACCGAGGTCCAGCGTGTGCATAGCCGTCTTCGTGTGCACGCTCGACGGCCACGTGAAGTAGTAGGCGTAGCAGTTCTCGCCCTGCCCCCGCTGCGCCGCGTAGCTGGGGCCGCCGAATGCGCCGTCGGACAGCAGCTCCAGCACGATCTCGCCCGGAGTCAGCGTGTCGCCGTGCACCTTCCGGTAGGCGCCCACGATCGGCGCCGTGTCGCCGAACGGGCGCAACAGCACGTCGAGCGCCTTGAGCGGGTTGTCCCCGGGGACGAACTCACCGAAGACCCGCCAGAAGTCGGACTCCTTGTGATTGTTGCCGATGATCATCCGGACCGGCACCGGCCCCTTCGCCAGGCGGCTCACCGGGTTCTCGGTGAGCAGGTCGCCGTCGACCACGGGCGGGAACAGGGTGAGCACGTTGTGCGGGCTCAGCTTGTGCAGCAGCTTCGCCACGGCGGCCGCCGACTCCCGCGGATCCTTCTCGCGCAGCGCCTCCGCGGTCAGGTGCAGGCCCAGGGCCGCCTTGAGCGGGTCGGCGAGCTTCGCCGCCGTCGGCACGTCGGCGGCCACGCCGATGCCGGATTCGCAGATCACCTGGTGGAACAGCTTCCCGGCGAACTCGGTGGTCGCGAGGGACGACACCGACATCGACCCGGCGGACTCGCCGCCGATCGTCACCCGCCCCGGGTCGCCGCCGAACGCGGCGATGTTCGCCTGCACCCAGCGCAGCGCCTGCAGTTGGTCGTGCAGCCCCCGGTTGTCGGGGGCGTCCGGCAGGTGGGTGAAGCCCTCGAGGCCCACCCGGTAGTTCGCCGAGACGTACACCGCACCGTCGCGCGCGAAAGCGGTCCCGTCGAACAGCGACTGGGCGGTGTTGCCCATGGCGAACGAGCCGCCGTAGATCCACACGTAGACGGGCAGCGCATCCCCCGGCTTCGCGTCGGCCGGGGCCCAGACGTTCAGGGTGAGCCAGTCGTCGCCCTCGATCACCGGGTAGGTGTACGGCTCCGGCAGCTCCATCGACGGCGGCGGTGTGGGCCCGAACGCGGTGGCCTCGAAGACCCCGTCGAACGGATCCGCGGGCTCCGGGAGCGCGAACCGCCGCTCCCCCACCGGGGGCTTGGCGTACGGGATCCCGAGGTACCGCGCGACACCTCCCACCAGTGCGCCGCTGATCTCGCCGGCCGGACACGCGACCCGGGGTCCACTCACTCCGTACCACCCTTCGTGAGGGCCGGCGGTCGCCCGGACGGCCCATTGTCAACAGTTGTCCTTTGCGATTCAATCAGAACTCGCGACGCAGCGACGGCTTTGCGACCGACCGATGCACACCTGCGGCACTTCCGGGCCGCGGCCACATGTCGGAGGGCTGCGCCATGATGGACCCATGCCGGACGCCCTCCGGGCGTTCACGCCCGCCACCGCCGAATGGTTCGCCGAGTCCTTCGCCGCGCCCACCGCGGCGCAGGCCGGCGCCTGGCGCTCGATCGCGCAGGGGAACAACACGCTGGTCGTTGCGCCCACCGGCTCGGGCAAGACCCTCTCGGCGTTCCTCTGGGCCCTCGATCGGCTCGCGGACCGCCCCGCACCGTCGGAGTCCGACGGTCCGCGCGGCACCTCCGTGCTCTACGTCTCACCGCTCAAGGCCCTCGCGGTCGATGTCGAGCGCAACCTCCGCGCGCCGCTCGCGGGGATCGCCCGGGTCCGGGAGCGCCGGGGCGAGCCGGCTCCGGTGGTCACCGTCGGCGTGCGCTCGGGCGACACGTCGGCGCAGCAGCGGCGGCAGCTCGTCCGCAGGCCTCCGGACATCCTCATCACCACGCCCGAGTCGCTCTTCCTCATGCTCACCTCGCAGGCCCGCGAGACCCTGGCGCAGGTGGGCACCGTCATCGTCGACGAGGTGCACGCCGTCGCGGGCACCAAGCGCGGCACGCACCTCGCGCTCTCGCTCGAGCGCCTCGACGAGCTGCTGGACGAGCCCGCCCAGCGGATCGGGCTGTCCGCCACCGTCGAGCCGGCGCAGGAGGTGGCGGCGTTCCTCGGCGGCCCGCGGCCGGCGACTGTCGTGCGCCCGCCGTCGCAGAAGGAGTTCGAGCTCACCGTCACGGTGCCGGTCCCGGACATGACGGAGCTGGACGTGGTCTCGGACGATCCGGACGATCCGGTGCAGCAGGGTTCGCTGTGGCCGCACGTCGAATCGTCCATCGTGGAGCTCATCGAACGGCACCGCTCCACCATCGTCTTCGCCAACTCCCGTCGGCTCGCGGAGCGGCTCACGGCCCGGATCAACGAGCTGGCGTCGGGCGTGCACGCCGGCCCGCCGAACCCCGCGGTCGCGGGCGGCTCCCCGGCGCAGGTGCTGGGCAGCGGCCAGACGCACGGCGCGGAGGCGGTGCTCGCGCGGGCGCACCACGGCTCGGTGAGCAAGGAGCAGCGCGCGATCATCGAGGACGACCTGAAGTCCGGCCGCCTCCGCTGCGTGGTCGCAACGTCCAGCCTGGAACTCGGGATCGACATGGGCGCGGTCGATCTGGTGATCCAGGTGGAGGCGCCGCCGTCGGTGGCCGCAGGCCTGCAGCGCGTGGGCCGCGCCGGCCATCAGGTGGGCGAGCCCAGCCGCGGCGTCTTCTTCCCCAAGCACCGCACGGACCTGCTGCACAGCACCGTCACAGTGCAGCGGATGCGCGAGGGCGCCATCGAGAAGCTCGTCGTCCCCCGCAACCCGCTCGACGTGCTGGCGCAGCAGACCATCGCCGCCGCGGCGATGGACCGGCTCGACGTGCACGACTGGCTCGCCCTGGTGCGGCGGGCACATCCCTATGCCGCGCTGCCGGATTCGGCGTACGAGGCGGTGCTCGACCTGATCTCCGGGCGGTACCCGGCCGAGGACTTCGGGGAGCTGCGCCCGCGCGTGGTCTGGGACCGCGACGCCGGCACGCTCACCGGTCGTCCCGGCGCCGGGCGGCTCGCGGTCACCTCCGGCGGCGCCATCCCGGACCGCGGCCTCTTCGGCGTCTTCATGGTGGGCGAGAAGGCCTCCCGCGTGGGCGAGCTCGACGAGGAGATGGTCTACGAGTCCCGCGTGGGCGACGTCTTCGCCCTCGGCGCCACGAGTTGGAAGATCGAGGAGATCACGCACGATCGGGTGCTGGTCTCCCCCGCCTTCGGCCAACCCGGCCGGCTGCCCTTCTGGATCGGCGACACCGTCGGCCGCCCGGCCGAACTGGGCCGCGCGATCGGGAGGTTCACCCGCGAGTTCACCGCGCTGGGCGCGCCCGAGCAGCGCGCGCGGGCGCAGGACGTCGGCCTCGGCGAGTGGGCCACCGACAACCTCGTCTCGCTGCTCGACGAGCAGCAGCGGGCCACGGGCGTCCTCCCCACCGACCGCACGCTCGTGGTGGAACGGTTCCGGGACGAACTCGGCGACTGGCGCGTGGCGCTGCACTCGCCGCTCGGGATGAAGGTGCACGCGCCGTGGGCGCTCGCGATCGGCGCGCGGCTGAACGCCGCCCTGGGGCTCTCCGGCGCGGTCACCGCGACGGACGACGGGATCCTCGTCCGCCTGCCCGACACCGACGACGCGCCGCCCGGCGCCGAGCTCTTCCGCTTCGAACCGGACGAGATCGACGCCCTGGTCACCGAGGCCGTGGGATCCAGTGCCCTGTTCGCCTCGCGGTTCCGCGAGTGCGCCGCCCGGGCGCTGCTGCTGCCGCGCCGTGACCCAGGCAAGCG
Source organism: Tsukamurella hominis (assembly GCF_965137015.1). Lineage (NCBI taxonomy): Bacteria > Bacillati > Actinomycetota > Actinomycetes > Mycobacteriales > Tsukamurellaceae > Tsukamurella > Tsukamurella hominis. The sequence continues at coordinate 151,021 of NZ_CBCRZG010000001.1, read as the reverse complement.
GGCGCCGCTCTGGCAGCAGCGCCAGCGCGCGAGCCAGTTGCTCGAGGTGGCGCGCGGCTACCCGCAGTTCCCCATCGTGCTCGAGGCGGTCCGCGAGTGCCTGCAGGACGTCTACGACGTCCCGGAGCTGATCGCCGTGCACCGCTCGCTCGAGTCCCGCACCGTCCGACTGGCGGAGGTGGAGACGGTCGCGCCGTCTCCCTTCGCGGCCTCGCTGCTGTTCAGCTACGTCGGCGCGTTCATGTACGAGGGCGATGCGCCGCTCGCCGAGCGCCGCGCCGCCGTGCTCAGCCTGGACCCGGCAGTGCTCTCCCAGCTGCTCGGCCGGGTCGAGCTCACCGAGCTCCTGGACGCCGAGATCCTCGCCGAGATCGCGGCGCAGCTGCAGCGCACGGCGCCCGGCTACCGGGCGCGGACGGTCGAGCAGGTGGCGGACCTGATCCGCGAACTCGGCCCGCTCACCCGCGCGGAGATCGACGAGCGCTCCGAGGGGGCACCCTCCGCGGTCGACGAGTTGCTCGGCGCGGGAAGGGCCTTCGCATACGGCGACGGGTGGGTCGCCGCCGTCGAGGACGCGGCGCGGCTGCGCGACGGTCTCGGCGTCCCCCTGCAGCCGGGCATCGCGTCCGCGTTCACGGATGCGGTACCGGACCCGGTCGGCGACCTGGTCGCCCGGTACGCCCGCCGGCACGGCCCGTTCACCGCCGCCGAGGTCGCCGCCCGCTACGGCCTGGGAGTCGCGGTGGTACAGCGCCCGCTGACCGAACTGGTCGCGTCGCGAAAGGTGATCGAGGGCCGCTTCGTCCCGGACGGCGAGGACGCGGGCGTCGACGGGGTCCCGCAGTTCTGCGACGCAGAAGTGCTGCGGCGCATCCGGCAGCGCAGCCTCGCCCGGCTCCGGCAGGACGTGGAGCCGGTGCCCGAGCGCGCCTACGCCGAGTTCCTCGCGGGCTGGCACCACCTCAAGGCCCCGCTGCGCGGGATCGACGGCGTCGCCGCCGTGATCGACCAGCTGGCCGGGGTCCCGATCCCCGCCTCCGCGTGGGAGTCTCTCGTGCTGCCGCAGCGCGTCGCCGATTACTCGCCCGCCATGCTCGACGAGCTGACCGGCACGGGCGAGGTGGTGTGGACCGGGCACGGAGCGATCGGCGCGCAGGACGGCTGGATCGCCTTCCACCCCGCGGATCTCGCGCCGCTCACCCTGCCCCCGCCGGGCGCGCTCGACACCGCCGCGGCGCACGAGGCGATCGAGGACGCGGTCCGTGGCGGCGGCGCGTACTTCTACCGCCAGCTCACCGGCGCCACCCCGGAGGCGCTGTGGGACCTGGTGTGGGCGGGCCGGCTCACGGGCGACACCTTCGCGCCGGTCCGGGCCCGGCTCGCGGGCGGGCGCCGCGCCACCGCGCATCGCACGCCGCGGCGCGCTCCCCGCGCGCGGTTCCGCGTCGCGGTGGACCAGTCGCCGCCCATGGTCGCCGGCCGCTGGTCGCTGCCGCCCGCGCCGGCGGAGGCGAGCGCCACGGAGCAGTCCGCCGCCCTGGCGGAGCAGTTGCTGGAGCGGTACGGCGTGGTGACCCGCGGCGCCGTGATGGCCGAGCACGTCGAGGGCGGTTTCGCCCGGATCTATCGCACCCTGGCCGCGTACGAGGAGTCCGGGAAGGCGCGGCGCGGCTACTTCATCGAGCGGCTGGGGGCGGCGCAGTTCGCGCGGGGCGGCACCGTCGACGCACTGCGCGACGCGGCGTCCGCGCTGGAGCGGGCCCAGGAGCGGGGCGAGGCGTCCGCGCTGGTGTTGGCCGCCACCGACCCCGCCAACCCGTACGGCGCCTCGCTCCCCTGGCCGGAGACGCCCGACGGTGCCCGGCCCGGCCGCAAGGCGGGTGCCCTCGTCGTGCTGGTCGACGGTGCGCTCGCGCTGTTCGTCGAGCGCGGCGGCCGCACCCTGCTGACCTTCACCGACGCCCCGGACGCCGCCCTCACCGCGCTCGCGGGGGCGGCGCCGCGGCTCGGCGGCCTCACCGTCGAGAAGGTCGACGGTGACCCCGCCCTCACCTCGCCGCTGGCCGGCGCGCTCGCGGCGGCCGGCTTCGCGCGCACCCCGAAGGGGCTGCGCGTGCGCTGACCTGCGGGAGTCACTGCAGGAGAAGGCCGATCCGCGCGGCTGCGCCGGCGACCTGTGGCCCGAGCTCGTCGAAGCGGTCCTCGACCAGCCGGCTGCTCGGACCGGACACCGAGATCGCACCGACCGGGGCTCCGCCGTGGTCGAGGATGGGGGCGCCGATCGAGCTGATCCCCACGGACAGCCCGCCGACGTTCGTCGAATAGCCCCGCCCCGCCACCTCCGCGAGCACCTCGCGGAGCCGGCCCGGGTCCGTGATCGAATCCGGCGTCGACGCCACCAGCGGTCCGGCGAGGTACTCGTCGATGGTCTCCGCCGCGCACGCGGACAGGTAGGCGAGCCCGGTCGCGCTGGCGTGCAAGGAGATCCGTTCTCCCAGCGGCAGGAAGGCGCGCAGCGGGTGCGAGGTGTCCAGGCGCTCGATGAGCACCAGCGAATCGCCGTCGGGCGCGCACAGGTGGACGGTCTCCGTCGTCGCGAGCTGCAGCTCGTTCATGGTGGAGATCGCCACGTCACGCAACCCGCGCCCGACGCCGGCGCGACCGCAGACCGCGATGGCGCGATAGGTCATCTGCCACCGCGGCGGACTGCTCTCGGTAGGCGCGAGCCACCCCACCTCCTGGAGCGTCAGCAGGCACCGCTGGGTCGTGCTCTTGGGGAGCTCCACCGCGCGGGCGAGCTCGGAGAGCCCCACGGGCTGCATGCGCGCCACCGCCTCGAGCACCTTGAACGCCGAGACCACACTGTTCGTCGCCATTCCCTTGCCCCGCTCCTCGGTCGTGATCTACATTACATCCCGCTGGTCCATTCAGTAGTCCATTGTGCCACACAGTGGACCGATAGAGGAAGAGGTCCCCGTGTCAGCACAACTGATAGCGCTGGGAGTATTCGTCGCGATCTTCGCCCTGTCCGCCGCCCGGAACGTGAACATCGGGATCGTCATGTTCCCGGCGGCGTGCGGCGTCGGGCTCTGGGTCGCGGACATGGCGCTCAAGGACGTCGTCGCGGGGTTCCCGCTGTCCATCCTCGTGCTGCTCGTCGGGGTGACCTACTTCTTCGGCGTCGCCCACGCGAACGGCACCGTCGACTGGCTCATCGAATCCTCCCTCGCCCGGGTCGGCGGGCGGGACAAGCTCTTCCCCGTCGTCTTCTTCGTCCTCACCGCCGCGCTCTCGGCGATGGGCGCCCCGCTCGGCGGCCTGGTGATGGCGCCGATGGGCATGAGCATCGCGCACCGCCGGAACATCGATCCGATGCTCATGGCGCTCGCCATGGGCGCCGGCCTGAGCGCGGGCGCCTTCGCGCCCACCAGCCTGTTCGGCATCATCACCTGGGGCACCGCGGACGCCGCGGGCATCGCGCTGAGCCCGCTCCTGCTGTTCGGCGTCGCCGTCGCCGTCAACCTGGTGCTGGTCGCCGTCGCCTACGCCCTCTTCGGACGCTCGCGCGCCGAGCGCCGCACGCCCGCCTTCGCCGAGGCCATGGTCGCCCGCGGTGCCGCGCTCGCGGAGTCCGGCCAGACCACGCTCGCCGTCGACGCGGGCCCGGCCGCCGAGCCTGCGCGCCCCGGCAAGCCGACGCCGATCCAGCTGCTCACCGTCGTCGCCATGGCGGGCCTGGTAGGCACGGTGATCGCGCTCTCGGTCAGCGGCCTCGAGCCCGACATCGGCGTCCTCGGCTTCGCCCTCGGCGCCGTCCTCGCCCTCGTCGACCCCGCCGCGGGCAAGCAGGCCATGACCCGGATCGACTGGGGCTCCGTCCTTCTCGTCGGCGGCATCATCACCTTCGTCGGCGTGCTCACCCAGCTCGGCGTGGTGGACATGCTCGGCCGGCAGGCGGTCCACCTCGGGTCCCCGCTCGTCGCCGCGCTGCTGCTCTGCGCCGCCGCCGGCCTGATCTCGGCGTTCGCCTCCACCACAGGCATGCTCGCCGCGCTCGTGCCCCTCGCGCTCCCGCTCATCGCCGACGGCGGCATCCCGGGTTGGGCCCTGATCTGCGCGATCGGCGTGTGCTCGTCGATCGTCGACGTCTCGCCCTTCTCCACCGTCGGCGCGACCTACGTCGCCACCACCGTCGACGAGGCCGAACGGCCGCGCATGACCCGGCTGCTCACCCGCTGGGGCCTGTCGATGGTCGTCGCCGGCCCGATCGTCCTCACGCTCGTCCTCATCGTTCCAGGAATGGTGTTCTCATGACCGCTCTGCTCGCAGCCCTCCGCGACCGCACCCGTGCCGACGATCCGCGGGCGGTCACCGTCGACGGCCACAGCGTCTCCCACGCCCAACTGCGTTCCGCGGCCCTGTCCTTCGCGGCCGGGCTGAGCACCCGCGGACCCGTCGCGATCTGCGCGACGCCGACGCTCGAGACCGTCGTCGCCGTCACCGGCTGCCTCCTGGCCGGCGTCACCGCGGTGCCGGTCCCGCCCGACGCCGGCGCGGCCGAGATCGCCCACATCCTAGCGGATTCCGCGGCGACCGCCTGGGTCGGCGAGCCGCGCGAGCACGTCGGCCTGCCCGTCCACCGGGTCACCCCGGACACGGGATCCGTTCCGGCGCAGGAGGCGGAGACGGCCGACGACGCCGTCGCGATGATCCTCTACACCTCCGGCACCACCGGCGCCCCGAAGGGCGTCCTACTCAGCCGCGCGGCGATCGCCGCCGGCATCGACGCCCTCGCGGAGGCGTGGGACTGGACCGACCGCGACACCGTCGCCCACGGGCTCCCGCTGTTCCACACCCACGGACTCATCCTCGGGATCCTCGGCTCGCTGCACATCGGCTCCCGCGTGGTGCACACCGGGAAGGCCGTGCCCGAGCGGTACGCCGCGACGCCGGCCACGATGTACTTCGGGGTCCCCACCGTGTGGGGACGGATCGCCGCGGACGAGGCGTCCGCCCGCGCACTCGCCGACGCGCGGCTGCTCGTGTCCGGCAGCGCCCCGCTCCCCCTGCCCGTGTTCGAACGGCTGCGCACGCTCACCGGCCACGCGCCGATCGAGCGGTACGGGATGACCGAGACCATGATCACGCTCAGCACCCGCGCCGACGGCGAGCGCCGCCCGGGATGGGTGGGCTCCGCCGTCGACGGCGTCGACACCCGGCTGCGGGGCGAGGACGGCGCCGAGGTGCCCGCCGACGGCGAGAGCGTGGGCCGACTCGAGGTCCGCGGCCCCATGCTGTTCGCGGGGTACCTCGGCCGCCCGGAGGCGACCGCCGCGTCGTGGACCGAGGACGGCTGGTTCATCACCGGCGACGTCGCCGTGAAGGACGAGGCCGGGTTACACCGCATCGTCGGGCGGGAGTCCGTCGACCTCATCAAGTCCGGCGGCTACCGGATCGGAGCGGGCGAGATCGAGACCTCGCTGCTCGCGCGGCCGGAGGTCCGCGAGGTCGCCGTCGTGGGCGTGCCGGACGCCGACCTCGGGCAGCGGATCGTCGCATACGTGGTCGCGGCACCCGGGAGCGACGCGGACGCCGAGGCGCTCATCGCCCACGTCGCCGGCGAGCTGTCCTGGCACAAGCGGCCGCGGGTGATCCGGTTCGTCGACGCACTGCCGCGCAACGCGATGGGCAAGGTGCAGAAGGCCGCCCTGATCCGCGGCGACGGGTCCGCCGCCGACGCCGCCGGGCACACTGGGGCCATGGACCCGCTCCCCGTCGACCTGCCGTCCGACGCCGATCATCGCGCCGCGGAGGCCGCCTTCGCGGCCGCGGGCTGGGAGCGGTGCGGGGCCGGGGATTGGGCCGTCGCGCTGGCCTCGCCCGACGGTGCCCTCGTCGCGCGGATCAGTCCGTTCGACCCCGTCGGGCCGTACACCGCGGCGCTGTACCGGGAGGCGGCCGGCACCGGGCAGGTTCCCGTGTTGCACGCGCACCGCCGGCTGGCGGGCGGCGGCGACCTGCAGGTGATGGAGCGGCTCGCCGAGGCCCCGCCGGACGTCGCGGAGGCCTTCCATCGGTCGATCGCGGCGGGCGCGGAGGAGGTCGCGGCGCTGGCGGCCGTCGTGGGCCGGATCCACGCGGACGCGCTCCGGGACCTGCCGTGGTGCGGGCCGCTCGACACCAATCCGTCGAACGTCATGCTCCGTGCGGACGGCAGTCCCGTCCTCATCGACCCGTACTACGCCGACGGCCCGGATCTGTTCGCGACGGCGGGACGCGACCCCGACCTGTTCGTCACGCGGATCCCGGAGGCCCAGCGGCGCTTCCTCACCGAGATCCCGCTCGCCGCGTCCGGCCCCTGGCCCGAGGGCGAGCGAGAGGCGATGCGCGCCGCGCTCGCGGCGGCCGATGCCCGATCGGAGAAGATGGACCGATGAGCACCCCGCAGCAGCCCGTCGACCGCTACGCGCAGTTCCTCGGGATCGAGGTCACCGGGCACGGCGGCGGCCGGGCGGTGTCGACGGCGACCGTCACCGAGGACCACCTCAACCCGCACGACACCACCCACGGCGCCTTCGTCTTCGCCCTCGTGGGCACGGCCGTCGCCGCGGCGGCGAACGACGACGAGCACACCGGCGTCGCCAGCGCGATCCACATCGACTACCTGCGTCCCACCCGTCTCGGCGACGCCCTGCGCGCCGAGGCGAGCGTCGGCGAGCGGCTCCCCAAGGAGGACATCTTCGTCATCCGGGTCACCGACCCCGAGGAACAGGTGATCGCCCGCGCCACCGCCCGGTTCACCCGGCGCGTCCGCGCGCGCTAGCGACCTCGCCGTTCCGCCTCCCCGGCGGCACTGGAAGCGGAGTATGGGGAGGTATGACGAACAACGTGTACCGAGTCATCGAAGTCGTCGGCACCTCCACCGAGGGGTACGACGCGGCCGTGGCGAACGCGGTCGGCCGCGCCTCGCAGACGATACGGAACCTGGAGTGGTTCGAGGTGGTGTCCACCCGGGGTCACATCGAGAACGGCGCCGTCGCGCACACCCAGGTGACGGTCAAGATCGGCTTCCGGATGGACGGCGCCGACTGACCCGACCCCCGGATCAGCGGGCGAGCTTCTCCGCCTGCCGGACGAGCCCGTCGACGTTGCCGTCGAAGCCGCGGCGCAGGTGCGCGCCGAGCAGCGCGCCGACGAGCGGCGACAGCGGACCGTCGAGCTGGAAGTGCGAGGTGTAGCGCGACCGGCCGCCCCCGAGGTCGACGATGTCCTGCTCGCGGATACTGCGCAGCAGCCCGGCGGGCGCGGGCTTCATGGCGTACGCGAAGCCGCGGCCCTCGTCGACGGAGACGATGCACTCCTTCTGCGTCATCACCTTCGGGGGGCGCAGCGCCACCCGCATGGTGATCGCGCCGCCGGGCCGCAGGTCGCACGCGGCCTCGACGGCGAAGGGGTTCCACTGCCCGTAGGCGTCGAAGTCGGTGAGCGCCTGCCAGACGAGGGCGGGCGGGGCGGCGATCTCGCGGCTGTGATCGATGGTGAAGGCCATGCCACCAACCTAGAACATGTTCCATCCATTGCGAGCTGAGTCACAGGTAATGAGGTGGCGGAATATCTTCGCCGTAGTTACAGTTGCACCCTGCACGTTATTGCTTAGAGCTTTGAAGGAAGGTCCCGATGTCCGAGATCACGGCGGAAGCCGAACCACAGGCCTCGGCCCCCATGACGCACCGGGAGATCCTCGAGGTCATGGCGGGCCTGCTGGCCGCACTGTTCACGGCGCTGCTGAGCACCACCGTCGTCTCCACGGCGCTGCCGCGCATCATCGCCGACCTCGGCGCATCGACGACGGCGTTCTCCTGGGTGATCACCACCGCCCTCCTGGCGAACGCCGCGTCGACCCCGATCTGGGGCAAGCTGGCCGACCTGTTCAACAAGAAGGTCCTGGTCCAGGCCGCGATCATCATCTTCGTGGCCGGGTCGGTCCTCGCCGGCGCCACCCCGAACGTCGAGGTACTGCTCGTCGCCCGCGTGATCCAGGGCATCGGCATGGGCGGCCTGACCGCGCTGGTCGTCGCCATCATCGGCAGCATCGTCCCGCCCCGTGAGCGCGGCCGGTACTCCGGCTACATGGGCGCCGTCATGGGCGTGTCGATGGCCGGCGGCCCGATCCTGGGCGGCGTGATCACCGACCACATCGGCTGGCGCTGGTGCTTCTACGTCAGCGTCCCGCTCGCCGTCGCCGCGCTGATCCTCATCCAGCGCACGCTGCACCTGCCGTCGACCCGCAAGGACGACGTCTCGATCGACTGGCTCGGCGCGATGCTGCTGACCGCCGGCGTGTCCGTGCTGCTCATCTGGGTCTCCTTCGCCGGCAAGAACTACGGCTGGGTCTCCACGTCGTCGGCGGTGTACCTGATCACCGGCTTCGCACTGCTCGTCGCGACGGTGTCCGTCGAGCTGCGCGCCAAGGACCCGATCATCCCGATCGGCATCATCACCGAGCGCACCACCGCGCTCGCGATCATCGCCTCGATCGCCGTCGGCGTCGGCATGTTCGGCGCCATGTCCTTCCTCGGGCTGTACTTCCAGAACTCGCGCGGCTACAGCCCGACGATGGCAGGCGTCCTCACGATCCCGATGGTGGTCGGCATGCTGTTCTCGTCGGTCGCGTCCGGCCAGCTGATCACCCGGTTCGGTAAGTGGAAGCGGTTCGTCGTCGGCGGCGCGATCGTCATGGTCGCCGGATTCGCCCTGCTCAGCAGCATCGACCACCTGACGCCGATCTGGCAGGTGCAGGTCTACATCGCGATCATGGGCTTCGGCGTCGGCGCGCTGATGCAGAACCTCGTGCTCGCCGTGCAGAACACGGTGAGCGTGCAGAACATCGGCGCGGCGTCCAGCTCGGTCGCCTTCTTCAGGACCTTCGGCGGCGCGATCGGCGTCTCCGCCCTGGGCGCGATCCTCACCGCTCGCGTCACCGAGCTGGTGAAGGAGGGCGTGGTGGCGAACCACGTCCGCGATCCGCACAGCCCGCTCATCGCGGAGATCACCAACGCCGCGTTCGGCGACGCGACCGGCAGGATCTTCCTGGTGTCGACGGCGTGCGCGCTCGTCACGCTGATCGCGGTCGCGATGCTCCCCAACAAGCCGCTCCGCACCACGCTCGACCTGGAGCCCGGCGCTCAGGCCGCTCCCCAGGACGAGCCCGCGGACGGGCCCGCGATCACCGCTCCCACCAGCACGAACGACCTCGTCGGCGGTGCGGTGAAGGACAGCGGCAGGGCCCGCGTGGGGATCAGCAAGACCAACTAGGGTGTAACTGAAGGTGCGCAAGGGGCGGGTGAGGCGGCATAATCGCATTCATGATGCGTAATACCGCCTCCCTCGCCCTTCCGCTGCTCGCGGGTGCCGCGGTCCTCACGGCCGGATGCGCCGCCTCCGCCGGCGCCGATCCGGCCGCCTCGACCAGCGGCGCACCGGCCGCGTCGTCGGCACCGTCGAAGCCCGCGCTCGTGGGCTCGCAGTGGCGGCTCAAGTCCGATCCGACGGCCTGGTTCTGGGTCCGCGGCTCGAACATCACGGGCAACGATTCGTGCAACACCCTCACCGGCACCGCGACGTCGCTGGCCACCGCGGACCGCGTGGACTTCGGTGCCGGCCTCGCGGCCACGCAGCGCTACTGCACGGACCCCAAGGGCACGCAGACCGCGATCAGCGAGGCGCTCAAGGGCGAACGGATCTGGTCGCGCAACGGTACCGAGCTGGTGCTCACCGACCCCGACAACAACCGGGCGTGGACGTTCGTCCTGACGCCGGCGGGCGCCTCGTCGAGCGCCGCCCCCACCGCGAGCGCTTCGGCCGCGGCGACGACGAACCCCTCGGCGGCCGCCCCGTCGACGAGCATCACCGCCCCGTCGGGGACGCCGCTCACCCGCTGACCCGCGGCGTCAGTCCATTTCGCCGGCGGCCCACATCGCCGCGGCGACCTCGACCCGATTGCGCGCCCCCAGCCGGCGCGTGATCGCCCCGAGGTGCGTCTTGACGGTGCCCAGGCTGATCACCAGTTCGTCGGCGATCTCGGCGTTCGTGCGGCCGCGGGCCACGCACTGGGCCACCTCCCGCTCGCGTGCGGTCAACTCCGCGAGGGCAACGGCGGCCGCGGCGTCGCGCCGGCCGGACGCCCGGCTCCGCGCCAACAGGTCGACGGTCAGCTCCGGACTGATCAGGGCGTCCCCGGTCGCCGCGGCGCGGACCGCTGCGATGAGCAGGTCGGGGCCGGCGTCCTTGAGCAGGAAACCCGAGGCGCCCGCACCGAGCGCCGCGTCGACGTAATCGGGCTCGCCGAAGGTCGTGACGATGACGACCCGCGTCGACGACTCGACGACGCGCCGGCTCACCTCGATGCCGTCGAGGCGAGGCATCCGGATGTCGAGCAGGGCCACGTCGGGGCGCGTCTCGGCGATCACCGAGACCGCCTCGACACCGTCGGACGCCTGCCCCACGACCTCCATGTCCGGTGCCGCCCCGAGGATCATCGCGAACCCGATCCGCACCATCTCCTGGTCGTCGGCCAGTACCACCCTGATCGTCACGTCAGCGCACCCCGTGCAACGGCAGGGTCGCGCTGAGGCGCCAACCGCTCCCGTCGGGCCCGTAGCTGACGTCTCCCCCGACGGTGGCCGCCCGCTCCGTCAGGCCCGCCAGGCCCGTGCCCCCGCCCGGCCCGGGACCCGGGACCCCGCCGTCGGCCGGGCCGTCGTCGGCCACGTCGACCCGGATCTCCCGCGCGTTCCGTCCGACGGTGATCCGCACGCTCCCGCCGGGCGCGTGCCGCCGGGCATTGGTGACCCCCTCGGTGACCACGCGGTGTGCGACCAGCCGGACGAGGTCGGGCACGTCCTCGCCGTCCGCCGCGGGGTCGACCGCCACCGTGATCCGCTCCCCCGGCGTGTCCCGCGAGAGGTCGGCGAGCGCGGTGCGCAATCCGAACGTGGCGGACGCCGAGGGCGCGAGCGGCGCAGGGACGTCGGCGGGCTCCCGCAGGGTCCCGACCATGGCGCGGATGTCCGCGAGGGCGCGCGCGCCGCTGCGCTCGATCCGCTCGAGCGTGCCGGTGGAGTCCGAGCCCGCGGCGATCCCCGCCTGGGCCAGCACCACGATCCCCGTCACCTCGTGGGCGATGACGTCGTGCAGCTCGCGCGCCATCGCAGTGCGCTCCGCCAGCTGCACCTCCACCCGGGTCTCCTCGAGTCGACGCTCCGCCGTCCGGTGCCGGTGCCCGAACATGACGGCCGCGTTCACCGCGCCGGCCAGGAGGAAGGCGAGCACCAGGAGCCTCGGGTCCTCCACCGCCAGCGGGATGATGGGGACGACCGCGAGCACACCGGCCGCGAGCTCGAGAACCCCGTCGAGGGAGGTATCCGCGTACGACGCCGTGATCCCGGCGACGATCACGAAGATCCAGCTCGCCCCGGCGAGCCAGAGCGGAGTTCCGGAGGGGCCTGCGGCCGCCGCCGTGAACGCCACGGCGGCGACCACCGCCCCACCCCATGACCATGCCGCGTTCGCCCCGCGGATCTCCGCCCACACGGTGACGGCACCCCCCAGGGACGCCACCGCGTTCAGGACCAGGGACGGCGGGGTCGAGTCGATGACGAGGGAGATCGTCGTTCCGATCGCCCACCCTCCCGCGAGGACCAGGGCGAGCATGACCCGATCCGCTCGCGTCATGATCATGACGCGACTCTGCCGTAGCGCGGGCGCCCCCGACTCCACCGAAGGACCGAATCCCTCGAGGACGGCTGAGCCGTTCGGCCGAGACGGGCCGGGCGCGCGACGCACGGCTACTGCCGGAACGCCCCGTGCTCGACGCCGGGCACCGGCACGGGCTCGAGGATCTCGCTCCGCGCCTCGGGCGCGGCGGCCCGCAGGGCGTCGGCCGTCTCGTCGTCGGGCATGCCCTGCGATTCGATCTCGGCGGCGACGCGCGCCCCGTAGTTCTCGAGCTCCCGCGCGACGTCCGCGGGCGACCAGCCCAGCACCGGCGCGATGAGGTCGGCCACCTCGGCGGCGGCCTCGAGCCCGCGGTCCGGGTACTCGATGGAGATCCGCGTGCGGCGGGCCAGCACGTCCTCGAGGTGCAGCGCCCCCTCGGCCTTTGCTGCGTACAGGGCCTCCACCCGCAGGTACTGCGGGGCTCCGGCGAGCGGCTCCAGCAGGCCGCGGTCGGCCTCGGCCAGCGCGAGCACGTCGCCGATGAGCGACCCGTACCGATTGAGCAGGTGCGTCACGCGGTGCGGGTGCACGTCGTGCTCGCGGGCGATCGACGTGGTCTGGTTGGTGAGGGCGTAGTAGCCGTCGGCGCCGAGCAGCGGCACCTTCTCCGTGCAGGACGCCGGGATCTTGTGCGGCAGGTACGCCTCCGCGGCGTCGACGGCGTCGGATCCCATGACCCGGTAGGTGGTGTACTTGCCGCCCGCGATGGTCACGAGGCCGGGCGCGATGGCCGCCACCGCGTGCTCGCGCGACAGCTTCGACGTCTCGTCCGACTCCCCCGCCAGCAGGGGGCGCAGGCCCGCGTAGACGCCGGTGATGTCGTCGCGGGTGAGCTCGGTGATGAGCACCTTGTTCACATGGTCGAGGATGTAGTCGATGTCCGTCGCCGTGGCCGCGGGATGCGCCAGGTCGAGGTTCCAGTCGGTGTCGGTGGTGCCGATGATCCAGTGGATGCCCCACGGGATCACGAACAGCACGCTCTTCTCGGTGCGCAGGATCAACGCCACGTCGCTGACGATGCGGTCGCGCGGCACCAGGATGTGCACGCCCTTGCTCGCGCGGACCCGGAACCGGCCCTTCTGGTGCGAGAGGGCCTGCAGCTCGTCGGTCCACACGCCGGTGGCGTTGATGACGACGGTCGAGCGGACCTCGGTGGTGGCGCCGGTCTCGCTGTCGCGGACGACGACGCCGGACACCCGATCGGCCTCGCGGAGGAAGTCGACGACCTGCGTCGACGTGCGGACGACGGCGCCGTAGTGCGCCGCGGTCCGGGCGACGGTCATGGTGTGCCGGGCGTCGTCGACGACGGTGTCGAAGTAGCGGATGCCGCCGACCAGCGCACCGCGCTTGAGGCCGGGCGCGAGGCGCAGGGCGCCGGCGCGGGTGAGGTGCTTCTGCGCGGGGACCGACTTGGCGCCGCCCATGGTGTCGTAGAGGAACATGCCGGCGGCCATGTAGGGCCGCTCGATGACGCGCTTGGTGAGCGGCGCGAGGAAGGGCAGCGGCTTGACCAGGTGCGGCGCCAGCGTCGAGAGCGAGAGCTCGCGCTCGTGCAGGGCCTCGCGGACCAGGCCGAACTCCAGCTGCTCGAGGTAGCGGAGGCCGCCGTGGAACATCTTCGAGCTGCGCGAGCTGGTGCCCGACGCGAAGTCGCGGGCCTCCACGAGCGCCACCTTGAGACCGCGGGTGGCGGCGTCCAGGGCCGAGCCCACGCCGACGATGCCGCCGCCGATCACGACGACGTCGAACTCCTCCGCGCCGAGCCGGTCCCAGGCCTGCGCCCGGTACTCCGGCGACAGCAGCGACGCGGTGGTCGCGACACCCGCGGACGCCGCTCCGGAAGTGCCCGGAGTCGTGGCGGTTTCAGGGTTGGCAGCGTTCATCAGTGATCACCATGTCAGTATTCGGTCGTGGCTCTTTCCTCGCGCGACCCGCAGTTCGTCGCCGCAATCGATCAGGGCACCAGCTCGACGCGGTGCATCATCTTCGATCGGCACGGGACCATCGTGGCCTCCGAACAACGGGAACACGACCAGATCTTCCCACGCGGCGGCTGGGTGGAGCACGACGCCACGCAGATATGGGTGAACACGCGCCTGGTGTGCGCGGAGGCGCTCGCGGCCTCCGACCTCACCGCGACCGACATCGCGGCCGTCGGCATCACCAACCAGCGGGAGACGGTGGTCGTCTGGGACCGCGCCACGGGGGTTCCGATCCACAACGCCATCGTCTGGCAGGACACCCGCACCGACGCGCTGTGCGAGGAGCTCGCGGCCGTCGGCCTCGACGAGCCGGACCGCGACCGGTTCAAGGCCTCGTGCGGCCTGCCGCTGTCCACGTACTTCTCGGGCCCCAAGATCGCCTGGATCCTCGATCACGTCGACGGTGCGCGGGAGCGCGCCGAGCGCGGCGAGCTGTGCGCCGGGACCATCGACTCGTGGCTGGTGTGGAACCTGACCACCGACGACGACTTCGGCACCGGGACCGAGCGCAGCGACACCGCCCGCCCGCTGCACGTCACCGACATCACCAACGCGTCGCGGACGATGCTGATGAACCTGGCGGACGGCGCCTGGGATCCGGCGACGTGCGCGGCGATGGGGATCCCCATGGCGATGCTGCCCGAGATCCGCTCCAGCGCCGAGGTCTACGGCACCGTCCGCGAGCGCGGCGTCTTCGGCGGCGTGCCGATCGCCGGCATCCTGGGCGATCAGCAGGCCGCGATGTTCGGCCAGGCGGCGCTCGACGAGGGCTCGGCCAAGAACACCTACGGCACGGGCAACTTCCTGCTCCTCAACACGGGCGAGCGACCGATCTTCAGCGAACACGGCCTCCTGACGACGGTCTGCTACAAACTCGGCGACGAGGCCACCGTGTACGCGCTGGAGGGGTCCGTCGCGGTGAGCGGCTCGCTGGTGCAGTGGCTGCGCGACAATCTCGGCATCATCTCGGCGGCGCCCGAGGTCGAGGAGCTCGCCACCGGCGTCCCCGACAACGGCGGGGTGTACGTGGTGCCCGCCTTCTCCGGGCTGTTCGCGCCGCGCTGGCGGCCGGACGCCCGCGGCGTGATCGTGGGGCTGACGCGCTTCTCGGACAAGCGCCACATCGCGCGGGCCGCCCTGGAGGCCACCGCCTATCAGTCGCGCGAGGTCATCGAGGCGATGAACGGCGACAGCGGCATCCCGCTCACCGAGCTGCGGGTCGACGGCGGCATGGTCGTCAACGACACCCTGATGCAGTTCCAGGCCGACGTGCTGGACGTTCCCGTCATCCGGCCGCGGATCATCGAGACCACCGCGCTCGGTGCCGCCTATGCGGCCGGCTACGCGACCGGGGTGTGGACGCTCGACGAGATCCGTACCAATTGGGCGGAGGATGCCCGCTGGTTGCCGACGATGCCCGCCGACGAGCGCGAGCACCTGTTCGGCGAGTGGAACCGCGCGGTGGAGCGCACGCTGAACTGGGCCTGACCAGCGCGTGTTCATATAGTGAGATAACTATCTCGACAATTGGGAGACTTTGTTGAGAAAGTGCTCACATGTCCGAGGAAACCGGTTCCCAGTCCGTCCGGGCCGTGCGCGGCTCGGCGATCCGCGATCTGCTCGCCGTGACCGAACGTCCCGGGGTCATCTCCCTCGCCGGCGGCCTGCCGGCGGCGGACCTGCTGCCCGCCGCACGGGTGGCCCGCGCGGCGGCGGCCGCGCTGCGATCGCCGTCGGCGCTGCAGTACGGCGTGACCACCGGTGCGCCCGCGCTCCGGGAGGTGGTGCACGCGCGGGAGTCCGCGGCGCTGGGCCGCGACGCGGGCGCGGTCGTCGTCACGCACGGCTCCCAGCAGGCGCTCTCGCTCCTGGCCCAGGCGCTGCTCGACCCCGGTGACACGGTGATCGTCGAGGACCCCGGGTACATCGGCGCGCTGCAGGCGTTCGACACGACTCGCGCGCGCGTCATCGGCGTGCCGATGGACGCCGACGGGATGCGCGTCGACGAGCTGCGTCCGCTGCTGGAGCGCGAGCGGGTCCGGGTCGTGCACACCGTCTCGAACTTCCACAACCCCGGCGGCGCCACCCTGTCCGAGGAGCGGCGGCGCGAACTCGCCCGCCTCGCCGACGAATTCGGCTTCTGGATCATCGAAGACGATCCGTACGGCGAGCTGCGCTTCGCGGGTTCGACAGTGCCGCCCGTCGCCGCGTTCTCGGACCGGGTCCTGCGCCTGTCGAGCGCGTCGAAGATCGTCGCGCCGTCGCTACGGGTGGGCTGGATGCACGGCGACGCTGCCGTTCTCGCGCTCGTGGAGCGGCTCAAACAGGGCGCCGACCTGTGCGGCTCGAGCCTCACCCAGGCCATCGCGGCCGAGCTGCTCGCGGACACCGCCTGGCTCGACGCGCACGTCAACGGAATCCGCGCGGTCTACGCGGAGCGGGCGCTGGCTCTGCACGCCGCGCTCGTCGACGCCTTCGGCGACCGGCTGCGCCCGACCACGCCCGAGGGCGGAATGTTCCTCTGGGGCGAGTTCACTGACGGCACAACGACATCCCACGCCCTCAGCGCGGCCGTGGACGCCGGCGTGGCCTACGTGCCCGGATCCGCCTTCGCGGTGCAGCGGGACCTCGATCACGCCCTGCGCCTGTGCTTCACGACCGGATCGCCGGACGACCTCCGCGAGGCCGTCCGGCGACTGTCGACGGTGCTGTGATCGGACGGGGCCGTCAGGCTCCGTAGCGCGGGAAAGTGGTGTCGCCGGCGTACCGTGCGGCGTCGCCCAACTCCTCCTCGATGCGCAGCAGCTGGTTGTACTTCGCGACCCGCTCACTGCGGGCCGGGGCACCGGTCTTGATCTGCCCCGAGCCCACCGCCACCGCCAGATCGGCGATGGTGGTGTCCTCCGTCTCACCCGAACGGTGACTCATCATGCTCTTGTAACCGTTGTTGTGCGCCAGCGCCACCGCATCCAGCGTCTCCGTCAGCGTGCCGATCTGATTGACCTTCACCAACAGCGCATTCGCGGCACCCCGGGCGATACCGTCCTCGAGCCGCTCCGGGTTGGTGACGAACAGGTCATCGCCGACGAGCTGGATCTTGTCGCCGATCGCGTCCGTGAGGTCGACCCAACCCTCCCAATCATCCTCCGAGAGCGGATCCTCGATCGACACCAGCGGGAACTCCCCGATCAGCTTCGCGTAGAACTCGCCCATCTCGGCGGCGCTGAGCGTCTTGCCCTCGAACTTGTAGCCCTCCGGCGTGTAGAACTCCGTCGCCGCCACATCCAGCGCGAGCGCCACATCCGAGCCGAGCGTCAGGCCCGTCTTGGCGATGGCCTCCGAGATCAGCTCCAGCGCCTCCCGGGTGCCGGCGACCGACGGCGCGAAACCACCCTCATCGCCCAGGCCCGTGTTCAGCCCCTTGCTCTTGAGCACCGACTTCAGCGCGTGATACACCTCCGTGCCCCAGCGCAGCGACTCCTTAAAGGTCTCCGCACCGATCGGCGCGACCATGAACTCCTGCACATCCACACCACTATCGGCATGCGCGCCGCCGTTGAGGATGTTCATCATCGGCACCGGCAGGATGTGCGCGTTCGGGCCACCGATGTACCGGAACAACGGCAGCGCCGCCGACTCCGCCGCCGCCTTCGACGCCGCCAGCGACACACCCAGCAGGGCGTTCGCCCCCAGCCGGCTCTTATCCGGGGTCCCATCCAGATCCAGCAAAGTCTGGTCGATGATCCGCTGCTCATCCGCGGGAATGCCGATCACCTCCGGAGCGATCACCTCCAGCACACCCTCAACGGCCTTCGTCACACCCTTGCCGCCGTACCGCTCACCACCATCGCGCAGCTCCACAGCCTCATGCTCACCGGTCGACGCACCCGAAGGCACCGCCGCACGGGCGAAGCTGCCATCGGCCAACACGATCTCCACCTCAACCGTGGGGTTACCACGGGAATCGAGGATCTCGCGGGCGCCTACCTGGACGATCTCGCCGGCGGTCGTCACAGCGACTTCCCCACCAGGCCGGTGAGATCCACGAGACGGTTGCTGTAGCCCCACTCGTTGTCGTACCAGGAGACGACCTTGGCCTGGTTGTCGATCACCTTGGTGAGGCCGGCGTCGAAGAGCGAGCTGTGCGGGTCGGTGACGATGTCGGAGGAGACGATCGGGGCGTCGTAGTACTTGAGGATGCCCTTGAGCTTCCCCTCGGCCGCGGCCTTGAGCGCGGCGTTGATCTCATCGGCCGTGGCGCGCTTGCCCAGCTCGACGGTGAGGTCGGTGACCGAGCCGGTGGGGATCGGCACGCGGAGCGCGTAGCCGTCGAGCTTGCCCTTGAGCTCGGGCAGGACGAGGCCGATCGCCTTGGCCGCGCCGGTCGAGGTGGGCACGATGTTGATCGCGGCGGCGCGAGCGCGGCGCGGGTCCTTGTGCGGGCCGTCCTGCAGGTTCTGGTCCTGGGTGTAGGCGTGGACCGTGGTCATGAGGCCGCTGACGATGCCGAACTCGTCGTTGACCACCTTCGCCAGCGGGCCGAGGCAGTTCGTGGTGCAGGAGGCGTTGGAGATGATGTTCTGGGTGCCGTCGTACTTGTCGTCGTTGACGCCCATGACGATGGTGATGTCCTCGCCCGAGGCGGGAGCGGAGATGACGACCTTCTTGGCGCCGGAATCGAGGTGGCCCTGGGCCTTGTCGCGGGCGGTGAAGATGCCCGTCGACTCGACGACGACGTCCACGCCGAGGTCGCCCCAGGGCAGCGCCGACGGTCCCTCGCGGACCTCGAGGGCCTTGATCACCTGGTCGCCGACGCGGATGGAGTCGCCGTCGGCGACCACGTCCGCGTCGAGGCGGCCGAGGATGGAGTCGAACTTGAGGAGGTGCGCCAGCATGGCGTTGTCGGTGAGGTCGTTGACCGCGACGATCTCGATGTCGGTGGCGCCGCCGAGGGCCTTCTGGGCGGCGACGGCCCGGAAGAAGTTGCGGCCGATCCGGCCGAATCCGTTGATGCCTACGCGAATCGTCATGGTTGTTCCTTTCAGATGTGTCCGTGCGCGGTGTCTCCGCGGCGTCGGACGGGATGAGTCTGGAATGCAGCCGGTTTCGGCTAGTTCGTGCTGATGGACTTGCCGGCGGAGTGCAGGTCGTTGCACGCCTCGACGACCCGCTCGGCCATCGACGTCTCCGCCTTCTTCAGGTAGGAGCGGGGGTCGTAGGTCTTCTTGTTGCCGACCTCACCGTCGATCTTGAGCACCCCGTCGTAGTTGGCGAACATGTGCCCCGCCACCGGACGGGTGAACGCGTACTGGGTATCGGTGTCGACGTTCATCTTCACCACGCCATAGGACAGCGACTCCTCGATCTCGCTCTTCAGCGAGCCCGAACCGCCGTGGAAGACGAAATCGAAGGGCTTGCTGCCCGCCGGCAGGCCCAGCTTCTCCGAGGCGACGGTCTGGCCGTCGCGGAGGACCTCGGGCCGCAGCTTCACGTTGCCCGGCTTGTACACGCCGTGGACGTTGCCGAACGTCGCCGCGAGCAGGTAGCCCTCGGCCCCCAGCGCGTCGACGGTCTTCGCGAAGTCCTCGTTGCTGGTGAACAGCTTGTCGTTGATCTCGTTCTCGACGCCGTCCTCCTCGCCGCCGACCACGCCGATCTCGATCTCCAGGATGATCTTCGCGGCCTTCGACTTCGCCAGCAGTTCCTGCGCGATCTCGAGGTTCTCCTCCAGCGGCACGGCCGACCCGTCCCACATGTGCGACTGGAACAGCGGGTTCTGGCCCTTGTCCACCCGCTCCTGCGAGATCGCCAGCAGCGGCCGAACATAGCTGTCGAGCTTGTCCTTCGGGCAATGATCAGTGTGCAGGGCGACCGTCACGTCGTACTGCGCCGCCACCACGTGCGCGAACTCGGCGAGCGCGACCGCACCGACCACCATGTCCTTGACACCCAACCCGGAACCGAACTCGGCACCGCCGGTGGAGAACTGGATGATCCCGTCACTGCCCGCATCGGCGAAACCCTTGATCGCCGCGTTGATCGTCTCGCTCGACGTGCAGTTGATCGCCGGATAGGCGTAACCGCCCTCCCGGGCGCGGTCCAGCATCTCCCGGTAGGCCTCGGGGGTGGCGATGGGCATGGTTGTGTCCTTCTGTAGCTGAGTGGAAGTCGTGGGAGTGGCGGAGAATCAGGCGCTCAGTGGTCGTCTTCGCCGATGCGGTGCACGTGGATCAGGTTGGTCGAGCCGACCGTCCCGGGAGGAGCGCCGGCGACGATGACGACCTGATCGCCCGTGGAGTAGCCGCCGATCCCCTCCAACGAGTGGTCGACCTGCCGGATCATGGCGTCGGTGCTGTCCACACCGTCCACGAGGAAGGTCTCTGTGCCCCAGGACAGGGCGAGCTGGCTGCGGACCTCGGGCAGCGGCGTGAACGCCAGCAGCGGCAGGCGGGTGTGCAGCCGGGCCAGGCGCCGCACGGTGTCACCCGACTGGGTGAACGCGACGAGCGCCTTGGCGTTGAGCCGCTCGCCGATGTCGCGGGCGGCGTACGAGAGGATCCCCGGCTTGGTGCGCGGCACGTGGTTGAGCGGCGGGACGGACGGCGCACCGTCCTCCACGTCCTCGACGGCGCAGACGATCTTGGCCATGGTGCGCACGGTCTCGATCGGGTACTTGCCCACCGACACCTCACCGGAGAGCATCACCGCATCCGCACCATCGAGCACCGCGTTCGCCACATCCGAGGCCTCCGCCCGGGTCGGACGGCTGTTCTCGATCATCGACTCCAGCATCTGCGTGGCGACAATCACCGGCTTCGCGTTCTCCCGCGCGATCTGAATCGCCCGCTTCTGCACCAGCGGCACCTCCTCCAGCGGCAACTCCACACCCAGATCACCCCGGGCGACCATCACCGCATCGAACGCCAGGATCACCGCCTCCAGGTTCTCGATCGCCTCCGGCTTCTCCAACTTCGCGATCACCGGAATCCGCCGGCCCACCCGGTCCATCACCGCATGCACCCGCTCGATATCCGCCGGCGACCGCACGAACGACAACGCGATGAAATCCACACCCAGCTCGAGCGCGAACTCCAGATCCTCGATGTCCTTCTCCGACAACGCCGGAACCGAGACATTCATCCCCGGCAACGACACGCCCTTGTTGTTCGACACCGGGCCGCCCTCGGTGACCTCACACACCACATCGTTGCCGTCGACCGAGACCACCTTCAGGCCGACCTTGCCGTCATCGACCAACAACCGGTCACCCGGGCGGGCGTCCTGCGCCAACTCCTTGTACGTGGTGGAGACCCGATCATGCGTGCCCACCACATCGTCGACGGTGATCCGCACCGTCTCACCCGTCTCCCACACGGTCCGGCCATCGCCGGCGAACCGGCCCAGCCGGATCTTCGGCCCCTGCAGATCCGCGAGGATCCCGACCGCACGGCCGGTCCTATCCGAGGCGGAACGGACCCGCTCGTAGTTCACGCCGTGATCGGCGTGCTCACCATGGCTGAAATTCAGGCGCGCAACGTCCATGCCCTCCTCCACGAGAGCAAGAACCTTCTCCTCGGTTCCGACAGCGGGGCCCAGGGTGCAGACGATCTTGGTTCGACGAGTCACAGGACGGAACGTATGCACCCCGGATCGAGGTGACAACCGTCACGCCCATATGGGCATCAGGCGCGATCCGCGGATTCGGCCGGCGCGACGCGCAGCAGCGAGATCGCGGTCTCGCGATCGGTGACCAGGGACGTGACCACCCCGCTGATGAGGCTCGCGCGGATGGCCTCCACCTTCTGGTGGCCGCCGGCGATGGCGATGACCTCGTCGACCGCGCTCAGCTCCCGGTACGAGATGGCGAGCGTGCGGCCACTGTAGTTCGTGCGCACCGGGCGCCCCGCGGCGTCGAACTGGATGGCGCACAGCTCGGCGGCGACATTGAGCGAATCCAGTTCCGCCCGGCCCTGATCCGACAGCATCGCGTACACCTGCGAGCCCGTGAGATCGAGGCTGCCGACCGCGACCACGGCGACGGTGATCCGCTTCCACAGATCCATCGCGGTGGCGACGCCGGGCTGCCGCGCGAGGGCCGCCTTCATCCGCTGATCGGACATGATCAGGGGTGCGTAGATGGGGTACTGCGGGCCGCGGGAGACCGAGGTCAGCTGGCGCACCAGGTCGACCGAACTGGCCTGCACGTCGCCCACCACGCCGGACATCTGGACGATCGTGCACGGCGGCAGGTCGCGGACGTGCTGCGCCATGGCGTCCAGGGTGCGCCCCCAGCCGACGCCGAGCACGTCGGACTCGGTCACGACCTCGCTGAGCAGGTCCGCAGCCACCCGCCCGAGGCCGTGCCGCAGTCCGTCGAAGTCGGTGAACGAGCCGGTGGCGACCAGCGCACGTCGCAGGCCGTAGGCGCGGCGCAGCCGCTCCGAGAGGTCCGCGTCGATCGCGGCATCGGTGTTGATCTCGATGCGGACCAGGCCCGACTCGAGACAAGCGTCGAGGATCCTGGCCACCTTGTACCGGGACAGTCCGTACTCGGCGCCGATCTCCATCTTCGACTTCCCGTCGAAGTAGAACCGTCGCGCGATGGCGGCGGCCTGGACGACTTCGGCCGGCCCCATGGACCCCATCGGTGCCTCCTGAACAACGTCGTGGGCGGGACGTCCGCCGCCCTCAGCGTAGTTCCCCCGGACGGCGATCCGCGCCCATATGGGCGCCGCCGTTGTCGAAACGTTCCGATCCGCGTCTGATGAGTCGAGAACGACGACGGCCGGACGGCCTCGTCTCCAGAGACGAAGGGGAAGATGTGCGCATCGGAGTGTTGACCGGTGGTGGTGACTGCCCGGGCCTGAACGCGGTGATCCGCGCGGTGGTCCGCACCAGCGACTCCCGCTACGGCTCCGCCGTCGTCGGGTTCCAGGACGGCTGGCGCGGCCTCCTGGAGGACCGCCGGATCCAGCTGTCCAACGACGACCGCAACGACCGCCTGCTCACCAAGGGCGGCACGATGCTGGGCACCGCCCGCACCCACCCCGACGTCCTCAAAGCCGGCCTGGACCGCATCAAGGCCACCCTCGACGACAACGGCATCGACGTCCTCATCCCCATCGGCGGCGAGGGCACCCTGACCGCCGCTTCCTGGCTCGCCGACGAAGGCGTCCCCGTCGTCGGGGTGCCGAAGACCATCGACAACGACATCGACTGCACCGACGTGACCTTCGGCTTCGACACCGCGCTGACCATCGCGACGGACGCCATCGACCGCCTGCACTCGACCGCAGAGTCGCATCAGCGGGTGATGCTGGTGGAGGTGATGGGCCGGCACGCGGGCTGGATCGCCCTGAACTCCGGGCTCGCCTCCGGCGCCCACGCCGTCCTCATCCCCGAAGTCCCCTTCGACGTCGAAGAACTCTGCACCATGATCAAACGCCGCTTCCAACGCGGCCACGCCAGCTTCATCGTCGTCGTCGCCGAAGGCGCCAAACCCGCCGAAGGCACCATGGAACTCCGCGTCGGCGGCACCGACGAATTCGGCCACGAACGCTTCACCGGCGTCGCCCACCAACTCGGCGTCGAAATCGAAAAGCGCATCAACAAGGAGGTCCGCACCACCGTCCTCGGGCACGTCCAACGCGGCGGCACCCCGACCCCGGCAGACCGGGTCCTCGCCACCCGGTACGGCGTCAACGCCGCCGACGCCGCCCACGCCGGCAAAACCGGGCAGATGGTCTCCCTGCGGGGCACCCAGATCGGCCTCGTCCCCCTCGCCGACGCCGTCAAACAGCTCAAGCGGGTCCCGCGGGAGCGCTACGACGACGCCGCCGAGTTCTTCGGCTGACCGCCCTCCGACGGCCCCGCCGTGACTCAGCCGGCGGCCTTGAGCGCGCTCCGGACCGCGGCGTTCACGGCCACGACGAGCGGCACGTCGAACTGCGGCTGCAGCCGCAGGGCGGACGGTGAGAGCGGCCCGCCGCCCATGATCACCGCGCGGGCACCGTCCTGATCCACCGACTGCCGCACGGCATCGCGCAGCGCCGCGTCGAGCGCGTCCGGCGACGTCACGAGCTGCGTCGCATCGCCCGGCGTGACCCGAACCCCGCGGTACTGGCCCTCGATGCCGAGCTCGGCGGCCTTCTGCCGGAAGGATTCCACCAGTGCGGGATCCGACGTGACGGTGGCGATGCCGAACGCGCGGCCTCCCTCAGCGGCCTCCCGGAAGGCCTCCGTACCGATGCCGAAGACGGGCACCGAGACCGCCGAGTCCAGCTCCGCCAGCCCGGGATCGCTGAACGCGGAGACGATGATCGCCGCGACGCCCGGCTCCTTCGCCGCCGTGACGCCGCGCTCGACGACGCCCCGCGCAGCGGTCGCCATATCCTGCTGCGTGGTCAGGAGCGCGGGCGCACCGTCGTTGGTGACGCCGACGATCTTCGCCGCGCCGCGCGCCTCCGCCGTCGCCAGCTCGACCATCGAGGAAGTCGCGCTCGCACTGGAGTTCGGATTGATGAGCACGATGGTCCTGACCTGCGCCGCCGCGCTGGACGAGCTCGCCGCCGCACCGTCGCCGGCGCTCCCGCATCCCGCGATCGTCACCGCGAGGACCCCCGCCGCGAGGACACCTCCTCGTACCGCCATGCCGCACCTCTTCCCGCCCGGCCCACCACCGGGTCACCGAATTCCGTACGGCGGAATCTACGCTCCGAGTCGCGGATGAGGTGGTGAACGGGGATCACGGACGCGATCGCACATCCGGCAGGACGTGGGCGCCGCGCGCCGGCCGGATCGCGGCCACCGTCGGCACGGGATGTCCGGCGGCGGCGATGCGCTGCGGAAGCGACTCCGCGATGCGCCGGGCGGCGCCCGCGGGCGCCAGGGCGATGACGGTGCCGCCGAATCCGCCGCCCGTCATCCGCGCGCCGTACGCACCGAGCGCGACCGCGGTGTCCGCGATGAGATCGATGGCGGGGACGGTGATCGCGAAGTCGTCGCGCATCGACGCCTGCGAGGCGTTCATGAGCGCGCCGAAGCCGGCGTGATCCGCGCGGCGCAGCGCAGCGGCGGCATCGAGCACGCGGCGGTTCTCGGTGAGCACGTGCCGGGCGCGGCGACGGGTCTCCTCGTCCTGCAGCGACTCCCAGGCATCGTCCGGGGCATCGCGCAATGCCGCGACGCCGAGCTCCGCGGCCGCGGCCTCGCACGCCTCGCGTCGACGGCGGTACTCCCCCGCCGCGTGCTGGTGCGGCGTCCGCGAGTCGATCGCCAGCAGCACGTCGTCACCGAGGCGCAGGGGCACGGGATCGACCGCCAGCGTACGGAAGTCGAGCAGCAGGGCCGTGTCCTCCGCACCGAACAGGCTTCCCATCTGATCGAGCAGGCCGGTCGGCGCGCCGACGTAGTCGTTCTCGGCACGTTGCGCGATGCGCGCCAGCTCGGTCCGATCCGGAACAGGGCCCGGCGCCGCTTCGAGCACGGCCAGCAGCACCGCGCACTCCAGGGCGGCGGACGACGAGAGCCCCGCCCCCACCGGCACCTCGGAGCGGAGTCGCAGCGCTCCGCCCGGCACGGACACGCCGTGCTCGCGGAGCGCCCACACGCACCCCGCGACGTAGCCGGCCCAACCCCGCACCTGCCCCGGGAGGGTGTCCAGCGGTACCGCCACGGCACCGCCCTCCTGGGCGGAGGTGACCTCGATCGCGGAACCGCCCGCAGCCGGATCGAACTCGGCCACGGTCCCGAGCTGCAGCGCGATGGGCAGCGCGAACCCGTCGTTGTAGTCCGTGTGCTCGCCGATCAGGTTCACCCGCCCAGGGGCGTACGCGCGCACCGTCATCCGATCACCCGCCGCAGCTCGTCGGCGATGGCCTCCGGCGTCTTGTCCGTGACGAAGGCATCGCGGCCGGACTCAGAGCCGGCGAGGTATTTGAGCTTGTCCGCGCTGCGGCGGATGGAGAACAGCTCGGCGTGCAGGTAGCCCTCGGCGGAGCCGGATCGGTACTGGTGCCACGAGGCGATGTACGGCAGCGGCGCGTCGTAGAGCGCGTCGAAGGCGCGGAGCAGCACCAGGTAGACCGCTGCCAGGTCGTCGGCCTCGGCGTCGGTGAGCTCGGACAGGTTGTGCACGTGCCGGTTCGGGTAGACGTGCACCTCGGCGGGCCACTTCGCGGCGTACGGCACGAAGGCGGTCACGTACTGGGTGCGGACGAGGATCCGAGATCCGTCGGCGATCTCGGACGCGAGCACCGCCTCGAACAGGTCCGCGCCGTGCTCCGCGCGGTACTGCGCCGCGGTGCGCAGCAACGAGGAGGTGCGTCGGGTCCGGAAGGGGTAGCCGTAGATCTGCCCGTGGGGGTGTGTGAGCGTCACGCCGATCTCCTCGCCGCGGTTCTCGAAGCAGTACACCTCCTCGATGTCGCTGCGCGCCAGCAGGTCCGCGGTGCGGTGACTCCATGCATCGATCACCAGCCTGGCCCGCCGCTGCGAGAGGCCGGCGAAGGATCCGTCGTGATCGCTGCTGAAGCAGACCACCTCGCAACGGCCCAGACCCGGCACCTCGAGGCGCAACGGGTCCACCGCCGCGGGCGCAGGCGCCGCGTAGCCGTCGGGGGCGGAGAGCGAGGGGAAGCGGTTCTCGAAGACCACCACTTCGTAATCCGCAGCGGGGATCTCACTCGAGAGCCCGGCCGGGTCGGGGTCGAGCGGGCACATCGTCCGCGGTGGCTTGTAGGTCCGCTCCTGCCGCGCGGGCGCGATGATCACGTTATCGCCGGTCGTGGGATCGCGCCGCACGGTGGTGACCGGCACCGTCGGGCGCGCAGGGAGGTCCCTGCGGTCCACGCCGATCGACGGCGGACCGTCGGAGGAGAAGAACAGGATCTCGCGGCCGTCGGCGAGGCGGGATGCGGTGGGGGCGGCGATCTCGCGGGTCATGGGGCACCTCCCGGCACGACGGTGAGCGGGACGGCGGCGGCCAACGCCTCCCGGGCGACGGCGCCCAGGCCGTCGTCGACGATCAGGGCGTCGGCGTCGGCGAAGCGCGCGAACAGGTGGGCGCCGATCTCGCCGTACTTGGTGTGGTCGGCGAGGAGCACGGTGGACCGGGCGCTGCCGATGAGGCGCCGGTTCGTCTCGGCCTCACCGATGTTGGGCGAGGTGAACCCGGCCACGGGGTCGATCCCGTGACAGCCCAGGAAGGCGAGGTCGCAGCGCACGCGCTCGAGCATGGCGTTCGCCACGGGCCCCACCAGCGCGTCCGACGGGGTGCGCTGCCCGCCCGTCAGCTGCACCTCCGCCGCCCCGGTCGGGTCGGCGCCGGCGTCGTCGGGATCGGTCAGCTCGTGGAAGATCGAGATCGAATTGGTCACCACGGCGACGCGGCGGCCCCGCAGCAGGCGGGCGAGCTCGAGAGTGGTCGTCCCGGCGCCGACCGCCACCGTCATCCCGTCCTCGACGAGAACTGCAGCGGCGGTTGCGATGGCGCGCTTCTCGGCGGTGTCGCGGACGGCCTTCTGCGCGGACCGCGGCTCCACGCCCCGTCCGGCCCGGGCGCCGGGCAGGACCGCCCCACCGTGCACCTTGGCGAGCTCGCCGGCCTCGTCGAGCCGGTCGAGGTCGCGGCGGATCGTCATCTCGGAGACGCCGAGCTCGGCCGCGAGGTCGATCACCCGGACGGAGCCGTGGGCCGCCGCCGCCTCGAGGATCAGCCGGCGTCGATCAGCTGCGAGCACGCCCCACGCCCATCACTGCCCACACCTCGAAGGCGACGGCCACGAGGACGAGGGCGCCGCCCACCCACAGGTTCCCGGCGCTGCCCGCCGCCATATCGACACGATCGGGCGTGTGCTCGAATTCGCGGGCACCCAGTTCGGCGAACGACGGTACGAACCCGGCGATCAGGAGCAGGACGCCGTAGATCCCGAGCAGGGCGGCGATCACGGTGCGGATGTCGGACAGGAGCGCCAGCTTCGTGGACTTCTTCGCCGGAGCGGACGCGGTTCCCTTGTCGTTGGTCATGGTTCAGCTCCTCGTCAGTGGAAGATCAGGCCGAGTACGACGGTCGTGGTGAGCACCGCGGCCCCCAGGGGCACGGGGCGCGAGTACCAGGGCGCGGAGCCGTCGTCCTCGCCCCGCAGGGTGGCCTTGTCGGTGAGCGAGTAGACGTAGCCGCTCAACTCGGATTCGGGCTTCGGCTTCGTCACGGCGGAGACCAGCACGGAGACCACGATATCGACCACGAAGGCCGCCGATGCGGCGACGAAGGCCATGCCCTGGCCGGGCAGGTCGATCACGCCGGTCTTCTGCAGGATGAAGACGCCGATCGCGGCCAGCGTGCCGGAGACGAGGCCCACCCAGCCGGCGGTGGGCGTCATCCGTTTCCAGAACATGCCGAGCAGGAACGTCGCGAAGAGCGGCGCGTTGAAGAAGCCGAACAGCGTCTGCAGGTAGTCCATCAGGTTGGAGTAGCCTGCGGCGATCGTCGCCGTGCCGATCGCGAGGAACACCGCGATGACCGTCGCGACCTGGCCGACGCGGATGTAGTAGGAATCCTCGCGGTCCTTGACCACGTACTGTTGCCACAGGTCGTAGCTGAACACGGTGTTGAACGCGGAGACGTTGGCCGCCATGCCCGCCATGAACGACGCGATCAGGCCGGCGACGGCCACGCCCAGCAGGCCGTTGGGCAGGATGTCGCGCATCATGAGCAGCAACGCGTCGTTGTAGGTGACGCCGTCCGGCGCGCCGTTGTTCTTGAGGTTGATCATGTCGCCGATCGCCGCGGCGCAGATCATGCCCGGCACCACGACCACGAAGGGGATGAACATCTTCGGGATGGCGCCGATGATGGGCGCGCGCCGCGCCGCCGACATCGAGTCCGAGGCCATGGCGCGCTGCACCTCGACGAAGTTCGTGGTCCAGTAGCCGAAGGAGAGCACGAAGCCGAGACCGAAGACGATGCCGACGACGGACCAGACCGGCGATTCGAAGCCGCTGAGCGCCTGCCCCGGCCAGGTGTGCAGCTGATCGGAGACGGTGGCGGTGACGCCCTTGTCGGAGCGGGTCTCGATCACCTTCTCCTTGAGTCCGCTCCAACCGCCGACCTTGATCAGGCCGATCACGGTGAGCGGCACCAGCGCCGCGAGGATGACGAAGAACTGCAGCACCTCGTTGTAGATCGCGGCGGAGAGGCCGCCGAGCACGGTGTAGGTGAGCACGACCGCCGCGGCGACGAGGAGCGAGACCCAGTGCGGCCAGCCGAGGACCACGTTGATCACGGTGCCGAGGAGGAACAGGTTGACGCCGGCGATGAGTACCTGGGCCACCGCGAAGCTCAGCGAGTTCACCAGGTGCGCGCCGGTGCCGAAGCGCTTGCGCATGAACTCGGGGACGCTGCGCACCTTCGAGCCGTAGTAGAACGGCATCATCACGATGCCGAGGAAGACCATGGCCGGGACGGCGCCGATCCAGTAGTAGTGGAAGGTCGACATACCGATCTGGGCGCCGGTGGCCGACATACCCATGATCTCGACGGCGCCGAGGTTCGCGGAGACGAAGGCGACGCCGGTCACCCACGCCGGGAGCCGCCGACCCGAGAGGAAGAAGTCGAGGCTGGATGCGACCTGCGTACGGGCCAGGTACCCGATGCCCAGGACGAACACGAAGTAGATCGCGACCAGCGTGTAGTCGAGCAGTCCGACGTTGAGTCGGAGTGCGTTGTCGGCGAGGAGCATCGCGCCTCCAGGGGGTCAGTGAACGAATTCACACGAAATTTAACAGAGCCTCACAGCCCAGCTGAACGTTTTTGTGATTTTTCGTGCGAAATCGATCAGCGACTCCTCCGAAGAACCGCGTCGCGATCTCCGCGCCCGGACCCGGCAGCCACCATCACGACCAGGAACGCCTCGGGATCGCGGACGGCACCGTCGACGACGTCGTCCCGATCGCTCACCGCCGGATGCTAGGCCAGGTCGTCCTGGCGCATCAGCTGCCGGGCGGCCTCGGTGACCGAGCCGGACAGCGACGGGTACACGGAGAAGGTCTGCGCCACGTCGTCGACCGTGAGCCCGTTCTGCACCGCGACGGTGAGCGGCAGGATCAGCTCGGAGGCGTTGGGCGCCACCACCACTCCGCCGATGACGAGGCCGGTGTTGGGACGACAGAAGATCTTGACGAAACCGCGCCGCAGGCCCGACATCTTCGCGCGCGGGTTCGTCGCGAGCGGCAGCATGACGGTGCGCGCCTGGTACGTTCCGTCGTCGATCGCGGCCTGCGAGACGCCGACGGTGGCGATCTCCGGGCGGGTGAAGATCGCCGACGACACGGTCTTCAGCTTCACCGGCGAGACGCCCTCGCCGAGCGCGTGGTACATCGCGACGCGGCCCTGCATCGCGGCGACGGAGGCGAGCGGCAGCACGCCGGTGCAGTCGCCGGCGGCGTAGATGCCGGGCACCTTGGTGCGCGAGACGCGGTCGACGGGGATGTAGCCGCCCTTGTCCACCTCGATGCCGACGTCCTCGAGGCCGATGCCCGCGGTGTTCGGGATCGAGCCGACCGTCATGAGGCAGTGCGAGCCCTCCACGGTGCGGCCGTCGGTCAGGCGCACGACGACGCCGTCCTCGGTTCGCTCCACCTTGTCGGCGTAGGCCCGCTTGACCAGCGAGACGCCGCGGTCGAGCAGCGCGTCCTCCAGCACCAGGGCGGCATCCTCGTCCTCGTGCGGCAGCACCCGGTCGCGGGAGCTGACGAGGGTGACCTTGATGCCGAGCTCGGTGTAGGCGTGCACGAACTCCGCGCCCGTGACGCCGGAGCCGACGACCACGAGATGGGTCGGGAGCTCCTCGAGGTCGTACAGCTGCCGCCAGGTCAGGATCTTCTCGCCGTCGGGCTGCGCGGACTCCAGCACGCGGGGCGACGCGCCGGTGGCGACGAGCACGACGTCGGCCTCGAAGGACTGCTCACCGCCGGACGGCGTGACGACGTTCACCTCGTGATGGGCCATACCCGACGCCGTGGGAGCGAGCGTGGCGCGGCCGCGGATGATCCGCACGCCCTCGCCCGCGAGGCGGGCGCGGATGTCGGCGGACTGCGCCGCCGCCAGGTCCTTGACGCGCGAGTTGATCCGCTCGACGTCGATCTCGACGCGCTCGAAGTGCAGCTCGATGCCCAGGTCCACGGCGCGCCGGGTCTCGGTGCGGATGCCGGTCGAGGCGATGAAGGTCTTCGACGGGACGCAGTCGTACAGGACGCAGGCCCCACCGATCCCGTCGGACTCGATCACCGTGACGTCGCCGCCGTGCGCCACCGCCACCAGTGCTGCTTCGTACCCCGCCGGACCGCCGCCGATGATCACGATGTTCGTCATGTCTGCAACGCTATCGTCCGACCGGCCTCCGCGTGCGGGCACCGTCGGGCAGAGCCGTCCGCGTGGACCGGCGCGGTAAAGTCCACCCTGTGCCGATCTACGCCGCATACGGCTCCAACATGCACCCCGACCAGATGGCCGAGCGCGCCCCGCACTCGCCCATGGCAGGCACGGGGTGGCTGCACGGTTGGCGCCTGACCTTCTCCGGCGAGGACATCGGGTGGGAGGGCGCACTCGCGACCGTCACCGAGGACCCCTCCGATCCCGACGCCAAGGTCTTCGTGGTGCTCTACGACGTGACCCCCGACGACGAGGTCTCCCTCGACCGCTGGGAGGGCTCCGAGCTGGGCATCCACGTCAAGCTCAAGGTCCGCGTCGACCTCATCGGCGGCGGCTCCACCCTGGCCTGGTTGTACGTCGTCGACGCCTTCGAGGGCGGCCTCCCGTCGGCCCGCTACCTCGGCGTGATGGCCGACGCCGCGTACATCGCGGGTGCCCCCGAGGAGTACGTCCTCGACATCCGCACCCGCGAGTCCCGCAACGTGGGCCCCGGACCGGGCGCGTCCGCCGACGGCCCGGAGTAGAACCGCTCAGGCGGCCTCGGGCCCGCAGCCCGCCGGCGCCGGCTCGATCGCCGCCGCCAGCCGGCGCAGCGCCCGGGCCAGCCCGGGACGCAGGCCCCGTCGTCCGGGTGCGACGGTGCTCCCCACCCGGTTCCGGGCCTCCCGGTCCCGCGAGGATCGGTCGTGCACATCCGCCATGCGGGCGTAGACTGCTGCCGTCGGAGGATCCGCCGTCAGGTTCCAGTGCTCTCGGTATTCGCTCATACTCCGAGCACACACGAACCCCGCCGCGGGTTCCAATGAATTAGGTGGCGCCTACATGTTGACCTACCTGTTGGACGTCGGAGATCTGGCCGACGCCCGCTTCGTGGTGTCGCCGCTCAACGAGACCGTCCTGAGCCTGTTCCACCTGAACAAGGTCTACGACACCGCGCACCACCTCACGGGGTGGCGGTGCGAGGCGAACGCCCGCCGGGACGAGTACGACCGCGAACTGATCGACGCGCTGGTCTCGCCGTCGGGCAAGCAGATCCCCGACTTCCTCACTCCGGTGACCGCACAGGCCGACGTCCGGCCGACGTTCGACGCGCACCTCGACGCGGTCCGTGGCACGGACGCGCGGACGGCGCGCGCCGAGCTGGTCGAACTGGCGGAGGGCGCGGCACCGTCGGGGCCCCTGGCGTGCCTGATCGCCCTGGACGATCCCACACCGGTCATCGCCGATGCCCTGGCCGACTATCACCGCGCCGCCGTCGCGCCCGTGTGGCCCGCGGTGCAGCGGATCCTGGAGTCCGACATCGTCTTCCGCGGTCGCGAGCTCGCCGTCGGCGGCCCCACCCGTCTCTTCGAATCGCTGAGCCCGCGCGTGGAATGGCGCCGCACCGGGGAGTTGAGTGTGGACATGTCGTGCTCGGTGGTCTCGGGCGAGGTCCGCTCCCCCGGCCTCGGCCTGACGCTGATGCCGAGCGTCTTCACGACGAAGATCACCACCGCCCACGATCCGACCCGCACCGCGCCGAACATCGGCTACCCCGCCCGGGGTTCGGCGACGCTCGCGGAATCCGTTCCACCAGTCGCCGACGACGCGCTCCGCAGGCTGATCGGCACAGCGAAGGCGGACCTCCTCGCGGTACTGGCCGAGCCCGCCGCGGTGGTCGATCTCGCCGCCGCGCTGGGGATCTCGCCGTCAGCTGTGTCGCAGAGCCTGAAAGTACTGGGCGCCAGCGGGATCGTCGAGAGTTCGCGGTACGGACGTCGGGTCCTGTACCGCCGCACCGTCCTCGGCGACGCGCTCGTGCGCGGCGACGGCTGATCACAGCACCACCGTCACACGAAGCGCGGAGCCCCGCATCGACGACTCTCGGATTCTGTCCGCTCCGGACACGGAGTCCGAAGCGGACAGAATTCGAGAGTCCGATCGCCGCACTGCCGTCGCCGCGACCGGGACCACGCCGGCGCGGGCACGGCCCCGGTCGCGGCGATCAGCGCCCGGAGGCGAAGACCACGTTCGTGAAGACCTTCACGCCCATCTCGAGCGCGCGCTCGTCGAGCACGAAATCGGGCTGGTGCAGGTCGTACTGACGGCCCTCGCCGGACCACACGCCGAGCCGCGCCATCGCGCCGGGCGACTCCTCCAGGTACCACGAGAAGTCCTCGCCGCCGCCGGACTGCGGGGTGTCGACGACCCCGTCGGGCGAGACGGCGCGCGCGGCGTCCGCGAGGCGGGTGGCGGCCAGGTGGTCGTTGATGACCGGCGGGACGCCGCGGGTGTAGTTGACCTCGTGCTTGATCCGCAGCGGCGAGAGCAGTTCGGCGATGATCTCGCGCACGAGCGGCTCCAGCGACTCCCAGATCTGGTGCTCGCCGGTGCGGACGGTGCCGTGCAGCGCCCCGATCTGCGGGATCGCGTTCGGCGCGGAGCCCGCGTTCGCGGCGCCCCACACCATGATCGTGCCGGAGCGAGGATCCACGCGGCGCGACAGCACGCCGGGCAGGCCGGTGATGACGGTGCCCATGGCGTAGATCAGGTCGCTGGTCAGGTGCGGCCGCGAGGTGTGCCCGCCGGGCGAGTGCAGGATGACCTCGACGTGGTCGGCGGCGGAAGTGATCGCGCCGGAGCGGACGCCGATCTTCCCGACCTCGACGCGCGGGTCGCAGTGCAGCGCGTAGATCCGCGAGACGCCCCGCATCACCTCGTCGCGGACCGCGGACAGCGCGCCGCCGGGCATGACCTCCTCGGCGGGCTGGAAGACCAGCCGCACGCCGACGGGCAGCCGCCCGGCGCGGGCGAGCTCCGCGAGCGCGAGGCCGGTGCCCAGCAGGATCGACGTGTGCGCGTCGTGGCCGCAGGCGTGGGAGACGCCCGGGGTCGTGGACTGGAACGCGAGGCCGGTGGCCTCGTGGATCGGCAGAGCGTCCATGTCGGCGCGCAGGGCCACGCGCTCGCCGGCGGTGGGGCCGAGATCACAGATCAGGCCGGTGGTCGACAGCTTCCGCGGGTGCAGACCCGCGGCGGTCAGCGCCTCGAAGACCGCGTTGGTGGTGCGCTGCTCCCGCCAGGACAGTTCGGGGTGAGCGTGCAGGTCGCGCCGGAACTCGCGGAGCCAGTCGCCCTTGCGCTGCAACCACCGATCGACGTAGGCGGCCCTCGAGAGTTCCTCGCCCGCAGTCCCGCTCGCCGTGCCGCTCACCGTCCGCCTCCATCACTTCCGCGCCCGGCCCCGGTCAGCAGCCGCGCACGCTCGTCCTCGTCCTCCGCGACCGCAGCGAAGGCTGCGGCCAGGGCCAGAGCGCCGTCGCGCACGGCCCGATCGGCGGATTCGGTGGCGGCGGCGGCCGTGAATTCCGGCTGATGGGTCACGGCCCCGTCGGTCTCGAGGCCGATCAGCGGATGGATCGACGGTACAGCGTGGCTCACATTGCCCATGTCGGTACTCCCCAGAGGCACCAGCCGCTCGAACTCCGGCGCCACCGGGTCGCGGCCGATCGCGACCGCCGCGGCCCGATAGGCGGCGGCGAGGCCGTCGTCGCTGCGCAGCTCCGTGTACGCGGGCGAGACCTCGGTGACCTCGTGGGTGCACCCGGCCGCGAGGGCGCCCGCTGCGAAGCAGTCGCCGGCGCGCGCGGCGAGCCGGTCCAGCGACTCCGCGTCGTCGGCACGCAGGTAGTAGAGCAACTCGGCGGCAGCGGGGACGACGTTGGGCGCGGCCCCGCCCTCGCTGACGATGCCGTGCAGCTGCTGCCCGGGCTCGAAGTGCTGCCGGAGCAGTCCGAGGGCCACCTGCGCGACCGTGGCCGCGTCGCCCGCGTTGCGGCCGGCCCACGGTGCCGCCGAGGCGTGCGCCTCACGCCCCGTGAACCGGATCGCGAGGTCGGCCAGCGCCAGGGTGCGCGTGCGCACCACGTCGAACGGGGCGGGGTGCACCATGCCCGCGCACGCGACACCGTCGAACGCGCCGCGCTGCAGCATGAGTACCTTGCCGCCCCCGGACTCCTCGGCCGGGGTGCCGTACACCTCGACGGTGAGGCCGAGCTCGCCCGCGACGGACGCGAGCGCGATGCCCGCGCCGAGTCCGGCCGCGGCGATGATGTTGTGTCCGCAGGCGTGCCCGATGCCGGGCAGGGCGTCGTACTCGGCAAAGACGGCGACGCGCAGCGGCCCGTCGCCGGCCCGTCCGACGAATGCGGTCTCGAGGCCCGCGACGTGCCGCTCGACGGCGAAGCCGTGCCCCGCGAGGGCGTCGGCCAGCAGCGCCGCCGCGAACCGCTCCTCGAAGGCCAGCTCGGGCCGGGCGTGGATCTCGTGGCTGACCGCGACCAGGTCGCCCCGCACGCGGTCGACGGTGCCGGTGAGCGCCTCCAGGACGGAGGTGACGCGACCGGTCACCGTCAGCCGAACTTGACTTCGGTCGTCGGAACGGCGAGGTCGGCGATGAGGTGCGTGTGCAGATCGTTCTTGATCTTGTTCAGCGTGGGGCCGTCGGCCGCGGCGTTCGCGGCCGCCCGGGCGGTCGCGGCCGGCAGCAGCTCGGCCTCGGAGACCGCGGCCTGCACGATGCCGGCGGCCACGGCGTCGGCGCCGCCGTAGCGGCGCCCGGTGGTCATCGCCTCGACGGCGGTCTGGTACGGCAGGCGCGAGCGCAGCAGCGTCGCCATGCCCACGGTGAAGCCCATCTTGAGGCTGACCTCGGGCAGGCAGAAGAAGCCCCGGTCGTCGCGCATCACCGCGAAGTCGCACGACAGTGCCAGCATGGCGCCGGCGCCGAAGGCGTGGCCGTTGACGGCCGCGACGGTGGTCATGGGGAAGGTCAGCAGGCGGCTGAAGACCGTGTGCACGCGATCCAGGTAGGTCGGCAGCTCACCGGCGTTGGCCAGGATGTACATGACGTCGAGGCCGTTGGAGAAGAACTTGCCAGTGGCGGTCACGACGAGCGCCGCGGGGGAACCGGCCGCCTGCGCCTCGATCTCGTCGAGGCGGGCGTGCACCGCGTCGACCCAGTCCGGGGAGAAGCGGTTCTCCGGGTTGGTCTCCGAGAGCTCGACGCCCTCGTCGCCCAGGAACAGAGTGAAGACGTCGTCGGTGCGCGTGACGTAAGGCATGGCGATCACGATAGCCGCTAGCATCGGTTCCCATGGCGCAGACTGCACGCGACACCGGCATCGACGATCCCACCGCGGCGGCCCGGGAGGCGGCCGACGCGCTCATCGCGGCGACCGGAGGTGAGCGCTTCGACGTGGCGGTCGTCCTCGGCTCCGGCTGGGCGCCCGCGGCAGATGCGCTCACGGCGCGCGGCGCCGCCGCCGGCTCCGTCCCGATGGCCGAGCTGCCGCACTTCGCGCCGCCCAGCGCGGCGGGCCACAAAGGCACGGCGTCTGCCGTGGTCGTCGGCGGCAAGCGGGTGCTGGTCCTGCTCGGCCGCACCCATGCCTACGAGGGCCACGACCTCTCCCGCGTGGTCCACCCCGTGCGCACGGCGTGCGCGGCGGGCGCGTCGACGGTGATCCTCACCAACGCCGCCGGCGGCCTCCGCGAGGGAATGTTCGTGGGCGAGCCGGTGCTGATCTCCGACCACCTCAACCTCACGACCCGCTCGCCCCTGGTCGGCGCGCAGTTCGTCAACCTCGTCGACGCCTACTCCCCCGCCCTGCGCGCGCTGGCACAGCAGGTGGATCCGTCGCTGAACGAGGGCGTCTACGCCGGGCTGCCGGGCCCGCACTACGAGACCCCGGCCGAGATCCGGATGCTGCGCACGCTGGGCGCCGACCTGGTGGGCATGTCGACGGTGCACGAGACGATCGCCGCCCGCGCGGAGGACGCCGCGGTGCTGGGGATCTCGCTCGTCACCAACCTGGCCGCCGGCATCACCGGCGAGCCGCTCAACCACGAGGAGGTCCTCGAGGCCGGTCGCGAGGCCGCCGCGCGAATGGGCGGCCTGCTCGCCGACGTGATCGAGGCGATGGAGGCATGAGCGCCGAGCTCGCGGCCGAGGCCCTCGCATGGATCGAGGGCGACCCCGACCCGGCGACCCGCGCCGAGCTCGAAGCCCTGAGCGGCGACGAGCTCGCGGAACGCTTCGCCGCCCCGCTCTCCTTCGGCACCGCGGGCCTGCGGGGCCCGGTGCGCGGCGGACCGTCGGGCATGAACGTGGCGGTCGTGACCCGCACGACCTGGGCGCTCGGCGAATGGCTGAAAGCGAAGTGCCTGGGCGGCGGCACCGTCGTCGTCGGGCGCGACGCGCGGCGCGGCTCGGAGGCCTTCTTCGCTGCCGCCACCGAGGTGCTCGCGGCCCAGGGCTTCGCCGTGGTGGCGCTGCCCGAACCCGGCCCCACTCCGTGGGTCTCGTTCGCGACCAAGGCGCTCGGCGCCGTCGCGGGCGTCCAGATCACGGCCTCGCACAACCCGCCCGCGGACAACGGCTACAAGGTCTACCTCGACGGCGGCGCCCAGTTGGTCTCCCCGGCCGACGCCGAGATCGAGAAGCTCATCGCCGCGGCCCCGCACGCCACGGCGATCGAGCGGACGCCGGTGCCCGCCGACCCGCGCGCCGCCGAGGTGGTCGCGGCGTACCTGGACCGCGTCTCCTCGCTGCGCCCGGCGCCGTCCGCGCCGCTGCGGATCGCCCTGACGCCGATGCACGGCGTGGGCGGGAAGGTCGCGGTGGAGGCCCTGCGCCGCAGCGGCTTCGACGACGTGCACGTCGTGGAGCAGCAGTTCGCGCCCGATGGCGAGTTCCCGACGGTGACCTTCCCCAATCCCGAGGAGCCCGGCGCATCCGACCTGCTGCTCGCCCTCGCGGAGCGGGTGGACGCCGACCTCGCGATCGCCCTCGACCCCGACGCCGACCGGTGCGCCCTGGGCGCCCGGTTCCCCGGCGGCTGGCGGATGCTCACCGGCGACGAGTCCGGTTCGCTGCTGGGCGCCCACCTGCTCGATGCACCGCTGGACGGCGCACCGTCGGATCCCCTCGTGGCGACGACGATCGTCAGCTCCGAGCTCCTCGGCGCGATCGCCGAGAGCCGCGGCGCGCGGTACGCGCGCACCCTGACCGGGTTCAAGAATCTCGTCCGGGCGGGCGACGGCCTGGTGTTCGCGTACGAGGAGGCGCTCGGCCTCTGCGTCGACCCGTCGACGGTGCGCGACAAGGACGGGATCTCCGCCGCGGTCGTCGCCGCCGGTTACGCCGCAGCCCTGAAGGCGCAGGGCAGCGGGTTGCCCGACGCCCTGGACGCGCTGTACCACCGGCACGGCGTGTACCTGTCGAGCCAGTACGCGCTGCGCGTGGACGACGTCGCGCGGATCGCCGCGATCATGGCCGCGCTGCGCGCCGACCCACCCATTGAGGTTGCAAACACCGCCGTCGGCTGTGAGGATCTTCTGACGGCACGCCCCGCGACGGACGCGCTGGTGTTCCGCGGCGACGGCGTCCGGGTCACCGTGCGCCCCTCCGGAACCGAGCCGAAGGCGAAGTTCTACCTGGAGGTGATCGAGCCCGTGACAGTCGACAGCGACACGAGCGGCGCCGAGGCGCGCGCTCGACAGCGGCTCACCGAGGTGACCGAGACGGTGCGTAAGTGGGCGGCCTTCGGGTGAACCGCCCCGCCCGCCCGGCCGATCCCGCACGCGGCCGGGTGATCGCCGTGTCGGTGCTGGTGGGGGTCTTGATCGTGGTGGCCGCAGCCGCGGCCGCCACCGCCTACGTGAGCGGCAAGCGGCCCACCGAGCCCGCGGCCGTGGCGGCACCGCCCTCCGGACCGTCGAGTTCCGCCCCGGTGACCGCGACGGCGACCCCCGAGCCGGCGAAGCCCGCGCCCGCACCGTCGATCCCCGGGACCGACGTGCTCGGCTTCCTGGGCACACCGGCGCGCTGCGCCGACGGCGACGGTGCGCGGATGATGGTCCTCACCGCCACCTCGCAGGCCGTCGTCTGCGATCGCGCGGGCGCGCTGTACTACGCGGGCTGGCGCATCGACACCGGTACCGGGACGCGCATCGAGGGCGTACTGCCCGCAGGCCCGGGCTGGGTCGCTCGCGCCCCGGACGCGACGATCAACATCACCCCCGCCGGCCTGGTGATCAGCACCCCGTCGGGCGAGTTCACCGAGCCGGCGACGGGATTCTGGGCGGCCCCGTAGCCCCGTCCCGTTCCGCGGGTCAGGTCCAGCGCGGGCCGAACTGGCGGTCGCCGGCGTCGCCGAGGCCGGGCACGATGTAGGCGTTCTCGTTCAGCCCCCGGTCGACGGTTGCCGTGACCAGGCGGACGGGGTGGCCGCAGTCCGCGAGCGCCTGCACGCCCTCGGGCGCCGCGACGACGCACACCGCGGTCACGTCGGTCGCGCCGCGCTGCGCGAGCAGGCTCAGCGTCTCCACCATCGAGCCGCCGGTCGCGAGCATCGGGTCGAGCACGAAGACGGGACGGCCCGCGAGATCGGCGGGCAGCGACTGGAAGTACGGCTCGGGGACGTGGGTCTCCTCGTTGCGCCCCATACCGACGAAGCCCACCTGGGACTCCGGCAGCATCGCGTGCGCCTGGTCGACCATGCCGAGCCCGGCGCGCAGGACGGGCACCAGCAGCGGAGGCTTCGCGAGCGCGGCGCCGTCGGTGTCCTCGAGCGGGGTGGTCACGGTCACGGGGGCGACGGCGGCATCGCGCATGGCCTCGTAGACCAGCATCTGGGTGAGCTCCTTGAGCGCTGCGCGGAAGGAGGCGTTGTCGGTGGCCTCCGCGCGGAGCGCGGTGAGGCGGACGGCGGCCAGGGGGTGGTCGACCACGGTGATCTGCATGCGGTCAGCGTATCGGGAACCTCGCGGGGGCCTGAGGCGTCCAATCAATGAGGGGGTATTGCGATGGAACCGTTTCTGATGACGACGAGCGCGGTGACGGCGGCGGGGAGCGAGCTGGGGTCGCTGGCCGCGTCGGTGGCGGGGGCCGCGGGAGCGGGCGCCGTCTCGGCCGCGGCGCTCACACCGGTCTTCGGGCTGGTCGGCGGCGACTATCTGGCCGAGCTGTTGGGCGCCGTCACCGCCGCCGATGCCGAGGTGACACGTCTGGCGGCGTTCTACACCTCGGCCTCCGCCGGGGCGGCGCGGACGGTGGCCTCCGCCGTCGCCACGGACGCGGGCGGCGCGGGGGCGCTGCTCGGGCTGCTGGGCGCGCCGTGAGCGGCATCGTCGCGGCGCTGGCGGCGCCGCTGCGGGCCCTGCTCGACACGTTCGGCACCGGCGACCTCTCCGTCGCGGGGGTCGACGCGGCGATCCGGGCGGTGGAGGCCGAGCTGGCCCGGGTCAGCGCGCAGACGGATTCGGCGACGGTCAGCGTCGGCAGCGCGTGGACGGGCGTCGATGCGACGACCGCGCAGCGCACGATCGGCACCGGCGGCACCGCCGCGGCGGCCCTGTCGCAGCACAGCGGATCGATCCGCGAGTCGGTCACGACCGCCGCCGGGGTGGTGAGCAGGGGCCGCGCGCGGCTGCAGGCCGTCCTCGACTCTTTCGTGAGCAAGGCCGAGGCCGCGAACCCGACGCTGCTCAACCCCACCGGGCTGATCGCGGTGCTCACGCTGGCCGCCGACCACCTGCAGCAGGCGCTCGACGTGCTGCGGTCCGTCCGCGACGAGCTCGACGGCGAGACCGGCACGGTGTCCGGGCTGGCGGAGAGCACCCCGACCGCGCCCGCCACCGTCGACGGCGGTGCGGCGACGACGCCCGCCTCGACGACGGCGACCGCGACCCCGTCGACCTCCTCCCCGACCGGCACCGGCTCGGGATCCGGAGGCGGCTCGGGCGGCGGAGCCTCCCCCGTCAGCGGGCTCACCTCCGCGCTCACGTCCGCGAACCGGAGCGGCTCGGGCTCGGGCCGTGGCTCCGGGGCGAAGACGGTGTCCGCCTCGCGCCGGTCCGGGGCGACGGTGACCGCCGACGGCAAGGGCGGCTACGACGTGCGGCTGCCCGACGGCACGGTGGTGAAGGCCCCGAACGCGAAGGCCGCCGCCGCGGTGCAGGCCGCGCTCACGCAGTTGGGCGTGCCCTACTCGTGGGGCGGGACGACGCCCGGAGTCGGGCTGGACTGCAGCGGATTCACGCAGTGGGCGTACCGGCAGGCCGGCATCGAACTGCCGCGCCTCGCCAACGAGCAGGGCGTGGGAGCGGCGGTGAGCGCCGGGCAGGTGCAGCCGGGCGATCTGGCCGTGTGGGAGGGGCACGTCGCGATGGTCATCGGCGACGGCCGCATGGTGGAGGCGGGCGATCCGGTGCAGATCTCCGCGATCCGCACGGACAACATCGGCCAGCAGTTCTACGGGTTCTTCCGCCCGACGGGCTGAGCCCCGTGCGGTCGGATCCTCCAGCCGACGCGCAGGCGGCCCGGTGCACTACGCTGGGCGCCATGGCGTCTGACATCGTCCCGATCGAACTCGGCCTCACCGACGGCCCGGTGTACACCCTGTGGGCACCGCGGTGGCGTGACGGGGAGGACGAATGGGAGGCCTTCCTGGGCCTCGACGAGGACCTGTACGGCTTCTCGTCGGTCGCCGAGCTGGTCGCCTTCGCCCGCAGCGGCAAGCCGAACGACCTGGACGACCACCCCGCCTGGGAGGCCCTGACCACCCTGCCCGCGGAGGCCTTCGTGCCCCGCGACGACCGCAGCTTCGACCTGATCTCGGTGCCGGAGCTCGCCGCCGAGGAGCCCACCCCCGAGGTGATCGCGGAGCTCGAGGACACCCTCGAGATCGTCGGCCTCATCGGCGAGGTGTGCGAACTGATCGACGTCACCAAGTTCTTCAACGGCAACCCGGTCCTCGGCACCGTGCGGATCGGTACCCGCAACTTCGAGGGCCGCGAGGGCGCGGAGATGTGGCACAAGGTCGGCCAGATCATCAGCCGCAAGTGGGACGACGTGATCGACGCGATCGAGGGCGTCGTCAGCACCCCGAAGGTGTCCGCCACGCTCACCGAGGCGGCCGAGCAGGAGCTCGCGGAGGCCGAGGAGAAGGCCGCCGCCCTGGCCGCCGATGCCGCGGACCTGGACGACGACCTCGACGACGACCTGGACGACGTGCCCGGTCTCGACACCGACGACCTCGATGAGGACGACGACGAGTACGAGGGCGACGAGGACGC
This sequence comes from Tsukamurella hominis, assembly GCF_965137015.1. Lineage (NCBI taxonomy): Bacteria > Bacillati > Actinomycetota > Actinomycetes > Mycobacteriales > Tsukamurellaceae > Tsukamurella > Tsukamurella hominis. The sequence continues at coordinate 108,712 of NZ_CBCRZG010000001.1, read as the reverse complement.
CGACGACGGCGCGGCGCTCGCGAAGAGCGCCGAGGAGGACTTCGAGGACGAGGAGGAGGAGGACGACTCCTTCTGGGGTCAGGTCGGCATCGACCCGATCAAGATCATCACCTCCACCGGCGAGTACTACACGCTGCGCTGCTACCTCGACGACAACCCGGTCTTCCTGGGCCGTAAGGGCAAGATCTACGTCTTCGACTCCGAGGGCGCGCTGGCGCGGTACCTCGCGGACGACGACGACACCGACCTCTCGTCGGTCTCCACCTTCGACGAGGTGCGCGTGGCCGCGACCGACGGATCGCTGGAGATCGAGGTCTACGACGACAACGTCTACGTGCTCCCCGGAATCGGCGAGGACATCGCCGACGGTCCGCGGCGCATCGACCGCGATCAGCTGGACCTCGCGGTGGAACTGCTGCTGGACTCGGCCGACTTCGCGGACGACGCCTCGGTGCGCGATGCGCTGCGCCCCACCACTCCGCTGGGCTTCTTCGTCTCCTACGCGCTCGACCCGCAGCCGCGGAGGCTCGCACCGTCGGGCCCGTTCGACAACGAGGCCGAGGCGTGGCGAGCCCTCGAGCACGACTTCGAGGACCGGCTCACCTCCAAGTGACCGGACCCCGCGGCGTCGCCGCCGCGGGGCATGCCTGCGTCAACCGATCAGCACCGCGAAGCCGGGCTTGATCACGTCGTCGATGATCGCGAGTCGCTCGTCGAAGGGCAGGAACGCCGACTTCATCGCGTTGATCGTGAAGCGCTGCAGATCGGCCCAGCCGTAGCCGAAGGTCTCGACCAGCTTGAGCATCTCCGCGCTCATCGTGGTGTCACTCATGAGCCGGTTATCGGTGTTCACCGTGACCCGGAAGCGCAACTGCGCCAACAGGTTGAAGGGATGCTCCTCCATCGAGGCGACCGCGCCGGTCTGCACGTTGGAGCTGGGGCACAGCTCCAACGGGATGCGCGCGTCCCGCACCCGTGCCGCGACCCGGCCGAGGACCGCGTCGGAGAAGTCGGTGGATCCCGGCTCGACGCCCGCGATGTCGTCGACGATGCGCACCCCGTGGCCCAGGCGATCGCAACCGCAGAAGGCCAGCGCCTCATGGATCGACGGCAGCCCGAACGCCTCTCCGGCGTGAATGGTGAAGGGCGCGGAGTGATCCCGCATGTACTCGAACGCGTCGAGGTGGCGGCTGGGCGGGAAGCCCGCCTCCGCGCCGGCGATGTCGAATCCGACGGCGCCGCGGTCGCGCCAGCGCACCGTCAGCTCGGCGATCTCGCGCGAGCGGGCCGCGTGCCGCATCGCGGTCACGAGGCAGCGCACCACGATCGGGCGGCCCGCGGTGCGCGCCGCGGACTCGCCCGAGGCGAAGCCCGCGAGCACGGCCTCCATGACCTCGTCGAGCGACAGGCCGCCCTCGAGGTGCTGCTCGGGCGCGAACCGCACCTCGGCGTAGACCACGCCGTCGGCCGCCAGGTCCTCCGCGCACTCGCGCGCCACGCGGGCGAGCGCCTCGGGCGTCTGCATCACGCCGACGGTGTGCTCGAACGTCTCCAGGTACTTCACCAGCGAGCCGGAGTCGGCGGCGTCCCGGAACCACGCGGCCAGCTCGGGCTCGGTGGTGGCGGGGAGGTTCGCGTAGCCGGTCTCGGCGGCGAGCTCGAGGACGGTGGCGGGCCGCAGCCCGCCGTCGAGATGGTCGTGGAGCAGCACCTTGGGCGCGCGGCGCAGTGCCTGCAGGTCGATAGGAGTGGGGCCAACGGGATTCGCCATAGGGTCAAGGTACCGGCTACCGGCGCGTAACACGGTCGGCGCGGCTATCGCTCCGTGAGATAGGTGAGGATGGCACGGACGCGGCGGTTCCCCTCCTCCGGGGGCAGGTCCAGCTTCGCGAAGATGTTCGCCACGTGCTTGGCGACCGCCGCGTCCGAGACCACCAGCGCTGCAGCGATATCGGCGTTGCTGCGGCCCTCCGCCATGAGGGCGAGCACCTCGCCCTCGCGGGGCGTGAGCCGGTCGAGCACCGTCGGGGTGAACATCTTCGAGATCACCTCGGGGTCCACCACCACTCCCCCGTTCGCCACGGTGTCGAGGGCGCGGAGGAAATCGTCCACGCGCCCGACCCGCTCCTTGAGCAGGTAGCCCACGCCGCCGCCGGAGTCCAGCAGCCGCCGCGCGTACGCGGCGGCGACGTACTGGGAGAGCACCAGCACCGGCAGGCCGGCGCGGCCGGCCCGCAGGTCCAGCGCCGCCCGGAGTCCGTCGTCACCGTGGCCGGGCGGCATCCGGACGTCGGTCAGCACCAGGTCGACGGTGCCTGGATCGATCGCCCGGAGCGCGTCGGCATCGCCGAGCAGGCCGGCCACCTCGTGGCCGGCCCGTTCGACGATCCGCTGCAGCCCCTCGGCCAACAGCACGGAATCCTCGGCTATTGCAATGCGCATCGCGCGCAGCCTACGACATCGCCTTCGCCCAGTAGAGCGTCGTGGGCCCTCCGGGCGGGCTCAGCACCGTCAGGGTCGCGCCGATCGACTCGGCCCGCTCGATCAGCCCGGCGAGGCCCGTGCCGCCGGCCGGGTCCGCCCCGCCCGTACCGTCGTCCATCACCGTCATCGACACCCCGAGCGCGCCCGCGGCGAACGTGATCCGCACCGTGCTCGCGCCGCCGTGCTTGATCGCGTTGGTGACGGCCTCGCTGGCGGTGTAGTACATGGCCTGCTCGATCTCGGCGGGCAGGCGGCCGCCGGGCGTCCAGCCCTCTCCCGCGCTCACGTCGACCCGGATCGCGCCGCCGAGCTCGGCGCACGCGGCCTCGACGCCGGCGTCGTCGAGCACCTGCGGGTGCACGCCGCGGACGGTGTCCCGCAGGCCCGCCATCGCGCGCTCGAGGCGGGCCTGCGCCTCGGACACCTGACCGCGCAGGGCCTCGTCGGCAGTGTCCGGCAGGCTCTGCTGCAGCTCGCCGAGCTGCAGCGACAGGCTCGCGAGGTCCTGCTGCGGGCCGTCGTGCAGGTTGCGCTCGATGCGGCGGCGCTCCCCCTCGAAGGAGTGCACCAGCACGCCGCGGGAGGCCTCGAGCGTCGTGACGCGCCGCTGCAACTCCTCCTCGGTGGGGCCGAGCAGCAGGCGCGCGGTGGCGGCCTGCGCCACGGACACGGCGTAGGTGATGTACAGCCCCACGGCGCAGATCACGGCGCCGATCGCGCCCCAGACCGCGCGGCCGACGACACCGTCGACCGCCGTGCCCATGACGTTGACCTCGTCGGAGAGGAGCGGGCCGACCAGGAGCCCGCCGCCGACGGTCCAGCCGATCACCGCGCCCAGGAACACGATCGGGGTGAGCACGGCGAGCAGCAACGAGTAGGCGACCTCACGCCAGGTGGCCCGCTCACCGAGCCGCGCGCCCGCGCGGGCGGACAGGTTCCCGGCGACGGGCGGGTGCGGATCGCCGATCGCCGTCTCCCCCAGCCACGTGACCCGCAGGCGCTCCAGCTTCGCCAGGCCGAACGACCACGCCGGCGCGAAGGGCAGCAGCACCACGACGACGTACAGGAAGAAGAGCACCCACCCGACGATCATCGATCCGGCGAAGTAGGCCAGGCCGCGCCAGGGCGCGGAGGTGGTGAGGAAGCGCATCGGCTCACGCAGCGGCGCGGCGAGCGCGCCGCGGACGGGCTCGCGCTGCACCGGGGGCGGGGTCATGGAGAAGATCATGCCGTAGACGCTAGGTCCGCCGCGGCCGAGAGTCCCTGGCCCCAGCGGGAGAATCCGGGGTGGTGCCAGCACTACCCCGGGCGGCTAGCGTGGCGGTATGCGCATCGCGATCCTCGACGACTACCAGGACGTCTCCCGCGAGTACGGCGATTTCTCCGGGCTCGACGTCACCGTCTTCACCGAGCCACTCACCGACGTCCCCGCCCAGCTGGCCGGGTTCGACGGGGTGGTCGCCATGCGGGAGCGCACCCGGTTCCCCGCCGAGGTGCTGCGGTCCCTCCCCGACCTGCGGCTCCTCGTATCGACGGGCCGCCGCAACGCCGCGATCGACCTCGCCGCGGCCTCGGAACTCGGGATCACCGTGTGCCACACCGGGTACCGCCCCGCCGCGGCCGCCGAGCACACCTGGGCGCTGATCCTCGCGGCCCTGCGCCACGTGCCGACCGAGGACGCGAACGTCCGGGCCGGACGGTGGCAGAGCACCGTCGGGAAGGAAGTGCACGAGAGCACGTTCGGCATCGTCGGCCTCGGCGGGCTCGGGCGCCGCGTCGCGCGGGTGGCGAACGCCTTCGGGGCGGACGTGATCGCCTGGTCGACGAACATCGACGGCGAGAAGGCCGCCGAGGTCGGGGCGGCGGCCGTGAGCAAGGAGGAGCTGTTCGAGCGCGCCGACGTGGTCACGATCCACTACGTGCTCTCCGAGCGCTCGCGCGGCATCGTCGGCGCCACCGACATCGCCCGGATGAAACCGGGCGCACTGCTGGTCAACACCTCTCGGGCGGGCGTGCTCGACACCCCGGCCGCCGCGGCCGCGGCGCGACGCGGCGACATCCGCCTCGCCCTCGACGTCTTCGACGCGGAGCCGCTGCCCGCCGACGACCCGATCCGCGACCTGCCGAACTCCGTCCTCACCGGGCACGTCGGCTACGTCACCGAGCAGCAGTACAGGACCTTCTACGCCGACGCGGCCGAGGACGTCCGCGCCTTTCTGGCGGGCGCCCCCGTCCGCGTCATGAATCCCTAGACGGTCACCCGGTCCAGCACGAGCGAGCCGCGCGGCGCGGCGGCGTCGCCGATGACGGCCGCGCCGTCCAGGGCGGCGACGGCACCGTCGAACTTCTCCGGGGTGTCGGTGTGCAGGGTGAACAGCGGCTCGCCCTCGACGACCCGGTCTCCGACGGTCGCGTGCCAGGTGACGCCGGCCCCGGCCTGCACGGGCTCGCCCTGCCGCTCGCGGCCCGCGCCGAGGCGCCAGGCGGCGATGCCGACGCCCATCGCGTCGAGCTCGGTGAGGACGCCCGAGGCGGGCGCGGCGACGGTGCGCGTGTGCTGGGCGACCGGCAGCGGCGCGTCGGGGTCGCCCCCCTGCGCCGCGATCATCGCCTTCCAGCTGTCCATCGCCCGCCCGTTGGCGAGGTGATCGGCGGGATCGGCGTCGACGCCGGCGAGCGCGAGCATCTCCCGGGCGAGGGCGAGGGTCAGTTCCACCACGTCCGACGGTCCGCCGCCGGCCAGGACCTCGAGCGACTCCGCGACCTCGAGGCCGTTGCCGGCGGTGCGGCCGAGCGGGGTGGACATGTCGGTGAGCAGAGCGACGGTGTTCACGCCCGAGTCGTGGCCGAGCGCGACCATGGTCTCGGCGAGCTCGCGCGCCTGCTCCGCGGTCTTCATGAAGGCGCCCTTGCCGACCTTGACGTCGAGCACGAGCGACGCGGTGCCCTCGGCGATCTTCTTGCTCATGATCGAACTGGCGATGAGCGGGATGGCCTCGACGGTGCTGGTGACGTCGCGCAGGGCGTAGAGCTTCTTGTCGGCCGGCGCGAGGCCGGAGCCGGCGGCGCAGATCACGCCGCCGACCTTCTCGAGCTGGTCGAACATCTGCTCGTTGGTCAGGTCGGCGCGCCAGCCGGGGATCGCCTCCAGCTTGTCGAGGGTGCCGCCGGTGTGGCCGAGGCCGCGGCCCGAGAGCTGCGGCACGGCGACGCCGTAGGACGCGACGAGCGGAGTGAGCGGCAGGGTGATCTTGTCGCCGACGCCGCCGGTGGAGTGCTTGTCCGTGGTCGCCAGCGGGCGGCCGTCGCGGCGCAGCCCGGAGAAGTCCATGCGCTCGCCGCTGGCGATCATGGCCGCGGTCCAGCGGGCGATCTCGCGGCGGTCCATGCCGTTGAGGAAGATCGCCATCGCCAGCGCCGACATCTGGTAGTCGGCGACCTCGCCGGTGGTGAACCTGTCGATCACCCAGTCGATCTGGCCATCGGTCAGGGCCTTGCCGTCGCGCTTGGCGGCGATGACGGAGACGGCGTCGAACACTTCGGTCATCGGATTACCTCATCCATGTCGTCGGGCCCGAAGGCGTCGGGCAGCAGCCGGTTCAGGGGCACCGGGCCGGCGCGGTGGTCGATCAGGAGCTCACCGCCGCCGTGTTCGTACAGGAGCTGGCGGCACCGCCCGCAGGGCAGCAGGACGTCGCCGTTGGCGTTGGTGCACGTGAAGGCGAGCAGTCGCCCGCCGCCCGTGGAATGGAGCGCGCCCACGAGCCCGCACTCCGCGCAGAGGGTCAGTCCGTATGAGACATTCTCCACATTGCATCCGGACACCACGCGACCGTCGTCCGTCAGCGCGGCGGCCCCGACGGGGTACTTCGAATAGGGCGCGTAGGCGCGCCCCATGGCGTCGACGGCGGTGCGCCGCAATGCCTCCCAGTCGATGTCGGGCACAGCCGATCACTCCCTTCCGGAGGCTTGTTGATTCCGGGTCAATTTCGGTCAGGCATACCTAACTAAATCTGTTCGGCCCCAACACATCGGGACCGTGGTTTCGATTCCACATTCCGGTGGGTTTAAGGTCAAGGCGTGGGTTCAGGTATACGTCGCGAACGGCGCCGGCGCGAGGGCTCAGTCCTTCCGTCGACCGAGGTCCGGCCGTATCCAAGAAACGATGTCGAAGGCAGGACTCGATGAGCAGTAGTACCGAGGTGGCGGCCGCCGAGGAGCCGCGCCGCGTCTCCCTCTACAAGGGCGATCCGGGGATGTTGAACTGGGTGCTGCACCGCATCAGCGGCGTCACCATCTTCTTCTTCCTGTTCGTTCACGTCCTCGACACCGCGGTCATCCGCATCGATCCCGAGGCGTACGACGCGATCATCAAGACGTACAAGACGCCGATCATCGGTCTGCTCGAGATCGGCCTCGTCATGGCCATCCTGTTCCACGCCCTCAACGGCGTCCGCGTGATCCTCGTGGACTTCTGGAGCAAGGGCGTGCAGTACCAGAAGGCGATGTCCATCGCCGTCTGGACGGTCTTCCTCATCACCGGCGCCGGAATGGCCGCGCGTCTCCTCTACATCATGATCTCGCACGCCTAGGGGGACGCAGAGATATGACTACCGCGAACGAACCCAAGCTCGCCAAGACGCTGCTCAAGCAGTACGACCGCCCCGCGTCGCTCGACAACCCGCGCTCGCCGCACCGTCCGGCGTCCGGCAACTTCGAGAAGTACGCGTGGCTGTTCATGCGCTTCTCGGGCATCGCGCTGCTCGTGCTCGTCTTCGGGCACGTCTTCATCATGCTCGCGCTGGACAGCCAGGGCGTGCACCGGATCAGCGCCGCCTTCGTCGCGCAGCGCTGGGCCAGCCCCTTCTGGCAGATCTGGGACATCACGATGCTGTGGCTCGCCCAGCTGCACGGCGGCAACGGCCTGCGCGTGATCATCGACGACTACGCCCGCAAGGACCGCACGCGGTTCTGGCTCAAGACCCTGCTCGTGCTGTCGATGATCCTGGTGGTCGGCCTCGGCTCGTACGCGCTCCTCTCGTTCGAACCGGCCTCCGTGCCCACCGCCCAGTAACGGCCAGGAAGGACTGACCCGCATCATGCAGGAACATCGTTACGACGTGGTGATCATCGGTGCCGGCGGCGCCGGTATGCGCGCGGCCATCGAGGCCGGGCCGCGCGCCCGCACCGCGGTGCTCACCAAGCTCTACCCCACCCGCTCCCACACCGGCGCGGCGCAGGGCGGCATGTGCGCCTCCCTCGCCAACGTCGAGGAGGACAACTGGGAGTGGCACACCTTCGACACGGTCAAGGGCGGCGACTACATCGTCGACCAGGACGCCGCGGAGATCATGGCCAAGGAGGCCATCGACGCGGTGCTCGACCTGGAGAAGATGGGCCTGCCCTTCAACCGCACCCCCGAGGGCAAGATCGACCAGCGCCGCTTCGGCGGCCACACCCGCGACCACGGCAAGGCCCCCGTCCGCCGCGCCTGTTACGCCGCGGACCGCACCGGCCACATGATCCTGCAGACGCTGTACCAGAACTGCGTCAAGCACGACGTGGAGTTCTTCAACGAGTTCTACGTCCTCGACATCGCGCTCACGGAGACCGAGGACGGGCCCGTCGCCACCGGCGCCGTCGCCTACGAGCTCGCGACCGGCGAGATCCACGTCTTCCACGCCAAGGCGATCATCTTCGCCACCGGCGGCTCGGGCCGCATGTACAAGACCACCTCCAACGCCCACACCCTCACCGGTGACGGCATGGGCATCGTCTTCCGCAAGGGCCTGCCCCTGGAGGACATGGAGTTCCACCAGTTCCACCCGACGGGCCTCGCGGGCCTGGGCATCCTCATCACCGAGGGCGTCCGCGGCGAGGGCGGCATCCTCCGCAACGTCGACGGCGAGCGCTTCATGGAGCGCTACGCCCCCACCATCAAGGACCTCGCGCCGCGCGACATCGTCGCCCGCTCGATGGTGCTCGAGGTGCTCGAGGGCCGCGGCGCCGGCCCGAACAAGGACTACGTGCTCCTGGATGTCACGCACATCCCGGAGGAGACCCTGATGGCCAAGCTGCCGGACATCATGGAGTTCTCGCGCACCTACCTCGGCGTCGACCCGGTCACCGAGCTCGTGCCCGTGTACCCCACCTGCCACTACGTCATGGGCGGCATCCCCACCAACATCCACGGTGAGGTGCTGCGCGACAACACGAACGTCGTCCCCGGCCTGTACGCCGCCGGCGAGTGCGCCTGCGTCTCCGTGCACGGCGCCAACCGCCTCGGCACCAACTCGCTGCTCGACATCAACGTCTTCGGCCGCCGCTCCGGCATCGCCGCCGCGGAGTACGCCAAGACGCACGACTTCGTGCCGCTGCCCGAGAACCCGGCCGAGATGGTCGAGAACTGGGTCGCCGCGATGCTCAGCGATCACGGCAACGAGAACGTCATGGCGATCCGCACCGAGCTGCAGCAGACGATGGACAACAACGCCGCCGTCTTCCGCACCGAGAAGACCCTGACGCAGGCCCTCGAGGACGTCCGAGCGCTGAAGAAGCGGTACGAGCACGTCACCGTCACCGATAAGGGCACGCGGTTCAACAGCGACCTGCTCGAGGCCATCGAACTGGGCTTCCTGCTCGAGCTGGCCGAGGTCACCGTCGTCGGCGCCCTCAACCGCAAGGAGACCCGCGGCGGCCACGCCCGCGAGGACTACCCGAACCGCGACGACGAGAACTTCATGGTGCACACCATGGCGTACAAGGAGGGCGAGGGCCTGGAGTCCGGGATCCGTCTCGACACCAAGCCCGTCGTGCAGACCCGCTACGAGCCGATGGAGCGTAAGTACTGATGACCGCCGCAGTTGACACCCCCGCGTCCGTGCAGCCTCCCGTTCCGCCCGGCTCCACGATGGTCACGATCAAGGTCTACCGGTTCAACCCGGAGGACCCCGACGCGGCCGGCTGGCAGAGCTACCGGGTCCCCGCGCTCCCCTCGGACCGCTTCCTGAACCTGCTCCTGTACATCAAGGGCTACCTCGACGGCACCCTGACGTTCCGCCGCTCCTGCGCCCACGGCGTGTGCGGCTCGGACGCCATGCGGATCAACGGCGTCAACCGCCTCGCCTGCAAGATGCTGATGAAGGACTTCCTCCAGGAGGGCAAGGACATCACCATCACGGTGGAGCCGATCCGCGGCCTGCCGGTGGAGAAGGACCTCGTCGTCGACATGGAGCCCTTCTTCGACGCCTTCCGCGCCGTGAAGCCCTTCCTGATGACTTCGGGCAACGAGCCGACGCGCGAGCGCATCCAGTCCCCCACGGACCGCGAGCGTTTCGACGACACCACCAAGTGCATCCTCTGCGCCTGCTGCACCACCAGTTGCCCGGTGTACTGGATGGACGGCTCGTACTTCGGTCCCGCGGCCATCGTGAACGCGCACCGCTTCATCTTCGACAGCCGCGACGAGGGCGCCGCCGAGCGCCTGGAGATCCTCAACGGCGTCGACGGTGTATGGCGCTGCCGCACCACCTTCAACTGCACCGACGCGTGCCCCCGTGGCATCCAGGTGACGAAGGCCATCCAGGAGGTCAAGCGCGCCCTCCTGTTCAGCCGCTAGAACCTTTACTGCAGCCCGGAAACGCCCCGGACCTCACTCGAGGTCCGGGGCGTTTCTCACTCCCGACGACAGGACCGCCCGTGGCCCCCAGCCTGATCCGCACCCCGATCGACGAGACCCTGCTGCGCGGGCACCTCGACCTCGAGCGGACGGCCCGCGGCCTCCTTCCGCACCGCCTCCCCGCCGAGGCCCGCCGCCGGATCCCCGACGCGCGGCTCGCCTCCGCGGAGGCGCAGCCCTCGGGCGTGCGCCTCGTCCTCCGGACCGCCGCCACCGTCATCGAGCTCGAGGCCCTGCCCACCAAGCGCGCGTACGCCGGCCTCCCGCCGCTGCCCGACGGTGTCTACGACCTCGTCGTGGACGGCCGCCTGGCCGCCCGGACGACGGTGCCGGGCGGGAACGTCGACACCGTCATCGACATGGTGACGCAGGAGGCCGAGTTCACCGAGGGCCCTTCCGGCACCGTGCGCTTCGCGGACCTGCCCGCGTGCGAGAAGGACGTCGAGATCTGGTTGCCCCATAACGAGATCACCGAGCTGATCGCGCTGCGCACGGACGCCGCGGTACTACCGCAGCCGCCCCTCGAACGCCTCTGGCTGCACCACGGCAGTTCGATCAGCCACGGCTCAGGCGCCACTCACCCGACCGGGACCTGGCCCGCGATCGCCGCGGCGGCCGCCGGCGTCGACCTGATCAACCTCGGCTTCGGCGGCAGCGCGCTCCTCGATCCGTTCGTCGCCCGCGCGATCCGCGACACCCCGGCCGACCTGATCAGCCTCAAGCTCGGCATCAACCTCGCCAACGCCGACGTGATGCGGCTGCGCGCCTTCACCCCCGCCGTGCACGGCTTCCTCGACACGATCCGCGACGGCCACCCGACAACGCCGCTGCTCGTGATCTCCCCCATCCTCTGCCCGATCCAGGAGCACACACCCGGCCCGGTGATGCCCGTGCCGTCGGCCGACGGCCTGCGCTTCGAGGCCACCGGCGATCCCGCCGAGGTCCGCGCAGGGAAGCTGACCCTGGCGGTCATCCGCGACGAGCTCGCCCGGATCGTCGCTGACCGCTCTGCGGAGGATCCGAACCTGCACCTCCTCGACGGCCGCGCCCTGTACGGCACAGAGGACTACGCCCGCCTGCCGCTCCCCGACGAACTGCACCCCGACGAGCCCACCCACTCCCTGATCGGCACCCGGTTCGGCGAGCTCGCCTTCGGCCCGGGCGGCGCCTTCACGCCATAGGACACCATCATGACACCATGATCCACCTGCTGATTCTCATGATTCTCGCCCATCACTGTTGACGTGACACCATGATGGTGTCATAGTTGACGCCATGGACATCACCCCCTTCGTCAGCGACCTCCAGCGTCAGCTCATCGCCGCCGCCGAACGCGACTTCACGGACGCCGGGGACAACGGCGTCGACGACGCCCGCGCCTCCGCGGAGCGCCTCGCCTCCGGCCTCGACGCCGCCACCCGGCTCGTCCTGCTGGACGCGCTGTCCGCCGCGGCCGGCGAGATCACCCGTGACCTGGTCCCCGGCTCCGTCGACCTGCGCCTGCGCGGCCGCGACGTCGAGTTCGTCGTCGCCGCCGCACGCCCGGAGCAGGACGAGGACACCACCACCGCGGCCGGCGTCGACTTCGACGACGCCAGCACCTCGCGCACCACCCTGCGTCTTCCCGACGCCCTCAAGTCGCAGGTCGACGAGGCGGCCGCGGCCGAGGGCGTCTCCGTGAACACCTGGCTGGTGCGGGCCGTCGCGGCCGCGCTCGCCCCGCGCAAGCGACGAACCGCGCAGCGCGCGCTCCGCACCGGCGACGACTTCGCCGGCTGGGCGCGCTGACGCCTCCCCCGCCCACCCCTCCTCCGAACACACCACAACCGCACAGCCCGACGAGAACTCCGCGCCCCCCGGGGTCGGCCGAGCGCACCCTTCGAAAGGTCCCACCATGCCCGTCTTCCCCACCCCCGAGCCCATCGACCTCGCTGTCAACCTGCAGGTCGGCGACATCGACGTGATCGCGAGCGACCGCACGGAAACCGTCGTGACCGTCTCCCCCAGCTCTCCCGACAAGGCGGCGGACCGGCGCGCCGCCGAGGTGACGCGCGTCGAGTTCGACGGTGCCCGGCTCACCGTGGTCGGCCCCAAGCCGAAGTTCAGCCTGTTCGGTCCGAGCGAGTCGGTGGACGTCACCGTCGAGCTTCCGGCCGGCTCCCGGTTCACCGCCGAGAGCGCCGTCGGCAGCGTCCGCACCGAGGGCCGTCTCGGCGCCACCCGGATCAAGGCGACCACCGGCATGGTCGAACTGGATGCGACGGGCGACCTGTGGCTGCGCGCCGGGCACGGGAACGCCACGGCCCGCGCGGTCGACGGCTCAGCGGAGATCACCGCCGACCACGGCCAGATCCGCATCGATTCCGTCGCCGCCGACGCCGTGCTCAAGGCCTCCCACGGCAGCATCCGCATCGGCGAGGCGCTGGGCGGCGTCGACGCCAACCTCTCCTACGGCGACCTCGACATCGACCGCTCCACCGGGTCCGTCACGGCGAAGACCGCCTACGGCGCCATCACCCTGCACGAGGTCTCCGACGGCGTCGTCGACGTGGAGAGCAGCTACGGCAAGCTCACCGTCGCTGTGGCAGAAGGCGTCCCCGCCTGGCTCGACCTGTCCTCCAAGGAGGGTCGCGTCCGCAATCACCTGGAGGAGAGCCTCCCCGATTCCACCACCGGCGACCACGTCGCGGTGCGCGCACGGGCCAAGTTCGGCGACATCGACATCCGGCGCGCCCGCTGAGCGCGCCTCCGAAGACCAGGAGAACATCATGACCATGACCACCACCGCGGCCATCGAGGTCCGCGGCATCGAGAAGTCCTACGGCGACCTGCCGGTGCTCCGCGGCGTCGACTTCGCCGTCGTCCCCGGCAGCATCTTCGCCCTCCTCGGCGCGAACGGCGCGGGCAAGACGACGCTGGTCCGCATCCTGTCGACGTTGCTGCGCCCCGATGCCGGCAGCGCCGTCGTGCACGGCTACGACGTGACCTCGGAGGCGCAGCAGGTACGCGAATCCATCAGCCTCACCGGCCAGTTCGCCGCGGTCGACGAGATCCTCACCGGACGCGAGAACCTCGTGCTCGTGGCGCGGCTGCGGCACCAGAGCGATCCCGGCGCCGTCGCCGACGAGTTGCTGAGCCGCTTCCGCCTCACCGACGCCGGAGGCCGGAAGGTCGGCACCTACTCGGGCGGCATGCGCCGGCGCCTCGACATCGCCATGAGCCTGATCGGCGATCCCGCGGTGATCTTCCTCGACGAGCCCACGACCGGCCTCGACCCGGAGGCCCGGATCGACGTGTGGGACATCGTGAAGGAGCTCGCCGACCGCGGGACGACGGTGCTGCTGACCACGCAGTACCTGGAGGAAGCCGAGCAGTTGGCCGACCGGATCGCCATCCTGCGCGACGGGAGGATCATCGCCGACGGCACCCTCGCCGAGCTCAAGCGGATGCTGCCGGCGGCGAAGGTCGAGTACGTCGAGAAGCAGCCCACGCTCGAGGAGATCTTCCTCGCCCTCACCGGAACCCGCACCGACACCCCCACCACGACCGAGGACCGATCATGACCAGCTACGCCGTCTCCGATACCAGTGCACTGCTGGGCCGTTCGCTCAAGCACATCACCCGCAGCGTCGACACCATCGTCACCACCGCGATCACGCCGATCGCGATGATGCTCCTGTTCGTCTACGTCTTCGGCGGGGCGATCAAGGGCAGCACCGGTGACGAGAACTACGTGAACTACCTGCTGCCCGGAATCCTGTTGATGGCCATCGCCTCCGGCATCGCCTACACCGCGCTGCGGCTGTTCAACGACATGCAGGGCGGGATTTTCGAGCGCTTCCAGTCGATGCCGATCGCTCGCTCGTCGGTGCTGTGGGCGCACGTGCTCACGTCGATGGTGGCCAACGCGATCACCGTGCTGATCATCATCGGGGTGGGGCTGATCATGGGCTTCCGCTCCTCGGCGGGCCCGCTCGCCTGGCTCGGCGTCGCCGGCATCCTGGCACTGTTCACCCTGGCGCTCACCTGGATCGCGGTGGCCGTCGGTCTCACGGCGAAGTCCGTCGACGGCGCGACCGGGTTCTCCTACCCGCTGATCTTCCTGCCGTTCATCAGCTCCGCGTTCGTGCCCACCGACACCATGCCCGGGCCGGTGCGCGCCTTCGCCGAGAACCAACCGGTGACCTCGATCGTGAACACCGTCTCGGCCCTGCTGGCCGAACGTCCCGTCGACACCGCCGACCTGGTCTCGGCCCTCGCCTGGTGCACCGGAATCCTGGTGGTCGCCTACGCCGCCGCGATGCTCGCCTACCGCCGCCGGATCAGCTGAGCCGCTCCATCAGCGCCACCGCCGGCCCCTCCCCAGGGGCCGGCGGTGAGCGTCGTCAGGCGTCGACGGACGCAGGAACCTTCTGATGCGTGGGCGTCGCGAAGAACTGCACCACGACGAAGGCGACGACGAGCGCCGCGGCGGGCAGGAGGATCGTCGAGCCCATGGCGTCGGCGAAGGGCCCCGCAGGAACTGCGGCAGCGCACCGGTGGCCATCGCGCCACCACCCTGCGCGTGCCCGGTCGCCGCGGCGATCTTGTCCTCGATCTCGTGCTGCATGAGCACTCCGACCGCCGCGCTACCGAGCACCGCGCCCACCTGCCGGGTCATGTTGTAGACACCCGAACCGGCGCCGGCGAGCGGCAGCGGCAGGTTCCGGTTGGCCGTGGCGGCGAGCGGTCCCCAGATGAAGGCGTTGCCCACACCCATGAGCGCGATCGGGGCCAGGATGCCGATCACCGGGGTGGTGTCGTGCGCGACGAAGGCCAGCCAGAACAGGGCCGCCGCGTTGGCCGCGAAGCCGAAACCGGTGAGGTACTTCGGGTGCACCTTGTCGGCGAGCTTGCCCGACGGGGCGGCCAGGGCCCCGGAGATCACGGCGAGCGGGATCAGCAGCAGCGCCGAGCGGGTGGGCGTGAGCCCCATGGACTTCTGCGCGAACAGCATGAGCGGAATCGACATGCCGGTGACGGAGAAGCCCATGCAGGCGATCGCCGCGTTGGCGAGCGAGAAGTTCCGGTCCTTGAACAGGGTCAGCGACATGAGCGGCTCGGCCGCCTTGGACTGCCACCACACGAAGACGACGAGCAGCGCGAGGCCGCCGGCGATCATCGTCCAGATCGTCGCGGACCAGTCCTCCTTCTGTCCCTCCTGCAGCCCGAAGGTCAGCAGGAACAGGCCGAGCGCGCTGAGCACGATGCCCGGGATGTCGAGCTTGTGCTTGTGCGTGGGCAGGTTCGGCACCAGGATCACGGCGGCGATGAAGGCCGCGATGCCCACGGGCACGTTGACGAAGAAGACCCACTCCCAGCCGAGGCGATCCACCAGCACGCCGCCGGCGAGCGGGCCGACGAGGATCGCGACGCCGGCGACGGAGCCCCACAGCGCCATGGCGGTGCCGCGCTTGGCGGCCGGGAAGGTGCGGGTGATGACCGCCATCGTCTGCGGCGTCATCAGCGCGGCGCCCAGGCCCTGCACGACGCGCGCGGCGATGAGCATCCCGATCGAGCCGGAAAGGCCGCACCACGCCGACGCCAGCGTGAAGACCACCAGGCCCGCCAGGTAGAGCCGCTTGGGCCCGTACATGTCGCCGAGGCGCCCGGCGAGCAGCAGCGGCACGACGTACGCCAGCAGGTAGCCGCTGGTCACCCAGATGACGCCGTTGAGGTCGGTGCCGTTGGTGAGGTCGATCCAGATCGCGTCCGTCGCGACCGAGACGATCGTCGAGTCCACGAGGATCATGAAGAAGCCCACGACCAGCGCCCACAGTGCGGGCCAGGGACGGTAGCCGGACGGCAGGCCGGGCAGCGCGCCGGGGTCGTACTGCTTCGCAGCGGTGGCGTCATTCGTCATGACAGGTCGCCTTCCATTCCAGGGTCTCGTCATCGAGTCGTGCGATGGTGCGCCGCAGCCAGTCGGCCTCGGCGGTGCGCATCGCGATCAGGTAGTCCAGGTCGAGCAGGTGCATCTCCGCGGCGTGCCCGAGCGCGCGCGCGTGGCCCGCCCGCATCGCCGCCACGTCGGCGTCGAGGCGCGAGAGCCTGGCCGTGAACAGCGCGCGCACCCGGTCGCGGTCCAGGTTGTGCGCCTCGGAGACCGCGAGCGGGAAGCTCGGGTACTCCTCGGCGGGCTCGGCGATCAGGTCCGCGACCGTGTCCTGCAGCCGCTCCCGGCCCGCCGCGGTGATCGCGTACGTGGTCCGCTCGGGTCGGTTGCCGTCGCGATCGGTGCCGATCTCGGTCACCAGCCCGTCGTCCGCCAGCCGGTTCACGGAGTGGTACAGGGATCCGGCGCGGAGCTTGACCACGAGGTCCTCGCGGCGCTCGGTCATCGTGGTGAACATCTCGTAGGGGTGCATGTCCCGCTCGGTGAGCAGGGCCAGCGCCGCGATCGCCAGCGGGGTCAGTGCCCGTTCCCGTGCCATGCCCCACCTCCGATCGTCGCGCTCGGCGGTCACGCTACCCGCCGATTACTCCACATGGAATATTCGGATCGGAGGAATACGCCCGAAACGGGACGAAACCCTCGCGTGACTCCGCTCACATCAGTGCAGCGTGAGCGTCACCAGCGGGATCGGACGGTCGACGGTCGCCTGGAAGGCCGCGAGGTCGGGGTTGTCCGCGAGCGCCCAGGCGGCGAACTCCGCGTACTCCTCCCCCTCGAGGACGCGGGCCGTCGCGGCGACGGTCCGCGCGCCGATCTCGACGGTGACCTCGGGGTTCTTCCGGGCGTTGTGCCACCACGCGGGGTAGGACTTCTCGATGAAGGAGCTGACGTACAGCTGCTCGCCGCGGTGCAGCGGGCCGAGCGGCACGGTGTGCGGCCGCCCCGATTTCGCGCCGGTCGTGGTGAGTAGGAGGAGCGCCCCGCCCTCGTAGGCGCCGCCGACGACGCCGTCGTTCGCCCGGAACTCGGTGATCACGTTCCGGTTCCAGTCGCCGATGGTCTCCTCGGTCAGCGTGTTCCACGGCATTTCGGGGTCGTCGTAGGAGCCCGGTTCCGGTGTCTTCTCAGTCATACCCACGAGTCTTGCGGGTATTGGTGTCAGTTTCCGTCCGCTATGAGCGCGGAAACGCGCCAGGCCCGCGCGGGCGAGGGCTTCTTCCCGCACGACATCATCCGCGGCGGCAGGTCCTCCGGGGTCACCGTCATCGTCCACGCGCGTCCGTCCGCGTGCCGGACGGTGACGGCGGCACCGTCGACCTCGGTGCGGAGGACGTCGGGCCCGACGGCACCGAGGAGCTCGCGGACCGCGACCTCGGCGGCCTGCTCGGCGGGCGGGATCGACGAGCGGCCGCGGAGCCCGGCGGTGGCGACGACGCCGGCGCGCGCGGCGTCGAGCGCCTCCTTCGCCTCCGCGCCGGTGACCCGGCCGTAGGTGTGGCCGGCGGGCAGCACGATGAGGACGGGCGCGAAGCGGTGCCCGCCGGTGTGCGAGCACTCCCACACCACGGGGTCGGCGTAGCAGCCCGCGAGCGACGCCGCGATCGGCCGCCCGAGCACCGCGCAGCAGACGTCGCGCTTGCCGTTGGTGCAGACGAGGGCGATCGGCCCCGCGGGCTCGCCCGCGCGCGGGTCGTCGAGGGGCAGCGCGGGGATCTCCGCGTAGTCGGCGACGGTGAACATCCGCAGCGCGGTCTCCCCGACCACCGAATTCGCCACGAAGACCCGCATCCGCCCGCGGAAGCCCCCGGCGCGCCCGGGGCGGCGGATCAGCAGCACCCGCAGGCCCCGGGACTCCGCGAACCGCTCGACGGCCTCGCCCACCTCCGGCGCGAAGGTCTCGCCCGAGAACGGATCACGGCCCCACCCGGACTCGTTCTCGATGCACAGCCAGCCGGTCTCGGTGGTCGCGGTACCCGGGAGCGGCTCGTCGGTGAAACTCGAACAACGCTCCGTCATTCCGCCACCGTAGCGGACTACGATGAGCGCGATGATCGCGCGCACTCTGACCACCGTGGGCCGTGTCCTCGCGACCGCGGGCCTGCTCGGCGCACTCGCCGCCCCGGCCGCCGCGACGCCCGGACCCGCACCGTCGCCCACGCCCGGCCCCGCGGCGAAGACGCTGGTGACCGATGCCTGCCCGCACAAGCAGGTCCCGCCGCCCGCCGTCGACGAGTCCGAGGTGCCCGAGCCCGGGCAGCCGAGCCCCACGCCGCTCGCCGTGCCGGACCCGCCCGTCGGAGGCGGGAAGCTCGGCGGGTGCGGCGTCGTCGTGCCCGACGGTGCGCCGCCGGTCCCGCCCGGCATCGATTCCGCCGGCTGGCTCATTGCGGACGTCAGCGACGGCACCGTCATCGCGGCGAAGGATCCGCACGGCCGGTACCGGCCGGCGAGCACGATCAAGGTGCTGCTCGCGCAGGTCGCGCTGCGCGATCTCGACCTCACGACGGTGGTCGAGGGCACCGCCGAGGACGCGGCGCAGGAGGGCAACGGCGCGGGCGTGAACGTCGGCGGCCGCTACACGGTCGAGCAGCTCCTCGAGGGCCTCCTCCTCGCCTCGGGCAACGACGCCGCGCACGCGCTCGCCCGGCAGCTGGGCGGCGTGGACGCGACGCTGCGGAAGATGAACGCGCTGGCGGCGTCGCTCGGCGCGCGCGATACGCGGACCGCGTCCCCGTCGGGGCTCGACGGCCCCGGCATGAGCTCGAGCCCGTACGACATGGCGCTCATCCTGCGTGCGGCCCTGCGGGACGACCGGTTCGTGCGCATCGCGTCGACGAAACAGGTCACCTTCCCCGGGCACCCACCCGTGCCGACCACCGCGCCGTCGACGCCGCCTCCTCCCGGGCAGAGCCCGCCGCCGGCGCCGACGTCCGTGGCGCCGTACCCGATCGTCAACGAGAACCGCCTGCTCACCGACTTCCCCGGCGCGGTGGCCGGCAAGAACGGCTACACCGACGACGCGAAGAAGACCTTCGTCGGCGCGGTCGACCGCGACGGCCACCGCTACGTCGTCGTGCAGATGTTCGGTCTCTCACAGACCGGCAACACGTACTGGGACCAGTACCGGCGGCTCCTCGACTACGGCGTCGCCCTGCGGGGGAAGTCCGTGGGCACGCTGGTCTCCCCCGACGGTGCCGCGAGCCGACCCGAGCGCGCCCACGAGGACCTGGTGGTGGAGAGCGGACCGTCGGGCATGGGCAACGGGACCCGGCTGCTGATCGGCCTCGGCGGGCTCGGCCTCATCGCCGTCCTGGTGGGCGCCGCGATGCGCACCAACCGGGGCAGCTGAGGTGGTGGCCGCGCCCGTCGGCGCCGCCTCGGTCCCGGACAAAGGGCTGCGCTCGAATTCGCTGGGCCTGCTGAGCAACATGGCCATCGGCCTCTCGTCGACGGCCCCGGCGTACAGCCTGGCGGCGACGCTCGGCGGGGTCGTCGGTCACGTGCAGGGCAAGGCGCCCGCGATGTTCGTGGTGGCCTTCCTGCCCATGCTCATGGTGGCCGTCGCGTACAAGGAGCTGGCCGCCGACACCCCCGACGCGGGGACCACGTTCACCTGGGGCAGTAGGGCGTTCGGGCCGTGGATCGGCTGGCTGGGCGGCTGGGGCCTCGCCGTCTCGGCGATCATCTGCCTGGCGAACGTCGCGGAGATCGCCGCCACCTACCTGCTGCGCTTCGTCGGACTGACCTCCCTCGCCGACGACCGCGTCGCGGTGGTGGGGTTCGGGTGCGCACTGATCGTCGCGATGACGTGGGTGTCCTACCGCGGGATCGTCGTCTCCGAGCGGATGCAGAACGTGCTCATGACGATCCAGTTCGCGGTGCTCGGCGTGGCCGCGGTCGCCGCGCTGTGGGCGGTGTACCGCGGCAGTGCGGGACCGCAGGCCGTGCGGCCGAGCTGGGACTGGTTGGACCCGACGGGGCTGAGCGCCTCGCAGATCGCGGCCGCCGTGATCCTGTGCATCTTCCTCTACTGGGGCTGGGACGCCTGCCTCGCCGTGGGCGAGGAGACGAAGGACTCCTCGTCGACGCCCGGCCGGGCAGCGGTGCTCGCGACGGTCGTGCTCATGGGCACGTACGTCCTGGTCGCCGTTGCCGTGCAGGCGTACTCGGGCTTCGGTGAGACGGGCCTCGGGCTGGGCAACTCCGACAACCACGACGACGTGCTCACAGTGCTCGGCCGGCCCGTCGGCGGCGCGGTGCTCGCGGGCCTGCTGGTCCTCACGGTCGCGCTGTCGGCGCTGTCGTCGACCCAGTCGACGGTGCTGCCCACGGCGCGCGGGACCCTTGCAATGGCGATCTACCGGGCGGTGCCGGAGCGCTTCGCGCGGGTGCAGCCGAAGTACCTCACCCCGTCGTTCGGCACCGTCGTGATGGGCGCATCCGCGCTGGCCTTCTACCTCACGCTCGCGCTGCTCAGCCGCAACACCCTGGAGGATTCGATCAGCTCGCTGGGGCTGGCGGTGGCCTTCTACTACGCGATCACGGCGTTCGCGTGCGCCTGGTACTTCCGGCGGACGCTGCGCCGGTCGATGCGGAACCTGGTGCTGCGCCTGATCTTCCCCGTGCTCGGCGGGATCGCCATGATCTGGGCCTTCGTGCAGAGCGCGGTCGACATGATCGCGCCCGACTACGGGCAGACGGTGATCGGCGGGATCGGCGGCGTCTTCGTGATCGGCATCGGCATGCTGGTCCTCGGCGTGCCGCTGATGATCGCGTGCGCCGTGACGCGCCCCGCCTTCTTCCGGGGCCGGACGCTCCCGCGGGCGACCGCGCCCGAGGACGCCTGAGCGGCGCGTCAGCGCTTACGACGCAGCAGCGAACCGAGGCCGAGCCCCGCGACCAGTCCCGCCGCGCCCGCGAGCGCGGTCCTGCCCGCGTCGGCCTCCGAGCGGATGACGGGCGAGATCACCACGGGTTCCGGCGCGGCCGGGATCACGTAGCGCTGGTTCCGCGGGTCCGTGGCCGCCCAGGCGGTGGCGAACAGCACGATCCGCGCGGTGAAGTAGATGAACAGCATGATGCCGAGGATCGGCCCGAACGTGGCGCCGGCGGGGCCCTTCATCGCGTTGCCGATGAGCAGGGTCGCGAGTTGCGTGAGGATCATGAAGGCCACCGCCGCCATGATGCCCGCGCGGGTGGCGTTGCGCCACGGGAACTGCACCCGGGGCAGGCGCGCGATGACGAACGTCCACAGGACCCACAGCGCGAGGAGCGTGACCAGGAGGGTCGCCCCGGAGATGACGAAGTGGAGGCCGGGGACGTCGCCCAGTCCGGCCTTGTCGAGGAGCTTGGCCGTGAGCGGGCTGCTCCCCGCGGCCATCAGCGCGATGCAGGCGACGATCGCGACGAACAGGCCCGCGAGCGCGCCGAGATCCGCCAGCTTGGTCTTGACGAAGTTCTCCTTCGGCACCTCGCTGTCCCACATCTCGGTGAGGCCGGCGCGGACGTTCGCCATCCAGCCGAGACCGGCCCAGAGGCCGCCCGCGAGACCCACGATGCCGACGGTGCTGCGGGACGCGATGGCCTGGTCCACCAGGTCACTGACGGACTTGCGCAGGCTCTCGTCGCTGATGACGGAGTTGATCTGGGTCTTGATCTCCGCGAGCAGCTCCGCGTCGTTGATGAGGATGTAGCCGCCGATGGCGAAGGCCACCATGATCAGTGGGAACAGGGCGAAGACGCTGAAATACGTGATGCCCGCGCCGAAGTAGTCGCCCTTCTTGTCCTGGTACCGCATGGCCGCCGCCATGATGTGGTCGAACCACGGCCATTTGTCGCGGTACTTCTGGAGCATGTCGAGACGTCCTCCTGCAGTTCGCTACTGCACACGGGCTAGGGCGCCAGGAACCCTACCCTGTCGTAGACGTCCGCGAGGGTCCGGGACGCGATCTCGCGCGCCCGCTCGCGGCCGGCGGCCAGCACCTTGTCCAGCTCGGCGCGGTCGTCGAGGTAGCCCTGCACCCGGCCCCGCAGGGGCGTGGCGAAGTCGACGAGGATGTCGGCCACCTGCGTCTTCAGGTCGCCGTAGCCCTTGTCCTCGTAGGCGCGCTCCAGCTCCGGGACCGGAGTGCCGGTGAGCGCCGACTCGATGGTCAGCAGGTTGGAGACGCCGGGCTTGTTCTCGCGGTCGAAGCGGATCTCCCGCTCGGCGTCGGTGACCGCGGACTTGACCCGCTTCGCGATGACCTTGGGATCGTCGAGGATGCTGATCAGTCCGGCGTCGGACTCCGCCGATTTGCTCATCTTGGCGGTGGGGTTCTGCAGGTCGTAGATCTTGGCGGTGTCGGAGACGATGTACGCCTCGGGCACCACGAAGGTCTTCTTGAACCGGGTGTTGAAGCGCTGCGCCAGGTTCCGGGTGAGCTCGAGGTGCTGGCGCTGGTCCTCGCCCACCGGCACGAGTTGCGGCCGGTAGAGCAGGATGTCGGCGGCCATGAGGATCGGGTACGTGAACAGGCCGACCGACGAGCTGTCGGTGCCGTTCTTCGCCGACTTGTCCTTGAACTGTGTCATCCTGCTGGCCTCGCCGAAGCCGGTGATGCAGCTGAGCACCCAGGTGAGTTCCGCGTGCTCGGGGATCTGCGACTGCACGAACATCGTCGAGCGGGCCGGGTCCACGCCGAGCGCCAGCAGCTGCGCCGCGGCGAAGACGGTGCGCTCGCGCAGCGCCTTCGGATCGTGCGGCGTGGTGATGCCGTGCATGTTGGGGATGAAGTAGAAGGTCTCGAACTCGTCCTGCAGCTGCACCCACTGCCGCACTGCGCCCAGGTAGTTGCCGAGGTGGAACGAGTCCGAGGTCGGCTGGATGCCCGACAGCGCGCGCTGCCGCTTCGCGGGGGTGGGGGCGGTTTCCGTCACGAGGAACGAGTCTATCGACCGCGGTTCCGCGGGTCTCCTCAGTATTCGGTCCGACGGTGCCGTCGGCCCGCGATCAGCCGTACTCGACCGTGACCGGGGCGTGGTCGGACCAGCGCAGGTTGTAGGCCTCGGCCCGCTCGACCCGGGCGGACACGGCCCGCTTCGCCAGCGCGTTGTTGGCGATCTGCAGGTCGATGCGCCAGCCGGAGTCGTTGTCGAAGGCCTTGCCCCGCCAGGACCACCAGGCGTACGGCCCGGGCTCGCCCGGGTGCAGCTCGCGCACGACGTCCTTGAAGGCGCGGCCCTCGCCGATGTACTCGCTCATCCAGGCCCGCTCCTCGGGCAGGAAGCCCGAGTTCTTGACGTTGCCCTTCCAGTTCTTGATGTCCAGCTCGGTGTGGCCGATGTTCCAGTCGCCGCACACCAGCACCTCGCGGCGCCGCCGGCCCAGCTTCGCCAGGTAGGCGCCGAACTCCGCGCGGAAGCGGTCCTTCTCGTCCTGCCGCTCGGTCCCCACGTCGCCCGACGGGAGGTACAGCGAGCCGACGGTCAGCCCGTCGAAGTCGGCCTCGAGGTACCGGCCGGTGTGGTCGAACTCCTCGCTGCCGAAGCCGACGCGCACCGCGTCCGCCTCGCGCCGCGACAGCACGGCGACGCCGTTGCGGCCCGCGGTCGAGGACTCCGCGGCCGCGAGGTGCCAGCCCTCCTCGAGGGCGGGCGCGAGCGCCGTGAGCGTCTGCTTGTGGGTGGCGCGCACCTCCTGCAGCGGCACCACCTCCGCCTTCGTCTCGCGGAGCCAGGGCAGCATGCCGAGGTTCTCCTCGGAGCGCTGCTTCACCGCGGCGCGGATGCCGTTGACGTTGATCGACGTGATGATCATGCGAGCGCCTCCACGGTCAGGCCGGCCGCGGCCCAGGCGGAGCGCACCCGCGGCACATCGGCACCGTCGGACACGGACAGCAGCACCTGCACCTCCCGGTCGGCGAGCACCGCGACGAACGTGGCCAGGGAGCCGGCCTCGTCGGCGAGCACCTGCTCGGCCTCGGCGACGCCGAGCACGACCGCCGCCGGACCGCCGAGCCAGTCGAGATCGCCCAAGCTGTCGGCGAGGGCATCCCAGTTGGCACCGAAGTCGAGCGGGAACTGCAGCGCGGCGGAGACCTCGTCGAGCAGCGCGGCCTTGGTGCGCATGCGGCTGCCGCGGGCGACCAGCACCCGTGGGCGCTCGCGGCGCTTGAGGGCGTCCAGGTCGGTGCCGGTCAGCGCGGCGCCGGCGCCGGAGGTGAGGAACTGCGGGAGGGTGCTCATCGGATCCTCGTGAAGGTCTCGTAGTGGTCCAGGGTGTACCAGGCGCCGCCGTCGGCCCCGGTGATGATGCGCTCGGCGTCGCGGCCGCGGCCGGACTTCTTCACGTTGACGTCCCACTCCGTGTACTTCGCGCGCTTGCCCTGCTTATCGGTCGCGGGGAGGCGCTTCTCGAAGTTGCCGAAGTTGCGGCCGCCCTGGGTGCCCGAGCCGTCCTTCGGCGGCCACGTGCCCGCGTCGATCCGGGCGAGCGTCGCGAGCACGCGCGCGGGCACCGCGGAGTTCGACGGTGCCGTGGCGCTCGCGGAGCCCTTCGTGGCGGCGGACGTGATCGCGGGTTTCGCCGTGGCGGACGGCTCGGCGGGCGACTTTCCGCACGCCGCGACCCCGAACACGGTGAGGAGCGCGATCGCGCACAGCGCGACAATCCTTCGCATAGCCCAAGACCCTACCGAGGGGCACCGACAGGTTCCGCGGTCCGCCGCGCGAGCAGCATCCCGATCCCGAAGACCACCAGCCCGGCCAGCGCCAGGGCGCTGCCCGCCAGCGCGGGCGCGGTGTACCCGCCGCCCGCCGCGATGACGGCGCCGCCGAGCAGGGCGCCGAGCGCGTTCGCGATGTTGAGGGCGGAGTGGTTGAGCGTCGCGGCCAGGGTCTGCGCCTCGCCCGCCACGTCCATCAGGCGGGTCTGCAGCGCGGGCACGAGTGCCGAGGCCGTGAGGCCGATGAGGAAGAAGAGCGTGACCGCGGCGAAGGGCTGCGGCGCGAAGACCGAGAAGAGCGCCTGCAGCACGGCGAGCGCGGCCAGTGCGACGGCGATCGACCGGGTCACCGAGCCGTCGGCGGCGCGCCCGCCCACGGCGTTGCCGATCACCATGCCGACGCCGTAGGCCGCCAGGACCGCCGGCACCGAGGCCGCGCTCAGGCCCGAGACAGAGGTCAAGGTGGTGGAGATGTAGGTGTACACGGCGAACATGCCGCCGAAGCCGACGACGCCGGTGAGCAGCGCGAACCACACCTGCGGACGCGCGAGCGCGCCCAGCTCGGTCAGCGGGTTGGTCACGGGGATCTGCACCGACGGCAGGAAGGCCAGTAGCGCCGCCACGGTGACGGCGCCGATCACCACCACGACGCCCATGGCGTACCGCCAGCTCAGGGCGGTGCCCAGCCAGGTCACCACCGGCACGCCGATCACGTTGGCGACCGAGAGCCCCATGAGTACCTGTCCGACGGCGCGACCGCGCTCCGCGGGGCCGGCGAGATGCGCCGCGACCAGCGCGGCCACGCCGAAGAACGCGCCGTGCGGGAGCCCGGCGACGAAGCGCGCCGCCATCAGCGTCCCGTAGGTCGGCGCGAAGACCGAGAGCGCGTTGCCCACGGCGAACGCGATCATCAGGCCGATGAGGAGCACCCGGCGCGGCACCCGCGCGAAGGCCGCCGCGATGAGGGGCGCGCCGACCACCACGCCCAGCGCGTACGCCGAGATCACGTGCCCTGCGACCGGCTCGGTGACCTCGAGATCGGCGGCGATGTCGGGCAGCAGCCCCATCGCGGCGAACTCGGTGGTGCCGATGCCGAAGCCGCCGAGCGCCATGGCGCCGACCGCCAGCCTGGTCCGGGTAGAAGATTCCACGGAACCCTGTAACGCCTCGCCGTCGTCCACGCTTCCCGGCCGCCGCTGTGACCTCGTTCACGGAAATCCGGTCCGTTATGCTGCGAAGAGGTCATGAGTGTCAGCGCGCAGCCCCGGCTTGCTGACCGGCAACCCTCCACCGCGGTGGGGTGCCCCGGGTGATGACCCGGTTTCCCGGCGGCCCCCGCCGGGTGGCAAGCGCGAGGAGAGGGTTCGGTGACCATCAGCACCCGCACAGGCCGGCCCACCGACAGCCTCCCGGGCGACTGGGCCCGGGTTCCCGACGGCGCGCTGCAGTCGGTCGCGCTCGGCCCCCTGGTCCTCGAGTCGGGTGAGGTCCTCGAGAACGTCACGATGACCTTCCAGCGCTGGGGCACCCCCAACGCGGCGCGCGACAACGTGCTCCTGACGCTCCACGCCCTGACGGGCGACTCCCACGTCACCGGCCCGGCGGACGACGACCACCGCTCGGCCGGCTGGTGGGACGGGCTGATCGGCCCCGGCGCCGCCGTCGACACGGACGAATGGTGCGTCGTCTCCGCGAACGTCCTGGGCGGATGCTCGGGTTCGACGGGGCCCGCGTCGATCGCGCCGGACGGTCGCCCGTACGGCTCCCGCTTCCCGGTGATCACGGTCCGCGACCAGGTGGAGGCCGAGGCGGCGCTGCTGCGCGCGTTGGACGTGCACGACATAGCGTCGGTCGTGGGCGGGTCGATGGGCGGCGCTCGGGCCCTCGAGTGGGCTCTGATGTACGGCGACTTCCTCCGCTCGGCGCTGGTCCTCGCCGTGGGCGCCCGCGCGACGGCCGACCAGATCGGCACGCAGACCACGCAGATCGCCGCGATCAAGGCGGATCCGGCCTGGCAGGGCGGCGACTACCACGCCAGCGGCAGGCATCCCGACGCCGGACTCGGCGTCGCGCGCCGGATCGCGCACCTGACCTATCGCACCGAGATCGAGCTGGACAGCCGGTTCGAGAACCTGCCACAGGGCGCCGAGGATCCCCGCGCGGGCGGGCGGTACGCCGTGACGTCCTACCTCGAGCATCAGGCCGAGAAGCTGGTGAACCGATTCGATGCGGGCAGCTACGCGGTGCTGACCGACGTGCTCAACCACCACGACGTGGGCCGCGGTCGCGGCGGCGTCGAGGCCGCCCTGCGCGGCTGCCGCGTCCCGATCGTGGTGGGTGGCATCGATTCCGACCGCCTCTATCCCCTGCGGCTGCAGCGCGAGCTCGCGGAACTGCTGCCCGGCAGCGGTGACCTGGTGGTCGTGCATTCCCGCGACGGGCACGACGGCTTCCTCACCGAGATGGACGCCGTGGCGGCGCTGCTCCGCCGCACTCTGGAGTTCGCCCGCCGCTGACCCTCCGAGCGGGGGTTCCCGTCAGGGAGCCGGCTCGGTGACCGTCGGCGGTGCGACGTCCGTCGACGGCACCGGCGCCACCTCCGCCGAGGACGGATCCGACTGCGCCGCTCCGGTGTTCACCGTATTCGAGCTGGATCCTCCCGCGCCCTGGGCGCCGCCGGCGCCGGTGGCGACGAGGCCGTTGCCCGGCGTGGGCAGCGAAGCGTCCGGGCTGGGCGGGTTCGTGCCCGCGCCCTCGGTCGGCTTTCCGGGCCCCGTGGTCCCGGAGGGGGTGCCGGTCGGGGTGTCGGTCGGGATGGTCGGCAGGATCGTGGTCGGCAGGGTGCCGGTCGGCGAGGTCGGGGGGACCGTCGGCGTCGTCGGGATCGGCGGCCGCGTCGTCGTGGGCACCACGGGCGGCGGCGCGAAGGTGGTCATCGTCGGGGTGACCGCATCGCCGGGGCCCGGCTCGGGCGGCACCGTCGTGGGGACGACCGGCCGCTCCGGCGGCAGTGACGACGTGACGCTGGTGATCCGCGCCTCGGTCGTGGACTCCTCCTCCCCGGAGGTCACCGAGTCCGAGGACGTGGGCACGACCTGCTCGGTGCTGCGAGCGGCCGGGCCGATGATCCCGGTCGCGTACCCCGTGGCCAGCACAGCACCCGTGAGCGCGGCGACCACGAGCAGCGGCAGGATCGCCGCGGTGAGGCGGACGCTGTGCCCGCCCAGGACGCCGATGCCGCTCTCGACCAGCGACGACGGCGCGGCGCCCGCAGCCCGGCGGTCGGCCGCGATCAGCGCGGCACCGGACGCCGTGATGGTCTCGGGCTCGTCGATGAGGAGCGGTTCAAGTCCGGATTCCCGAGCCATTCCGGCGATCGCTTCCCGCACAACGACGTTCATCGCGCCGGAGCCGACGAGCGCCAGGGCCTCGGGAACGGCGGAAGCGGCGGCCACTGCGGTACGCACGAGCGCGGCAACGTCGTCGGTCAGCGCTGCGCCGGCACCGTCGAGCACGACCGCGCGGGTCCGGCGCTCGGCGACGACGGCGCCGTCGCGCACGGTGTACAGGCGGGTCCCGTCGGAGCTGAGATCGACGACGAGCGCCGACTCGTAGCGGGCGATGGAGCCCCGTTCGCCGAGCCCCCGCAGGACGGCGTCGGCGTCGCGGACGATGCCGGCCGCGCGGACGCCGCCGCGCGCGCCCAGGCGAACGGAGAGCAGATCGCGCCGCGAACGGACGGTGACCGCGGACGCATCGACACCGCGCTCCGCGTGGCCGGCGAGGAGGTCGAAGCCCGAGGACAGCAGGTTGCCGCGGCGCCCGAGGCGGTACGGGCCGGGATCGATGGTGCGCGCCTCGCGGCCGACCACGTGGCCGTCCTCGATGTCGAGGAGCACGCAGTGCACGGGTCCGGAGCCGACGGAGGCACCGAAGGACGAGATCCGCATGGCACCTCCGATCGGATCGCTCGACGAACCGTTACCTGCGCACATCGTACCCGATGCCTAAACGTTACATACAAGAATGTAAATTCAGACTTTCGAGTATGTGGGTTGACTACGTACCGAGCGCCTTGATCCCGTACGAGGTGAACAGGATCGCCGCCGCCGCCAGCGCGAGCACCGTCACGTCGAACCACCTGCTCCGCACCCGGAGGAGGCCCTGCCTCCGCTCGGGCAGAGTGGCCCGGAGGATCGCGGCGAGACCCGTGCCCGCCCCGAAGAGGTACAGGCCGCGGCGCCAGTACTCCAGCCCGACCAGGACCATTCCCGCGGTCAGGACTCCGACCACGGCGACGTACCCCGCGTTCGCGATCACCGCGCGCACCACGCGGGCGCGCCGGTACTGCTCGACCGCGGGTTCGGCCACTAGGCCTCGTCCGAACGCGCGAGGTCACGCTCCGCGGCGTCGATCACGTTCCCCAGCAGGAAGGCCCGGGTGAGCGGGCCGACGCCACCGGGGTTCGGCGAGAGGTGACCGGCGACCTCGGCGACGTCGGGGGCGACGTCGCCGCGCAGGCCGTCCTCGGTGCGGCTGACGCCCACGTCGAGCACGGCGGCGCCGGGCTTGACCATGTCGGCGGTGATGAGGCCGGGCACGCCGGCGGCGGCGATCACGATGTCGGCGCGGCGCACCTCCGCGGCCAGATCCCGAGTGCCGGTGTGGCACAGCGTGACCGTGGCGTTCTCGGAGCGCCGGGTGAGCAGGAGGCCGATCGGCCGCCCGACCGTGACGCCGCGCCCGATGACCACGACGTTCGCGCCGTCGAGCGGGACGTCGTAGCGGCGCAGCAGGTGCACGATGCCGTGCGGCGTGCAGGGCAGCGGGCCGTCGGCGCCGAGCACGAGGCGGCCCAGGTTGGTCGGGTGCAGGCCGTCGGCGTCCTTCGCGGGGTCGATCCGCTCGAGGATCGAGTTCTCGTCGATGTGCTTCGGGAGCGGGAGCTGCACGATGTAGCCGGTGCACGCGGGATCCGCGTTGAGCTCGTCGATGACGGCCTCGAGCTCGGCCTGCGAGATCTCCGCCGGCAGATCGCGGCGGATCGACTCGATGCCGACCTTCGCGCAGTCGGCGTGCTTGCCCTTGACGTACGAGTGAGAGCCGGGATCGTCGCCGACCAGCACGGTCCCGAGCCCGGGGACCACCCCGCGGGCCCGCAGCGCGGTCACGCGCTCACGGAAGCTCTCGAAGAGTTCGTCGCGGGTCTTCTTACCGTCCAGTACAAGCGCCGTCACGGCCCACATCCTATCGCCCTGGGATCAGCGCGACGATTTCCACCGGTTCGAGTCGCTTTCGTTCGCGATCCAACAGATACTGAGGCCATGACTCATCAGAATCCCCTCCAGCAGGGCATCCAGCAGAGCGTCAAGTCGACGTGGCAGGCCATCCTCGCGCTGGGCGTGCTGTCCATCGTCCTGGGCGTCATCATCGCGGTGTGGCCCGGACCCACCACCCTGGTCGTGGGCATCCTGTTCGGTGTCTTCCTCCTCCTGACCGGCGCGTTCCAGGTGATCGCCGGCCTGCTCGGCGAGACGCAGCACCGCGTGCTGACCGTGATCAGCGGTGCGCTCGCGCTCGTCCTCGGCGTCTCCTGCTTCCGCGACGACGTCGTCAACTCGGTGGCGATCCTCGGCATCTGGATCGGCGTGAGCTGGATCTTCTCGGGCGTCACCTCGATCGTCATCGGCATCTCCGACAAGCAGCTCCCCAACCGCGTGTGGGTCGTGATCCTCGGCATCATCAGCCTCGCCGGCGGCGCCGTGCTGATCGCGTACCCGTTCTCCGTCGAGGTGCTCGTGCTGGTCGCCGGCATCTGGGCCGTCGCCATCGGCATCGTGCAGGTCATCTCGGCCTTCCAGCTGCGCAGCACCGCCAAGCAGGTGCAGCAGCGCGTCTCCGACCTGGTCGGCTGACGAACCCTCCTCCTCCGAGTGCGGAACACGGGTGACAGGATCGTCACCCGTGTTCCGCATTCTGTTCTTCGAGCCCCGGATCGCCCCCAACACGGGCAACGCGATCCGCATCGCCGCCGTCACCGGATGCGAGCTGCACCTGGTCGAGCCGCTCGGCTTCGATCTCTCCGAGCCCAAGCTGCGGCGCGCCGGGCTGGACTACCACGATCTGGCGCACGTGAGCGTGCACGCCGACCTGGACGCCGCCTGGGCGGCGCTGGAGCCCCGCACCGTCTACGCCTACACGGCGCACGCGACGCGGCACCACCACGAGGTCGCCTACGCCCCCGGCGACGTCCTCCTCTTCGGCCCCGAGCCGACGGGGCTCCCGCCCGAGGTGCTCGCCGACCCGCGCATCACCGAGGCGCTCCGCATCCCCATGCTGGCCGGCCGCCGCTCCCTCAACCTCGCCAACAGCGCCGCGATCGTCGCGTACGAGGCGTGGCGGCAGAACGGCTTCGACGGGGCGCTCTGACGGCGCCGGAACGCCGGCGCCGCACCGCGACTACCCGGTCGGTTCGTTGTAGCCGTTCTGGCTGTTGAGGATCGGGCGCAGCTTCGCGGTCTTCTCCGGCGTCCAGCCGGGCGGCTCCAGGATCGCGGCCCAGGAATCCGCGGCGGCCTTGACGTAACTGTGCCCGTGGCCGTCCGGGACGTTCACGGCCACGGCCATGTCGGCCGAGACCTGCAGGAAGGTCACGATCGGCACCCACGACACCGAGGACAGCACGTCGATCCCGCGCTTCTCGCGCAGCCAGTCCGGCTTGCTGAAGGCGAGGTCGGGCGTCCACCGGCCGATCGGGTCCGAGGCGTGCTGGAGGTAGACCACGCGCGGGCCGTTCCACGGGCCGGACGGCTTCGCGAGATCCTCGGCGCGGGCGGCGAACCGGACGTTGGCGCCCTCCTGGTAGACGGGCAGCCATTCCGGCGAACCCGCGTCGCGCTGCTCGGTCAGCCGCACCCACATCTCGTTGTTGAAGGTGGGCCCGGAGAAGAGGGCACCGTCGGTCCGGGCGAGCAGGTTGTTGAGCGAGAGGAACGGGGCCTCGCCGCCGAAGGAGCCGA
The DNA here is from genome assembly GCF_965137015.1 of Tsukamurella hominis. Classification (NCBI taxonomy): domain Bacteria; kingdom Bacillati; phylum Actinomycetota; class Actinomycetes; order Mycobacteriales; family Tsukamurellaceae; genus Tsukamurella; species Tsukamurella hominis. Next base: position 76,891 of record NZ_CBCRZG010000001.1, on the reverse strand, counting down.
GGCTCTCGCCGAAGACGACGAGCTTGGGCCGCTGCCCCTCGGGGAGCGCCTTGACCCGCTTGTCGACGGCCTCGAAGAGCGCCTGCCCGGCGTCGAGGGCGTTCTGCTTGTCGACGAGGAAGGACAGCCAGCTGGGCAGGTACGAGTACTGCATGCTGACGATCGCCGTGTCGCCGTTGTACATGTACTCGAGCGCGCCGGCCTCCGCCTCGTTCACCCAGCCGGTGCCGGTGGTCATCGCGACGGCGACGACCTTGCGCCGCAGGCCGCCGGTCCGCTCCAGCTCCTGCGCGGTCTTCTCCGCGATCGCCTGGTAGCGGTTGGGGTCGTCGGAGTCCACGGACCCGAGGCCAGCGTAGGTGCGGATCGGTTCGATGGCGGGGGCGCCGTTGAAGGCCGTCAGGTGCTCGACCGTCTGCGCGTTCGAGACGAAGACGCGTCCCTGCTTGCCGAGCGACGACCACTCGACGAGGGAGCCCGGGCCGCCCGAACGGAAGGCGCTCGTGGGCGCCGCGCGGTCGGTCCCGCCCTCGCGGTTGACCTTCGAGAAGGTGTTGTTCATCGCGTCCATCGCGCCGCGCACCACGACGCCGTTGATGACGCCGACCGACAGCAGCAGAACGAGGCCGACGGCGACGACCGCGGCGACGCGGGGCGGGCAGTAGCCGCCGAGCTTGCCGGCGATCCACCGCACCAGCGTGCGCACGCCCTTGCCGACCTCGACGAAGACGTAGAGCAGCACGATCGACAGCACGCCGATCTCCAGGTAGTCGACGAAGCGCAGGTACTCGACGTCCATCAGGTCGCGCAGGCGGGTCTGCCAGGAGTCGAAGAACAGGACCATGCCGATCGTCCCGACGACGCCGATGCCGAGGAGCACCCACCACGCCCTGCGGGGGGCGGGCGGCGTGGAGTCCTGGGACCGCATGAACCGGACGAGCCACACACCGAAGACGCCGAACATGTAGCCGAGCGCGCCGGAACCGCCGCTGACAAGGCTCTGGAACAGCGGGCCGCGCGGCAGCAGCGACGGGGTCAGGGAGAGCCAGAGGAACACTAGACCGACCGCGGTACCGGTGAAGGTGTAGCGGTGCGACCACCACTCGCGGATCCGGTCGAGCACTGCGGGTGCGCCGGACTCGCCCTCGCCGGGCTTCGCGACCTCGACGTCGCTCTTGGCGGCGACCTCCGCGCCGGTATCAGCGGTCTCGGTATCGGCCTCGGCAGCCGCGGGCTCGACCTCGTCGTTCATCCGACCTCCCCTGGGGATGCGTGTGTTGGGCGTAATCATGCCCTTTCCGCGTCGGATGCGCGTGCAAAGGTGTACGGAATCGGCTCGGCCCGGTTCTCATCCACCTCGATCGGCCTGCCGAGGTGTGGAAAGGCCCGCTGCGCGCACCGTGGGCGGTCGCATACCTTGCAGCCCGCCCCGATCGGGACGAAGGACTCCGGGTCGTCGAGGGCGAGGCCGCGCGAGTACACCAGCTTGTGGGCGTGCGCGAGGTCGCATCCGAGACCGACCGCGAAATCCCTCCCCTGCCCGAGGTATCCGGCGGCACCGCGGTCGGAGGTCGTGCGCGCCACCCACAGGTACGCGCGACCGTCCGGCATCTGCGCGACCTGGGTGCGGATCCGGCCGGGGGAGGTGAAGGCGTCGTGCACCACCCAGAGCGGGCAGCCCCCGCCGACGCGGGAGAAGTGGAACGCGGTGGCGGACTGTCGCTTCGAGATGTTGCCCGCGCGATCGGTGCGCACCAGGAAGAACGGCACGCCGCGGCGGCCGGGCCGCTGCAGCGTGGAGAGCCGATGGCACACGGTCTCGAAGCCGACCTCGAACCGCGCCCCCAGGAGGTCGACGTCGTACCGCAGCTCCTCGGCCGCGCGCAGGAATCGCTCGTAGGGCAGGACGAGCGCGCCCGCGAAGTAGTTCGCGAGTCCCACCCGCGCCAACTCCCGCGACCGGGTCGGCAGCGTCGTCGCCTCCCCGACGATCCGATCCATCGCCTCGCCCCGGGTGAGGAAGGCGATCTGCGTGGCGATCTGGAAGGCGCGCTGCCCGTGGTCGAGCCGGCGCGCGAGCGTGAGCACGCGGGACTCGGGGTCGTAGTGCCGACGGGGCCCGGACCGGTCCGGCTCACCGTCCCGGATCCGGACGGTGACCCCGTGCTCGTCGCGGAGCAGCCGCGCGAGCTGCAGATCGAGCCCGCCGACGGTGAGGCCCCGGCTCTCGAAGAGACCTTCCGCGGCGTCGTCGAGTTCGGCGATGTGATTGCGGCGGTCGTAGAAGAAGTCGCGCACGTCCTCGTACGGCGTGGCCACCGCACCGCCCGCTCCCGCCGCGACCCCCGAGGACAGCCGCTCGACCTGCTCCGTCGCCCCTCGGAGCCTCCGGTGCATCGCGACCACGGCCCGGGCGACCGCCGGTGACCGCGCCACCAGGTCCTCGACCTCGCCCGCCGTCGCCGCGGCCCCGTCGCCGCCCTCGGCCAGCGCGTCCTGGAGGTCCGCGACGAGGCGGGCGTCGGACTCCGCCGCGAAGAAGCCGACGTCGAGGTCGAACGTGGAGTTCAGTTTGAGCAGCACCGGCACCGAGAGCGGCCGCTGGTCGTTCTCGAGCTGGTTCACGTAGCTGACGGACAGCTTCAGCGCCTTCGCGAGAGCGGTCTGGGTCAAGCCGCGGTCATCCCGCAGCCGCTTGATGCGCGCACCCACGAACAGCTTCTGCATGTCGCGAATGCTACCCCGCGCGATTTCCACAACTTTCGCAGAACGCCGGACTGACCTTGGCACGATTCCACACGTGCAACACATTTCGCGGACCGGCGGCCGTGCATAGCGTGTGAATCACCGATCCCGGCAAGAAGGAGTCCCGACGTGCAGACGCACCCCGTGCGCACCCACCGCTCAGCTGAGAATTTCCCGCGCGAGGAGCACCTCGCCTGGAAGATCGCCCAGGTCGCCACCGACCCCGTCGCCGTGCCGGACGACACCGCCGAGATGGTGATCAACCGGATCATCGACAACGCCGCGGTGGCGGCCGCATCCGTCACGCGCCGTCCCGTCGCCAACGCCCGCGCGCAGGCCGTCTCGCACCCGCACTCCCCCGGCGCGACCGTGTTCGGCGTTCCCGGTCGCTACTCCCCAGAGTGGGCGGCGTGGGCCAACGGCACCGCGGTCCGCGAGTTGGACTTCCACGACACCTTCCTCGCCGCGGAGTACAGCCACCCCGGCGACAACATCCCCCCGATCCTCGCGGCTGCGCAGCACCGCGGCTCGACGGGTGCCGACCTCATCCGCGGCCTCGCCACGGGTTACGAGATCCAGATCGACCTGGTGCGCGCCATCTGCCTGCACGAGCACAAGATCGACCACGTCGCGCACCTCGGCCCCTCCGCCGCCGCCGGCATCGGCACCCTGCTCGGCCTTCCCACCGAGACGATCTACCAGGCGATCGGCCAGGCGCTGCACACCACGACCGCGACCCGGCAGTCGCGCAAGGGCGAGATCTCGAGCTGGAAGGCGTACGCACCGTCGTTCGCCGGCAAGATGGCCGTCGAGGCCGTCGACCGCGCGATGCGCGGCGAGGGCGCACCGTCGCCCATCTGGGAGGGCGAGGACGGCGTGATCGCCCGGCTCCTCGGCGGTCCCGAGGCGGGCTACGCCGTGCCGCTCCCCGGCCCCGGCGAGGCCAAGCGCGCGATCCTCGACTCCTACACCAAGGAGCACTCGGCGGAGTACCAGAGCCAGGCGCCGATCGACCTCGCGCGCCGGATGCGCGAGCGGGTCGGCGATCTCGAGCGGATCGAGAAGATCGTGCTGCACACCAGCCATCACACCCACTACGTGATCGGCACGGGCTCGAACGACCCCCAGAAGTTCGATCCGTACGCCTCCCGCGAGACGCTGGATCACTCGGTGATGTACATCTTCGCCGTCGCGCTGCAGGACGGCGGCTGGCACCACGAGCGGTCGTACGCCCCCGAGCGGGCGCAGCGGCCCGACACCGTCGAACTGTGGAAGAAGATCTCGACGGAGGAGGACCCGGAGTGGACCCGCCGCTACCACTCGACGGACCCTTCCGAGAAGGCCTTCGGCGCCCGCGCCGAGATCACCCTCGCCTCGGGCGAGGTGATCGTCGACGAGCTCGCCCTGGCCGACGCGCACCCGCTCGGCGCCCGGCCCTTCGCGCGCGAGCAGTACATCGAGAAGTTCCGGACCCTCGCCGACGGCGTCGTCGAGAAGGCCGAGCAGGACCGCTTCCTCGAGGCCGCGCAGCGGGCCGGATCGCTCGAGGCCGGCGAGCTCGACCGGCTCACCTTCGCCGCGTCCGACGAGGCGCTCGCCCGCACCCCGGAGCTCGCCCCGGGACTGTTCCGATGAACGGCGAGGAATCCGCCGTGAGCGGCCTGCTCGCGGCGCGGGCCTCGGCGAGCGACAAGCGCAAGGCCTTCCGCGCCGGGCTCTCCTCGGACCGGATCGTCCGGCTTCCCGGCGCTTTCAATCCACTGACGGCGAAGCTGATCCAGGAGATCGGCTTCGAGGGCGTCTACGTCTCGGGCGCCGTGGTGGCCGCCGACCTGGCCCTGCCGGACATCGGTCTCACCACCCTGACCGAGGTCGCGACCCGGGCACAGCAGATCGCCAGGGTCACCGACCTTCCCACGCTCGTGGACGCCGACACCGGTTTCGGCGAGCCGATGAGCGCGGCGCGCACCGTGACGATCCTCGAGGACGCGGGCCTCGCGGGCCTGCACCTGGAGGACCAGGTCAACCCGAAGCGGTGCGGGCATCTCGACGGCAAGGCCGTGGTTCCGGTCGACGAGGCCGTGCGCCGCCTGCGGGCCGCGGTGGCGGCGCGACGTGATCCCGACTTCGTCATCTGCGCCCGGACCGATGCCGCGGGGATCGAGGGCATCGACGTCGCGATCGACCGCGCGAAGGCGTACGCCGACGCAGGCGCCGACCTCGTCTTCACGGAGGCGCTCCACACCGCCGCCGACTTCGAGCGGTTCCGGGCGGCGGTGGACACGCCCCTGCTCGCGAACATGACGGAGTTCGGCAAGTCCGACCTGATCGATGCGGGCACGCTCGAGTCGATCGGCTACGACGCGGTGATCTACCCGGTCACCACACTGCGCCTGGCGATGTTCGCCGCGGAGGAGGGCCTGCGCGAGATCGCCGCGGAGGGCACCCAGTCCGGGCTACTGGACCGAATGCAGCCCCGCAGCCGCCTGTACGAGCTGCTGCAGTACGCGCGGTACAACGATTTCGATTCCGGCATCTTCGATTTCACCCTGTCCAGGAGCCAGTGATGACCAGTCCGACCATCCACAAGGGCCTCGCCGGCGTCGTCGTCGACACGACCGCCGTGTCGAAGGTCGTGCCCGAGACGAACTCCCTCACCTACCGCGGCTACGCCGTCCAGGACCTGGCGGCCCACTGCACCTTCGAGCAGGTCGCGTATCTGCTGTGGAACGGCGAGCTCCCGTCCCCCGAGGAGCGGGTCCGTTTCGAGACGTCGGAACGCGCCGCGCGGGTCGCGGACCGGTCGCTGCTCGAGCTGATCGCTCGGCTCCCCGTCACCTGCCACCCGATGGACGTCGTGCGCACGGCGATCAGCTTCCTCGGCGCGGACGACCCGGACGAATGGGACTGCTCGCCGGAGGCCCTGCAGGCCAAGGGATTGCGCATTCTGGCCGTCCTCCCCACGATCGTCGCGGCGGATCACCGGCGCCGCCACGGCCTCGCTCCGATACCGCCGGAGCCCCACCTCGGGTACGCCGAGAACTTCCTGCACATGTGCTTCGGCGCGACCCCCGAGCCGGAGCTCGTCGCCGCCTTCGAGGTCTCCCTGATCCTCTATGCGGAACACAGCTTCAACGCTTCGACCTTCGCCGCGAGAGTGGTCGCATCCACTCTGTCGGACATGTACAGCGCCGTGACCGCCGCGATCGGCGCTCTCAAGGGGCCGCTCCACGGCGGCGCCAACGAGGCCGTGATGCACGACATGGAGGAGATCGGTGATCCCGCGAACGCCGAGGCATGGATGCGCGGCAAGCTCGACCGTCGGGAGAAGGTGATGGGCTTCGGGCACCGCGTGTACAAGAGCGGGGACTCCCGGGTTCCGACCATGAAGCGGGCCTTCCTCGACATCGCGGCGCGTACCGACGGGGCGAAGTGGGTGCGGATGTACGAGGTCCTCGAGCGGACCATGGACGACGCCACCGGCATCAAGCCCAATCTGGACTTCCCCACCGGCCCCGCGTACCACCTTCTTGGGTTCGACACGGAGGTGTTCACGCCGATCTTCGTGATGTCTCGCATCACGGGCTGGACCGCCCACATCATCGAGCAGGCGTCGGCCAACGCCTTGATTCGTCCGCTGTCCGCGTACGTCGGGGTGCCCCAGCGGAGGCTCAACGTATAAAATATGCCTGACACAAGCCTGGTGGCGTCGGATTCCGCGCGCCCCGCGCGGCCTATGCAGCCCCTTTCGGAAGGCAATAGATCGGATGTTTAAGCCCCCCAACAACACGTCTAGGCGAGATTTTGCACATCCACTCGGCACAACGAGTTCTTCCGGATAGAATTGATCGGGTCTCTCGCTCGAACAGCGTGGGGCTGACGCTCACAGCACGCTGTCCCACCGACGAACCACATGCAACGACGGGAGCACTCCAGTGACAGGCATCGCCGCAGACCGGCCGACGGTCAAGATGTTCGACAAGGTCCTGGTGGCCAACCGCGGGGAGATCGCGATCCGGGGCCTGCGCGCCGCCGTCGAGAGCGGCTCGCGGACCGTCGCCGTCTACCCCTACGAGGACCGCAACTCACCCCACCGCCAGAAGGCGGACGAGGCGTACCAGATCGGCGCCGAGGGCCATCCGGTCCGCGCGTACCTGACCGTCGGGGAGATCATCCGGATCGCGGTCCAGGCCGGGGCGGACGCGGTGTACCCCGGGTACGGCTTCCTGTCGGAGAACCCCGACCTGGCTGCGGCGTGCGCGGCGAACGGCATCACCTTCGTCGGGCCGTCGGCGGACGTGCTGGAGCTGACGGGCAACAAGGCGCGGGCGATCGCGGCGGCGCGGGCCGCGGGTCTGCCGGTGCTCGATTCGTCGGCTCCGTCGTCGGACATCGACGAGCTCCTCGCGGCCGCGCAGGACATGCACTTCCCCGCCTTCGTCAAGGCCGTCGCGGGCGGCGGCGGGCGCGGCATGCGTCGCGTCACGGCGATCGAGGACCTGCGGGACGCGATCGAGATCGCCTCGCGGGAGGCGGAATCGGCGTTCGGCGATCCGACGGTGTTCCTCGAGGAGGCCGTGATCGACCCACGTCACATCGAGGTGCAGATCCTGGCGGACAAGGCCGGCAACGTGATCCACCTGTACGAACGCGACTGCTCGCTGCAGCGGCGACACCAGAAGGTCATCGAGATGGCCCCGGCGCCGAACATCTCCGACGAGCTGCGGGAGCGGCTCTGCACGGACGCGGTGAACTTCGCGAGGGAGATCGGCTACAGCTGCGCGGGCACAGTCGAGTTCCTGGTCAATCCCGAGGGCCGGCACGTCTTCATCGAGATGAACCCGCGGATCCAGGTGGAGCACACGGTGACCGAGGAGGTCACCGATGTGGACCTGGTCGCCGCGCAGCTGAAGATCGCCGCGGGGGCCACGCTGCCGGAGCTGGGCCTGACGCAGGACGCGATCCGGCTCAACGGCGCCGCCCTGCAGTGCCGCATCACCACGGAGGACCCCACCGACGGCTTCCGGCCCGACACCGGCCGGATCACCGCGTACCGGTCACCGGGCGGCGCGGGCATCCGCCTCGACGGCGGCACGTCGGTGGGCGCGGAGATCAGCCCCCACTTCGATTCGATGCTGGTCAAGCTGACCGCTCGTGGCCGCGATCGGGCGACGGCCATCGTCCGCGCCCGCCGTGCACTCGCGGAGTTCCGCATCCGCGGCGTGGCGACGAACATCCCCTACCTGCAGGCGGTCCTGTCCGATCCGGCGTTCGTCGCCGGCGACGTGACGACGTCGTTCATCGAGCAGCGCCCGGAGCTGCTCACCGCCCGCGGTTCCTCGGACACGGCGTCGAAGATCCTGCGGTACCTCGCGGACGTCACCGTCAACAAGCCGCACGGCGGGCGCCCGACCAAGATCTACGCGGTCGACAAGCTTCCCGCGGTGGACCTTTCGGCGCCCGCGCCGGAGGGATCGAAGCAGCGACTGGATCGGCTCGGCCCGGCCGGCTTCGCTTCGGACCTGCGCGCGCAGACCGCGCTCGCGGTGACCGACACCACCTTCCGCGACGCGCACCAGTCGCTGCTCGCCACCCGGGTGCGGACCTCGGCGCTGGCGACGATCGCGCCGTACGAGGCCCGGCTCACGCCGCAGCTGCTCTCGGTGGAGGCGTGGGGCGGCGCCACCTACGACGTGGCCCTGCGGTTCCTGCACGAGGACCCGTGGGAGCGCCTCGCCACCCTCCGTGAGGGGCTACCCAACATCTGCCTGCAGATGCTGCTGCGCGGCCGCAACACCGTCGGCTACACCCCGTACCCGCAGCAGGTGACCGATGCGTTCGTCGCCGAGGCCGCGGCGACCGGCGTGGACATCTTCCGGGTCTTCGATGCGCTCAACGACGTCGAGCAGATGCGGCCCGCGATCGAGGCCGTGCTCGCCACGAACACCGCGATCGCCGAGGGCGCGCTGTCGTACACCGGCGACCTGTCGAACCCCGGCGAGACCCTGTACACGCTCGACTACTACCTCGGCGTCGCGGAGAAGATCGTGACGGCCGGCGCCCACGTCCTGGCGATCAAGGACATGGCCGGGCTGCTGCGCCCCGCCGCGGCGACGACGCTGGTCACGGCGCTGCGGAAGGAGTTCGACCTGCCCGTGCACGTGCACACGCACGACACCCCCGGCGGGCAGCTCGCCACCTACCTCGCCGCGTGGACCGCCGGAGCGGACGCCGTCGACGGCGCCGCCGCGCCGCTGTCGGGCACCACCAGCCAGCCCTCGCTGTCGTCGATCGTCGCCGCCACCGCGCACACCGAGCGCGACACCGGGATCGACCTCGACGCCGTCTGCGCGCTCGAGCCCTACTGGGAGGCCGTGCGCGGGGCCTACGCGCCGTTCGAGTCCGGCCTCAAGGCCCCGACGGGGCGGGTCTACCACCACGAGATCCCCGGCGGCCAGCTGTCGAACCTGCGGCAGCAGGCCGGCGCGCTCGGCCTGGCCGAGCGGTTCGAGGACATCGAGAACTCCTACGCCGCGGCCGATCGCATGCTCGGCCGCCTGGTCAAGGTCACGCCGTCGTCGAAGGTGGTCGGCGACCTCGCGCTCGCGCTCGTAGGCACCGGCGTCAGCCCGGACGAGTTCGCCGCCGACCCCGGCAAGTACGACATCCCCGACTCGGTGATCGGCTTCCTGCGCGGCGAGCTCGGCACCCCGCCGGGAGGCTGGCCCGAGCCGCTACGGACCCGCGCACTCGAGGGTCGCGCGGGAGCGACGCCCGTGACCGAGGTTCCCGCCGACGAGGCCGCCGAACTGGCCGGCACGAGCGAGCAGCGACGGGCCGCGTTGAGCCGCCTGCTGTTCCCCGGGCCGATGCGCGAGTTCACCGAGCACCGCGCGGAGTTCGGCGACGTATCGAAGCTCTCGACCAACCAGTTCCTCTACGGGCTGCGCCAGGGCGAGGAGCACCGCGTGCAGCTCGCCACCGGCGTCGAGCTGCTCATCAAGCTCGACGGCGTCGGCGAGCCCGACGAGCACGGCAACCGCACGCTGGTGTGCACCCTCAACGGCCAGCTCCGCACCGTCGCCGTCCGCGACAACTCGGTCAAGGCCGACGTCCCGGCCGCGGAACGGGCGGACAAGACGAACCCGGGCCACGTCGCCGCGCCGTTCGCCGGCATGGTCACCCCCACGGTCCACGCCGGTTCCACGGTCGAGGCCGGCGACCAGATCGCCACGATCGAGGCGATGAAGATGGAGGCGGCGATCACCGCGCCCGTCGCCGGCACCGTCACCCGCGTCGCCCTGGCCGGGGCCACCCAGGTCGACGGTGGCGACCTCGTGGCCGTCATCGAGGGCTGATCCGGGGACGAACGACCGGAAGGGGCCGAACGCGAACCGCGCTCGGCCCCTTCTTGTTCACTAGAGCGTGGCGCGCACGGCCTTCGCCGCTGCGACCAGGTTCCGCAGGGCGGCCACCGTCTCCTGCTGACCGCGGGTCTTCAGGCCGCAGTCCGGGTTCACCCACAGCCGCTGCGCGGGCACGGCGTCCAGGGCCGCACGCAGCGACGACTCGATCTCCTCCTGCGCCGGGACCCGGGGCGAGTGGATGTCGTAGACGCCGGGGCCCACCTGGTTGGCGAAGCCCGCCCGGTCGAGGTCGCCCAGGATCTCCATCCGCGAGCGCGCGGCCTCGATCGAGGTCACGTCCGCGTCGAGATCCGCGATGGCGCCGATGACGTCGCCGAACTCCGAATAGCAGAGGTGCGTGTGGATCTGGGTGCCGTCGGCCACGCCCGAGGTCGACAGCCGGAACGCTCCCGTGGCCCAGGCGAGGTAGGCGGAGCGGTCCGCCGCCCGCAGCGGCAGCAGCTCACGCAGCGCGGGCTCGTCGACCTGGATGATCTGCACACCCGCCCGCTCGAGGTCCACCGTCTCGTCGCGGATCGCGAGCGCCACCTGGTCGGCCGTCTCGGCGAGCGACTGGTCGTCGCGGACGAACGACCAGGCGAGGATCGTGACCGGCCCGGTGAGCATGCCCTTGACCGGCCGCTCCGTGAGCGTCTGCGCGTAGGTGATCCACGAGACGGTCATCGGATCGGCGCGGTGCACGTCGCCGTACAGGATCGGCGGCCGCACGCACCGCGTGCCGTAGGACTGCACCCACCCGTTCTCGGTGGCGAGGAAGCCGTCGAGGCGCTCCGCGAAGTACTGCACCATGTCGTTGCGCTCGGGCTCGCCGTGGACGAGGACGTCGATGCCGAGCTCCTCCTGCAGCGCGACCACGTCGGCGATCTCGGACTGCATGCGCCGCACGTACTCGGCCTCGTCGATCCTCCCTGCGCGCAGGTCCGCGCGGGCGATCCGGATCGCGCCGGTCTGCGGGTACGAGCCGATGGTCGTGGTCGGTAACAACGGGAGATCGAGCCGGTCCCGCTGGACCACGGCGCGATCAGCGGCCGCTGTTCGGCCGGTCCCGGTGGCACGCAGGGCGGTGAGGCGGTCGCGCACCGTCGCATCGTTCAGGCGAGGATCCGCGCTGCGGGCCGCACGGACCGCGGCGCTCCGCCCGAACTCCGCGGCGACCACGGGCCGCCCCTCGGTGAGGGCGCGCGCGAGGACGACGACCTCGTCGATCTTCTCCTCGGCGAAGGCCAGCCAAGCGCGAACCCCCTCGGCGCCTGCGGGTTCGGGCGCCGTCTCCGCGCCGACCGTGTACGGCACGTGCAGCAGCGAACAGGACGTGCTCACCGCCAGCGCGCCCGCCGAACCGGACAGCGTGCCCAGGGTCGCCGACGCCGATGCCAGGTCGGTGCGCCAGACGTTGCGCCCGTCGACGACGCCCGCGAGCAGCAGCTTGTCCTGCAGGGCCGGCACGGCGGCGACCGCGTCGACGGCAGCGAGGTCGGTCACCAGGTCGACGGCGACGGCCTCGATCGCGGTGCCGGCCAAGGCCTCCAGCGACGGTCCCGGCGAGCCGAAGTACGTCGCCACGAGGATCGACGGCCGGTCCGCCGCCGAGGAGAGCTCGCCGTACACCCGCGCCGCGTCGCCGGCGAGCGACAGGCCGGCCTCCGTCACCAGCACCGGCTCGTCGATCTGCACCCACTGCGCACCGCGGGCCGCCAGCCGCGCCAGGAGATCCCGGTACAGCGGCAGGATCTCGTCCAGGCGGGAGAGCGGCTCACCGGCACCGTCGACCGGCTTGGCGAGTGCGAGGAAGGTGAGCGGTCCGACGATGACCGGGCGCGCCGGGACTCCCTGCGTCGTCGCCTCCTCCAGATCGCCGAGCACCTTCTCGGGGTGCAGTGCGAAGGCGGTCTCCGGCCCGATCTCGGGCACCAGGTAGTGGTAGTTCGTGTCGAACCACTTGGTCATCTCGAGCGGAGCGACCTCGGCGGTACCGCGCGCCGCGGCGAAGTACCGGTCGAGCGGATCCTCGATCCCAGCGACGCGGGGCGGCAGGGCGCCGAGCAGTTCCGCGGTGTCGAGCATCTGGTCGTAGTAGCTGAAGGTGTTGGTGGGGACGGAATCCAACCCGGCGGAGACCAGCCGGTCCCACTCGTCGCGCCGGAGGCCGGCGGCGGTGGATGCGAGCTCGGCCCGGGTGATCGAGCCCTTCCAATAGCCCTCGATCGCGCGCTTGAGCTCACGACGGGGGCCGATGCGGGGGACACCGAGGACGGTGCGGGTGAAATTCGGTGCGGTCACGTGAAGGACCGTTCCTTTCGTGCGTAGCCAGGGCGGGCCACCCGTCCGGACGCACGTACGCACGACGCGCGGACCGTCGACGTGCGACGTCCGTTCGTCCTGTGCGGTCGCACGCCCGGTCCGCGAGGCGGCACACCACCGGACGCGGCGCGTCCGGTACAGCGGGCAGGTATTCGGACTCGCAGGCGCGCCCTGGGGCTCCTACCGGTCACTGCTTCCCAGGCTCTGCGGCCCAGTGCATTCGTCGCGACTTTCGTTCCTGCTCACCGCTGCGGGACAGTCCCGGATTCCCACCGGGTTCCCTCTCGGTCCGCGGTTCCCCACGGCACCGAGTTGTCGCGGCCCGAGGCTTCGGCGCGACATACCAGCTGCACCGACCAGCATGCCACGCCGCTCCGTGACGGCGGGCGTCACCTCAGTCCTCGACGGCGAACCGCTTGAGCCGGCTGGTCTGCCCCGCGATCAGCCGCACGCGGGACTTCGGCACACCGAGGTGGGAGGCGAGCAACTCGACGGCGGCCTTGTTCGCCTTGCCCTCGGTGGCCGGCTCGCGCACGAACAGGGTGAGCGCGCCGGCATCGTCGACCTCCACGACGGGGCCCTTGCGACTCCCCGGCTTGATCGTGCAGGTCACGGTGCGCGGGCTCATCGCTCCATGATCGCAGGTTCACCACTGAGTACAGTGGATTCATGGGGTTGAGGAAGGCCGGGCTCGTCGTCGCCGCGGTGGTCGCCGCGCTGGTAGTGCTCGCGGGCGGCGTCGTGTGGCTCTCCAGCGTGCATCGGACGCCGCTCACGAAGCACCTCCCCGCCGAACTGAAGCCGCGCGTCTACCCGGCCGTCTCGACCGCGGGACTGACTCCCGAGCGCGTGCGGATCCTGGAGAACGTGCGCCGCGAGTTCGATGCGAACCGGCCCGGCAGCTACTTCTCGGAGGGCGTCGACGAACCCTGGTGCGCCGACTTCGTCTCGACGGTGCTCCACGATTCCGGCCTGCCGCTGCACAACCCGAACTCCGGGACCTGGCGCATCCCCGGCGTGTACACGCTCACCGAGTACTTCCAGAAGGCCGGGAAGCTGGAGTCGGCCACCGCGTACCGGCCACAGCCGGGCGATGTGGTGCTGTACACGCCGGAGCACCCGGTGATGCGCCAGCACACCAACTTCGTCGTCGCGGTGTCGGGCGACAGCGTCACCACCGTCGGCGGCAACCAGGAGGGCGGTATCAGTGCCTGGACGTACCGCCTGACGGACACCTTCGGCCTCGCCGGGTACGGGGTGCCGGCCCGATGACGGTGCTCGAGGCGCTGCGAGCGCGGCTCGCCTCCGGAAGCCTTCCGGGAGAGCGCTCCGACGGGCTGCGGATCGCCGTGTGCATCGAGGGCGGCGGCTCGCGCTCCGCGTACTCCGCGGGCATGGCGATCGCGGTCGACGAGCTCGGCCTGCTGCCCGCCGTCGACGCGGTCTACGGCACCTCGGGCGGCGGCCTCAACGCGGCGTGGCTGGTCTCCGGCGAGGGGCGCCGGTGGCTGCCGTCGTGGGGCTGGGAGGAGGTGCTGGCCGAGCGGGTGGTGCACCCGCGGCGGGCGCTGCGCGGCGGCGTCGTGGTGGACACGCAACACCTGGTGGACCGGGTCTACTCCGACGTCACGCCGATGAACTTCGCCGCCATCCTCGCCAGCCCGATCACCCTGCACCCCTTGGCCGTCGACGCGCACACCCGCCGGGTCGCCGACCTCGCGCCCTACGTCACCGACGCCGCGACACTGCGCACCGCGCTGCGCGCGACGACCGCCCTGCCCCTGCTCGCCGGCCCGCCCGTGCGGCTCGCCGGGCGGGAGTTCCTCGACGGCGGCCTCGCGGAGAAGGTGCCGCTGGCCACCCCGATCGACCAGGGTGCCACGCACCTGCTGGTGCTGCGCACCACGTCGGAGGACGCGGCGCCCCGGTCCTCGCGCGCCGAGCAGTGGGTGCTGGACGCCTACTTCACCGCCCGGCGGGCCGCCCCCGCGCCGGCACCGGCCGCACCCGGAGCCGCCGAGGTGCTGCAGGTCTGGGTCCCGTCCGGGAGCCCGGCTGTCGGCAGACTCTCCGGCGACGGTCCGCTGATCTCCCGCGCCGTCCAGATCGGCCGGGACGCCGCTCTCACCGCGCTGTCGTCGTGAGAAATCGGCCGATCTTCGGTCGGCCCTGCGCAGAGCGATCGCGACTCAAAGATCCGCCGATTCTTCGACCGCGGTGCCCTGATGGAACATCACCGTCCACCGGTTCTCGCGGCGCCGCCAGACGGTGAGCCGCCGGGTGCTGCGCTCCCCCTGCACCAGCGTGTACGTGAGCAGGTAGACGGAGCCACCCAGCGCGCGCACCTGGAACTCGCTGGCCTCCCAGTCCGATTCGTCCTGCGGCACCGCCATCCGCTCGGCGAGCACCGCGCGGACGTGCTCGCGGCTGTACCGTCGCCCCGAGGCGCCGACCTCCCAGAAGTCCTGCGCGACCGCGTCGTCGAAGTCCTGCAATGATCGCCAGCAGGGGCCGTGGAAGACGGGTTCGCGGCGGCGGAGGTCCGCGAGCACCTCGCGCAACTCCGGCGCGGTCGTCCGGTCCGGTTCGCCTGCCTCCTCCATCACTTGCCTAAGGCTACCCTCACTGCCAATCGCGAGATCGGGAGGGCACCGACAGGTCCATGCGCTGCAGCCGATCGGCGACGACGGTCACCGCGCCCTCCGCGTTCTGCAGCTTCCCCCGTACCAGGAGCGCGGGCGCCGACTGCGCGAGCCGCCGGTACCGCGCCCACAACCCCTGGCTGCACACCACGTTCACCATGCCGGTCTCGTCCTCGAGGTTGATGAAGGTGACGCCGCCGGCGGTGGCGGGCCGCTGGCGGTGCGTGACGGCCCCGCCCACCAGGACGCGGTCACCGTCGGGCAGCGAGAGCAGGCGGTCGGCGCGGACGACGCCGAGCCGGTCGAGGGTGTGCCGCAGGAACTCCGTGGGGTACTTGCCGACGGTGACCGACGTGGCCCACACGTCGGCCGCCGCGAGCTCCGTCTCGCTCATCCCGGGCAGGGTGGGCGGGGCGCCCGCGGTGGCCGTGCCCGGCAGCCGGTCCGGGCGCTCGCGGGCGGCGGCGCCGGCCTCCCACAGCGCTTGCCGGCGGTCCCGGCCGAAGCAGTCCAGCGCGCCGGAGGTGGCGAGCGCCTCCGACTGCGCGACCGTGAGCTCGACGCGGGCGGTGAGATCGGTGAGGCCGGCGTAGGCGCCGTGCGCCTCCCGCTCGCCGACGATGCGCTCGGCGAGGTCGTCGCCGATGGTGCGGATCGCGGCCAGCCCGAGCCGGACCTCCGCGCCCGCGTTCTCCAGGTCCGCCCACGGCAGGCTGCGGTTCACGCACGGCCCGTGCACCGTGACGCCGTGCCGCCGCGCGTCGGCGACGAGTGACTGCGGCGAGTAGAAGCCCATCGGCTGGGCCCGCAGCAGCGCGGCGCAGAAGGCCGCGGGATGGTAGAGCTTGAACCACGAGGAGTAGAAGACCAGCGACGCGAACGACTGCGAATGACTCTCGGGGAAGCCGAAGTTGGCGAATGCGGCGAGCTTCTCGAAGATCCGGTCGGCCACCTCTCCCTCGATGCCGTGCCGGTGCCGGGCCCCGTCGTAGAAGCGCTGCCGCAGCTGCTCCATCTTCTCGGTGGAGCGCTTGGAGCCCATAGCGCGGCGCAGCTGGTCGGCCTCCGACGGACTGAAGCCGGCGACGTCGGTGGCGAGCTGCATGAGCTGCTCCTGGAAGAGCGGCACTCCCAGCGTGCGTTCGAGCGCCTTCCACATCGACGGGTGCTCGACCGCCGGCTTCTCGAGCCCGTTGCGGCGCCGGATGTACGGGTGTACCGAGCCGCCCTGGATGGGGCCGGGCCGGATGAGGGCGACCTCCACCACGAGGTCGTAGAAGGTCCGTGGTTTCAGGCGCGGCAGCGTGGCCATCTGTGCGCGGGACTCCACCTGGAAGACGCCCACGGAGTCGGCGCGGCAGAGCATCTCGTAGACGTTCTCGTCGGTGAGGTCGAGCTGCGCGAAGTCCACATCGATGCCCTTGTGCTCGGCGAGGAGGTCCTTCGCGTAGTGCAGCGCGCTGAGCATGCCGAGGCCCAGCAGGTCGAACTTCACCAGGCCCGCGGCGGCGCAGTCGTCCTTGTCCCACTGCAGCACGCTGCGGTTCTCCATGCGGGCCCACTCGGTGGGGCAGACGTCGGCGATCGGCCGGTCGCAGATCACCATGCCGCCGGAGTGGATGCCCAGGTGCCGCGGCAGGTCCGCGATCTGCGTGGCGAGCTCGACCACCCGCTCCGGGATCCCCTCGGGTACCGGATCCTTCCGCCACCCCCAGCTGGAGATCTGCTTGCTCCAGGCGTCCTGCTGCCCCTGCGAGTAGCCGAGCGCGCGGGCGGTGTCGCGCACCGCGGACCGTCCGCGGTAGGTGATGACGTTCGCGACCTGCGCGGCGTACTCGCGGCCGTACTTCCGGTAGACGAACTGGATCGCCTCCTCGCGGCGGTCGGACTCGATGTCCACGTCGATGTCGGGCGGGCCGTCGCGCTCGGGGGCGAGGAAGCGCTCGAAGAGCAGCTGGTTGCGCACCGGGTCCACCGCGGTGATGCCGAGCGCGAAGCAGACGGCCGAGTTGGCGGCGCTGCCGCGGCCCTGGCACAGGATGTCGCTGTCCCGGCAGAAGGTCACGATGCTGTGCACGATGAGGAAGTAGCCGGGGAAGGTGAGCGTCTCGATCACGTTGAGCTCGTGCTCGATCTGCCGGTACGCCTGTGGATTCCGTTCCGGCGGGCCGTACCGCTCCAGCGCCCCGCGCCGGGTCAGCTCGCGCAGCCAGGTGGCCTCCGTGTGGCCCGACGGGACGTCGAAGGGCGGCAGGTTCGGCGCGATCAGCTTCAAGCTGAAGGCGCATTCGGCGCCGAGCTCGGCGGCGGCCGCGATGGCGCCGGGATGCTCGGGCAGCAGCAGCGCCATCTCATCACCCGAGCGCAGGTGCGCGCCGCCCGCGGCGGGGAGCCAGCCGTCCAGCTCGTCGAGGCTGCGGCGGGCGCGGATCGCCGCCAGCGTCGACGCCAGGTGGCGCTGGCCGGGCCGGGCGAAGTGCGCCCCCGTGGTGGCGACGGTACCCACTCCCATTCGCGCCGCGACGCCGGCGAGGAGGTGGTTGCGCTCGTCGTCCTCGGGGACGCCGTGGACGGTGAGCTCCATGCTCACCCGCCCCTCGCCGAACCGGTCGACGAGCTGTGCGAGGGCGGCGGCGGCACCGTCGGGCCCCCGGGCGGCGAGGCCGCGCCGGACCGTGCCCTTGCGGCACCCGGTGAGGATGTGCCAGTGGCCGCCGGACCACTCGGCCAGGCGGTCCGGGTGGAAGCGCAACAGCCCCTTCTCCCCCGCCTCCATGTGCGCCTCCGCCATGGCGCGGGAGAGGCGGCGGTACCCCTCCTGCCCGCGGGCGAGGACGAGCAGGTGCTCGCCCGACGGGTCCTCGGCGCCGGTGCGTTCGGTGTCGTGCTCCAGGGAGAGCTCCGCCCCGAAGACCGTGGGGACGCCGAGCTCCAGGGCGGCCTCGGCGAACCGGACCACCCCGTAGAAGCCGTTGTGGTCGGTGACCGCGAGGGCCTTCAGGCCGAGCGCGTGAGCCTGCTCGACCATCTCCTCCGGTTGCGCGGCACCGTCGAGGAAGCTGAACGCGGTGTGCGCGTGCAACTCCGCGTAGGGCACGCGGGAGACCCCGGGGCCGTCGCCGAGCGGAACGTAGGGCTCCCGCTTGCGGGACCAGGCCGGGGAGTCGCCACCGTCGCCCGGCGGCTCCTCCGCCCGGCGCACCGGGGCCCGGCCGGAGAGCACCCGCTCCATCTCCGACCAGCTCGGCCCGTTACTCCATCCCACTCTTCCACCATACGCTCACACATTCGATACTACTGTCACCATCGAACAGGCGCACTTGTCTACTACTTTTGTAGTTGACGCTTGGATCGTCGATTGCTAGCGTCTCCCCACGTGACCTCAGCCCGCCTGCGCGACCGCCAAAACACCGGTCGCGCAACATGTCTTGCCGCCACCCCCGCCTGCATCCTCGCCGTCGCAGCGGGAACGTTCGCCGCCGCACCCCAGGCCGTGGCCGCTCCGACCCCGATGAAGGACACTCAGATCTCGCGGACGACCAAGGACGGCTGGAAGGTCCGCATCCAGCTGCAGGGCGTCGAGGTCAACCCCGTCTCCAACCTGGCCGGCACGCCCACGAGTCGCGAGGCGTTCTTCAAGGCGACCGCCGTCGGGAGCGTCGACGGAGCCGGCTCGAGCCCGATCGAGGGCGCCTCGATGGCCCTCATCGTCCAGATCGGCTGCGCCGTCGACGTGGCCTCCGGGGTCGCCGTCGGCGGCGGCGTCTCCGCCACCGTGGGCCCCAGCGTCTCCGTCAGCCCGGCGCTGTCGATCGCCGGCGGCTCCCTCAACGTCGGCGCCGGCGTCGGCGCGGGGGTCGGGGCCGCGGCGAACGTCGCCACCGTGATCAAGCCCGGCGGCATCGCCACCTCGGTCGTGCGGAAGAAGACCATCGCGAAGAACCGCGCGGGCGTCTCCGTCGAGGGCGTCCACGTCAAGGTGGACGGCTGCGCCGGCAACGTCGGCGTCCGCATCGGAGCGGGGATCACGATGTCCTCCAGCGAGTTCGACAACGAGGTCTTCACCTACTCCGCCTCCCTGCCGATCTGACTCCAGATGGGAACGAACCCGATGCACACGCCATCAACGCGCCCCTCGCGTGCGCCCTGGTACGCGACGGCCGGCCTCGCAGTGCTCGCCCTGGGCACCTCCCTGCTGTTCCCCACGACATCCCCGCCCGCGTCCGCCGACCCGAGCGGGCTACCGGCCACGACGCGCGTGCCGTATCCGACGGACGGCAGCCTTCCGCCCTGGACCCTTCCGGGCGGCTACACCTGGTGCAGCGCCATGGGCGGCCCGGGCTACGAGCAGGCGGTCTACGTACAGCCCGGCTACGCCTGCCCGCCGACCGGGGTGCCGACGACCACGCCCACCACGTCCACGCCGCCGACCTCCCAGATCGGCGGCGGACAGGCCCCGAACCTGCCGCAGGCGCCCAACCCGCCCTTCGCGGGCGTCGGCGCCCCGAACGGCAAGTCATGGGACCACGGGGTCGACACCCTCGGCCCGCCGGCGAGCCGAGGCGCGGTCGTCGCAGAGGCGCCCAGCTAGTAGGAGCCCCTCAGCCCAGGCGCGTGAGAATCATCGTCAGCGCGGGCAGCGGATCGAAATCCGCCGTCGGCATGGCCAGCTGGCGGTTGACCAGCGCATCGGTGAGATCCATGACCAAGGTGGCCTCAGCGACGTCGAGGCCTGCTGCCGCGCCGATCGCCTCACCCATCAGTTCGACGGCGCGGCGGCCCCGCCGCAGCGGTTCCTGCAGGTCGGGCTCCACCGATGCCGCGGCGAACAGGTTGAGTCGTGCGACGCCCCGCACCCGCCCCGCACCGACCGACCAGCGCACGAATTCGGCGAGGCGCTCGGCCACCTCCTCCGGCGTGGCCTTCTCGACCCCGTCGAACGCCGCCCAGAAGGCGAGATCGTCCTCGACCATGCGGTCGACGACGCCGCGCACGAGCGTGGCACGCGAACGGAAGTAGTTGGACGCGGTTCCGGCGGGCACGCCGGCCGCCGCGTCGACGGCGCGGTGTGTCAGCCCCTTGAGGCCGAGAGTTCCGAGCACCTCGATCGCGGCGTCCAAGACCTCGTCGCGCCTACCCATGAGCGAGAACTTTACCCAACCCCGGGTTACTGATGTGATCGGCGCTACACGTCCGCGGCGGCGGCCGGCCGATCAGGCCTCGTCGGCGAGGCCCGGGGTGACCTTGGAGAGCGCGGCCCGCAGCGCAGCGACGTCGCGCGCCGTGAGGTGGTCGAAGACCAGCCTTCGCACCTCCTCGACGTGGCCGCGGGCGGCACCGTCGAGCGCGGAGAAGCCCTCGTCGGTGAGCTCGGCGTACGCCGAGCGCCCCTCCGCGCGCCGCACCAGCCAGCCCCGCTCGCTGAGCTTGCGGAGCACGTGCGAGAGCCGCGAGGGCGAGGAGTTGGCGGCCTCGGCGAGCGCCGACAAGCCGAGGGTGCGCTCCGGCGCCTGCGAGAGCTGCGCGAGCACCATGAACTCGTAGTGGGTGATGCCGGAGTCGGTCCGCAGCTGCGTGTCCAGCTTGGCCGGCAGCCGCATCGCCACGTGGATGAGGGGCAGCCACGCCGCCATCTCCTCGTCGGACAACCACCGGGTGCTTCCCGCGTCCACCATCACACACCCCCGAACATCACGTCGGGACTCGACTTTACCGCCTCCTCATTTCGGTGAACGACGCCTCACCGAGGTGGGTACATTGACCGGTATGAGCAGTCCGAGCACGACGACGGGACCGACCTCCGACGACGAGATCGCCGGCTACCTGGAGGCCCTCGGCATCCCCGGCCTCGCCGACATCCACGTGCACTTCCTGCCCGAGCCGATGCTGCTCAAGGTGTGGGACTTCTTCGACCGCGCGAGCTCCGAGTACGGCCGCGAGTGGCCCATCCGGTACCGGTTCGACGAGGACACGCGGCTGGAGCTGATCCGCGGCATGGGCGTGACGGCGATCCCCGCGCTCACCTACCCGCACAAGCCCGGGATGGCGGTGTGGCTCAACGACTGGTGCGCCGAGTTCGCGCGCCGCGTGCCCGACGGGATCCACTGCGCCACGCTCTACCCCGAGCCCGGCGTGGGCGAGTACGTCGCGCAGGCCGTCGCCGACGGTGCGCGGCTGTTCAAGATGCACGTCCAGGTGGGCGTCTTCGCCCCCGACGATCCGCTCCTCGATCCGGCCTGGGAGGTCCTGTCGGCCGCGAGGATCCCCGTGGTGATCCACGCCGGTTCCGGCCCCGTGGAGGGGCCGTACACCGGCCCCGACCGGGTCGCCGAGGTGCTGCGCCGGCACCCCGAACTGACGCTGGTCATCGCGCACCTGGGCATGCCCGAGTACGACCGGTTCGCCGATCTCGCCGAACGCTTCCCCCACGTGTACCTCGACACCACGATGGCCGCGACCGACTTCACCGAGCGCACCGCGCCGATGCCGCCCGGCTACGTCGACCGGCTGGGCGCGCTCGCCGACAAGGTGGTGCTGGGCAGCGACTTCCCCAACATCCCGTACGACTACGCGCACCAGCTCTTCGGACTCGCCCGGCTCGGCCTCGGCGACGAGTGGATGCGCAAGGTGCTGTGGCACAACGGCCGCGCCCTGCTGGAGCGCGCGGGCGCCTGAGCGCGGGCCGTACGATGGCCCTCATGCAGATCCGGCGCGCCGCGGTGGCGCTGTTCGTCGCGGGGACCCTCGCGGCGTGCGGCGGCGCACCGTCGGCGCCGCAGGCTCTCTCGCTCGAACGGTCCAAGACCGCGTTCGAGCAGGTGGGGATCGACGAGACGCGCGGCGACGTGACCGCGCTGGTCTCCACCGCCACCCGCCTCGGCGCGCGGCTCGCGGCCGGCGACCCCCGCGCCGGGAGCACCGCCGTCTCGCCCTGGTCCGTCCTGAGCCTGCTCGGGATGCTCCGGGCCGGCGCGCAGGGCGAGACCGCCGCGCAGCTCGACGGTGCCGGGCTCGGCGCCGCGAAGGACGTGCCGCGGGCGATGGCGGCGCTCACCGGCCAGACCGCGCAATGGGCGGGCGATCCCGGCACCGTGCCCGCGGATACGCCGCCCGCGACGCCGCTGTTCCAGTCGCAGGTCGCGCTCCTGACCGCGAAGCAGCCCGAGGACCGCCGGGTGCGGGCCGAATACCTGGACACGCTGTCGGCCTCCTACGACACCGGCGTCTACCCCGTCGATTTCGGCGCCGGCGTGGGCGAACCCCTGGGCGAGTGGGTGGCGGTGAACACCGGCAGCAGCTTCACCTCCGCGCCGCTGCGCACCGACGCCGGCACCCGGCTCGCCGCCGCGACCACGGCCTACCTCGCGGCCGCGTGGCGCTTCCCGTTCGACGCCGCCCGCACCCGGCCCGCGCCGTTCACCGCCGCCGACGGTGCGGTGCTCGACCCGCTCACCATGCGCGGCACGGTGCCCGCGCGCGTGGCCGCGGGCGAGGGCTTCACGGCGCTGCAGCTCGACTACGGCACCACGCTCGCGCTGCAGATCGTGCTGCCCGCGCCCGGGACTCCGCTCGCCGACGCGGCGAGCGAGGGCCGGTTCACCGCGGCCAGGATCGCGCTGGCGGGGGCACCGTCGGCCCCGCACGAGGTGAGCCTGCCGAAGTGGCGCACCACCACCTGGACCGGGCTCGCGGACCCGCTCCGGGACGCCGGCCTGACGGGGCTGTTCGCCGGCCCGGGCCTCGACGGCGTGGCCCCGGGAGCACCGTTCCTCGCCGACGCCCGCGCCGCCGCCGTGCTCACCGTGGGCGAGAAGGGCACCGCCGCCGGCACCGCGACGGCGGCGCCGGCCCCCGAGCCCACACCGGGCCCCGCGCCCTTCGTGGTGGACCGGGCCTTCGCATACTCGGTGGTCGACACGGCGACGGGGATGCCCCTGATGATGGGGACGGTCAACCGCCCGGGCGCATAGTCCTCACCCACCCACCTTGACATTGCAAATTCAAACTTCTTCCGGCGGTTATCTTTTCACCAAAGTCTCGACTTCACGTTAAGGTTGAGGCATGACCATGAAGCTGACCCGCCCGCTCCGCGCGGCGGCCCGCTCGGCGTGGGCCCTCACGGGCACCGCGCTGCTCGCCGTGCTGATCGCGCTCGTCGCGGGCGGCGCCACCTTCCTCATCGCCGCGGGGACCACTCCGCCCGCGCCGGCCCAGGAACGGGAGAACGCCGAGAACACGCGCGTCGCCCTCAAGGCCGCGGACGAGTCGCGCGCGCTCTTCGGCCTGCTGTCCAACGCCGTGGTCTCGGCGGGGAACGGGCTGAACACCTCGGCGAGCTCGGTTCCGCAGATCTTCGACAGCGTCGACACGGCCAAAACCGGTGCCGAGCAGCTGGTCTCGGGCCTCGACGAGGCCTCCTCCCTCTCCGCCGCCCTGAACCAGGTGAACCGGGCGACCGCCACGCTCGGCGGCGCGCTCGAGCGCACGCAGGGCCTGCAGCAGGTGGCGGCCGGTACCCGTGCCGCCCTCGTGGCGCTGCGGGGGCGGCTGATCGAGCACCCGTCGCCCGGCTCCGCCGAGGCCGTCGCGCAGCTCGACCGCGCGCTCGCCGGATCGAAGGGCGTGGGCGCGCTCGACGACGTGGCCGGCATGCGCAGCACGCTCTCGACCATGACGAGCAGCCTGAGCAGCGCCTCCGCCAACGCCGACGCCTCCCTGACCTCCGCGCGCAGCGCCGCCCGGCAGCTGCGGGACGGGCTGACCAAGCTGGCCTCGGCGCGCAAGGACGTCAACGCCTCCGTCACCAACCTGACCACCGGTGTGGGACAGCTGAAGACGGCGCTCGGCGCCATCGACGGCCAGCTCGCCCTCACGCAGACCCGGCTGCGGTCCGTGACCAGCGCACCCGCGCCGGCGCCGGACCCCGGCATCGCGCGGCCGCTCGCCTGGGCGCTCGTGGTGGGCGGCGCGGCCGGCACCGTCACCTACCTGGCCGCGCTCGCCGTCGCCCATCGCCTGCGCCGCCGGGAGGCGATCGCCCTGGTCCCGAACCAGGCGCCGGACGCCGCGGAGGCGAGCTCCGAGGCCGCGACCGAGGAAGCCGCCGAGGACACCGTCGCAGTCCCCGTGGACGAGCCCGCCCCCGTCGAGGACGTTCCCGCCACGGGTCACCACCGGGTTCTGCCGCCGGCCGACGAGACCCCCGACGAGGCGGACGACACCGTCGTGGACCCCGGTGACGAGCCCGGCCCCGAGGATTCCGAGGGCACGGCGCTCACGCCCGGGAAGCGGGCGAAGCACCGGCGCAACCGGTTCCGGGCCGCCCCGGCGCCGGACACCAACCCGTACCTCTCGGTAGCCTTCTCGGGCAGCGCGGGCTGACTCCGCGGGCGGCGCCCGCCTACTCGTACACGCCCTCCACCTCCCAGCTCCCGGCGTACTGCAGCAGCAGGGCCCGCCCGTCGTCGCGGCCGGGCGCGGGCTCGAGCAGCACCTGGGCGCGGGCCCTCGGCTCGGCGGCACCGTCGGACGCCCACCAGCGCTCGTCGACCAGCCACGGCCCCGCCCACCAGCTGAGCGACCAGTCGCGCGAGCCCCACACCAGGTGCGTGGGCTCGCCCGTGAAGACGCCGCGCTCGGTGACCCGCACAGCGGCGCCCGCGGCGTCGGTGATCGTGACCGCGGCGCCCGTGACCAGCACCGACGGCGCGGGCTCCGGCATCCGCCCCGGCCACGGCGCCGCCGGATCGCGCTCCGGGACCACCTCGTCGCCCAGCGGGACCCAGGTGACCCGCTCGGCCGGGCCGCGGCCGCCGCTGCGCACGCCCATCCGCACCGCCTCCCCGCCGAGCAGGCCCTGCACCCGGACCAGGGCGCGACGGAACCGGGCGGCACCGTCGGCATCGTCGCCCCACATGCCCGCCTGCAGCGCGCCGGCGTCGACCACCTCGACGGGCTCGAGCCGCAGCAGGGAGATCGGGGCGCCCGGGCCGCCCTCCCCGCCCCGCTTCGCGGACCGGCCTCCGGTGAGCCAGCCGTCGATCTGCCAGCGCACCCGGTCGGCGGTGCCGTCCGGGGTGAGCGGCTCGGCGCAGCGCCAGATGCGGCTGTGCCGCTCGCCGTTCTCCGCGATCGCGGAGACCTCCAGGCGCAGGCACGCCACGCCCGCCGCGGACAGCTTGCCGTGCAGCTCCGCGGCCAGGGCGCGGCCCGCGAAGGCCGCCGCGTCGACCCGGTCGATGGGCGGGTCGGGCAGCAGCTCCACCTCCAGCCCGGGCGGCAGGGCTGCGGTGGACGGCGGCCGGTCCGGCACCGCGCGGGCCTGCCGGTGCGCGGCGATCGCGTCCGCCCCGAAACGGGTGGCCACGTCGGTCGCGGAGAGCGCCGCGAAGGCGCCGACGGTGCGCAGCCCCAGCCGGCGCAGCAGGTCCAGCAGCTCGGTGCGGTCGCCGCCCGCGAGCGCCGGCTCCGCCCCCAGCTGGGCGATGGGCAGCGGGGCGAGGAAGGCCGCCGACTCCCCCGGCGGCACGACGACGCCGCGGCGCGCGGCCAGGGCCGCGGTGAAGACCTCGTCGGCGATGCCGGCGAGCGACTCCGCGCCCACCGAGGACGCCGCGTCCACCAGGCGCTCGGCCGCCTGCTCCTCGCCGCCGAAGAAGCGCGCCGCGCCCCGCGCCGGGATCACCACGAGCCCCGGGCGCAGCACCTCGATGAGCGGGATCAACGCCGCCACGGCGCCCGCCACGGGCTCGAAGAGCCGCGCGTCCCGACCCTCGTCGGCCTGGGCGATGTGCAGCCCCGGGCAGCGGGCCTGGGATTCGCGGCGCTTCATGCCGCGGCGCACCCCGTCGGCCCGGGCCGGCGCGTTGCAGGCGACGACCCGGTTGCCGTGCAGGACGGCGACGGGGCGGTCGGGCGGCAGGTCCGCGTCCGCCGCCGCGGCGGCCGCGGGCCAGTCCGGGCACCACAGGGCGAGGATGCGCTGCTCCTTCGCGGCGGGCACGGTCATCGGGCCACCGCCAGGCCTGCGGGCTCGCCCTGCGCCGCGCCCCGGTAGGGGTTGACGCAGCCGCGGCCGCGGGCGGAGAAGACCAGGTCGATCCCGCGGATCCGGCCGCGTCCGGGCCGGGCGCCGAGGCCGGTGTAGCCCCGCACGCGCGCGCCGAGGTGCAGCGCGGCGCCCTCCCACCGTCCGCCGGTGACCAGCAGGATCGAGCCCCTGGAACGGGCCCGGGCGGCGATGGCGCGGCCGCGGCTGGGCGGCACCGCGATGCCCCCGAGCTCGCACAGCACCACGTCGGCGCCGTCGAGCAGGATCGAGGCGACGGCCACCGGGTCCGCGAGCGGGCCGGCGATGAGCGCGATGCGCTCCGGATCGGCCCCCTGTTCGAGTGCGGCGGCCATGCCGAAGCCGGAGACGCCGCACAACGCGACGCTCGATCCCGCCCGCGAGACGCCGGCCACCAGCGAGACCGCGAGCGAGCCCGCGCCCGAGAGCTCCGCGACCGTGCCGCGGGGCAACCCGCCGCCCGGCAGCAGCCGGGCCAGCTCCTCGTGCACCGGCAGCACACCCATGCCGAACTGCGCTGATTCGTCCTGCAGCGGCGCCTCCACGGGCGCCTGCGCCTTCGCCGGACGATGCCTCTCCGGCAGCGCCGCGAGCCGCTTGCGCAGCTCCGCCAGCTTCTCCTCGCGATTGCCTGCCAACGCCTGAACACGTGCGGACATGTGTCACACCCCTCCCCTACCTTCGGATCCCGCGTCACCGATCAGTGCGGAAGCCGAGCCACGGGGAAGACATGACTAGAACTTCTGTTCGATCTGATCTCAGCGTAGATCCGCGATCCGAACGGCGTCAAGCGCCGAGGTAGGAGAGGTTCCAGCAGGGTGATGCACCCGGCGCATCGCGCGATCGTCGCAGTTCACGGCCGTTTTCCGTGGTGAGGCGATGCGTCGCGCGCATCACGTCACCGGCCGGCCGCACCGCGCCCGGACGAACGAAGGCGGACCGCCCCGTCGGGGCGATCCGCCTTCCTCGAGCGATCGGACTATCAGCCCACGCGGTTCGGATCGTGGTGCGCGGAGGCCGCGGCGACGGGCGACAGGTCCGCGGTCTTCGGGTCGACGGTGGGCGCCTTGGTGATGAGCTTGTGTCCCCACCACAGCCCGAGGAACAGGATCAGCGCGGCGTAGGTGGTGAGCAGCAGACTGACGCTGCCTCCCGTGTCGGAATCGTTGACCGCGACGTAGTACTGCCCCGCGACGACCGCGATGCACATGAGGAGCGCCACGATCGGCCCCGCGGGGTACAGCCACGCCTTGTAGGGCAGCTCGTCGAGCGAGCGCCCCTGCGCGTTCCACGCCTGCCGGAACTTGTAGTGCGCCCACGCGATCCCGATCCAGGTCACGAACCCGGCCACCGACGAGGCGGCGACCAGCACCGTGTACGCGGCACCATCGCCCTTCGGGCCGGCGAGGAAGCACAGGCAGCCGACCGCGGTGGTCGCCGCCGTGGCTGCGATGGGAACGCCCGCCTTGGTCACCTTGGCGAAGATCTTCGGTGCATTGCCCTCCACACCCAGGCCGTACAGCGCGCGGGTGGCGGCGAACAGGCTGGCGTTGCCGGCGGAGAGGATGGCGATGAGGATGACCGCGTTCATGATCGAGGCCGCGGCGTCGATGCCCGCGAGCTTGAAGACCAGCGTGAACGGCGCCACCGAGACGTTCTCCGCGGAGGCGTCCAGCAGTTCGGGACTGGTGTACGGGATGAGGAAGGCGATGATCGTCAGCGTGCCGATGTAGAAGACCAGGATCCGGAAGAAGACCGTGCGCACGGCCTTCGGGATGGCGCTCTTCGGCTCGATCGCCTCGCCCGCCGCGACCGCGATCATCTCCGTGCCCTGGAAGGCGAAGCCCGCGATGAGGAACACCGAGAGCATGCCCAGCGGCCAGTCCACGAAGGGCGCGTCGCCGATGGTCCAGTTGGAGAAGCCGGGGGCCGGGCCGTCGCCGACCACACCCAGCACCATGAGCACGCCGACGATCAGGAAGATCACCACGGCGATCACCTTGATCGAGGCGAACCAGAACTCGGCCTCGCCGAAGGCCTTCACCGCGAACAGGTTCAGAGCCAACAGGCCGGCGAGGAAGATCACCGACCAGATCCAGGTGGGCACGTCGGGCAGCCAGAACTTCATGATCAGGCCGGCCGCCACCACCTCCGCGGCCAGCGTGATCGACCAGTTGAACCAGTAGTTCCACCCGGCCGCGAAGCCGAAGGACTTGCTGACGAATCGGCTGCCGTACTCCTCGAACGGATTACTGCACGGCAGGTACGCCGACATCTCGCCGAGGCTCTGCATGAGGAAGAAGACCATGACGCCCATGAGCGCGTAGGCCAGGAGGGCGCCACCGGGGCCGGCCTGGCTGATCGTGGCACCGGACGCCACGAACAGGCCGGTGCCGATGGCACCGCCGAGCGCGAGCATGCTGATGTGGCGGCTCTGCAGTCCTTGGCGGAGGGAGTCGTCGGGGGTGATTCCAAGAGGGCTGGACACCCGATGAGAGTAGCGACCGCAACGCCCATCCGGTTAGCATTCGCAGCGTCATGTTCTCCTACGACACCCGATCCGCCCTCGCGAGCGCCGCCGATCTGGTGAACACCGCCCCCGACGCGCGCACCGAGCGCCCCGAGCGCCTGCCCGACGTCGCCGCGCTCCGCGCCTTCGTGGAGCGTTGGGGCTGGACCGGGCCCATCCCCCTGCGCGAGGACGAGCTGGACCGCGTCCACGCCGTGCGCCGCATCCTGCGCGGACTGTGGGACCTCGCGGGCGACGAGGCCGGCACCGTCGACCTGGTGAACCGGATGCTGCGCGACGCGGCGGTCCTCCCCCAGCTCGTCCGGCACGACGACTGGCCGTACCACCTGCACGGCTGGAACGACGCGACGCCGATCGCGGAGCGCTTCCTCGCCGAGCCCGCGATGGGCATGGTCGACGTGGTCCGCGCCGACGCCCTCGACCGGCTGCGGCGCTGCGCCGCGCCGGACTGCGCCGGGGTGCTCGTGGACTTCAGCCGCAACAGCTCCCGCCGCTTCTGCGACGACGGCTGCAACAACCGCTTGAACGTGGCCGCGTACCGCGCGCGCCGGGCCTGACCCTTAGGATCAACGACGTGGCGGAAACGACGGGTGCGAGCGGCGCGATCAGGGGCGTTCCCGGGCCCGATCACCTGGTCGCCGGGCGCTACCGCCTGACCTCCAAGATCGGCGGCGGCGGCATGGGCGCCGTGTGGCTGGCCCGCGACGAGCGCCTCGAGCGCGACGTCGCCGCCAAGCAGGTCATCTCCACCGAGGGACTCACCCAGGAGGAGGCCGACGAGCTGCGCCGGCGCGCCCTGCACGAGGGCCGGCTCGCGGCCCGGCTGCAGCACCGCAACGCCGTCGCCATGTACGACGTGGCCCTCGACCGCGGCGAGCCCTGGCTGGTGATGGAGTACCTGCCCTCGCGCTCGCTGGCCCAGGTGCTGCACATGACCGGCTCGATGCCCGAGCGGCAGGTGGCGCAGATCGGCGCGCAGATGGCCGACGCCCTCGTCGAGGCGCACGAGGCCGGGATCATCCACCGGGACATCAAGCCGGGCAACATCCTCATCGCGAACCGGGGCCGCGCGTCCGGCACCGTCAAGCTCTCCGACTTCGGCATCGCGCGGGCCAAGGGCGACGATGCCGGCCCCGCCGGGATCATCACCGGCACGCCCGCCTACTTCGCCCCCGAGGTGGCCCGCGGCACCGAGCCCTCCGAGGCCTCCGACCTGTACTCGCTGGGCGCGACGCTGTACACCGCGCTCGAGGGCGCGCCGCCCTTCGGCGTCGACGAGGACTCGATCGCCCTGCTGCACAAAGTCGCGTTGGGACAGATCAATCCGCCCAAGAACGACGGGCCGCTGGTCCGCGTCATCCTGGACATGCTGCAGCCGAGCCCGAAGCGGCGGCCCTCGCTGATCGAGGCGCGGGACCGGCTCGCCGCGGTCGCGGCCGGCGGCGGCAACCCCGCCGCGATCCTCGCCGCCCCGCTGCAGGCGACCGAGGGCGCGCCCGCGGTGTGGCTCCGGCGCACCGCCGGTGAGCGCACCCCCGGCGACCGGACCTCGTCGGCGCGCACGGCGGCGTCGGGCCCGATCGAGCGGAAGCGGCCGATCCCGCCCGCCCCGCGGCCCAGCACCTACGTGCCGCCGCCGGTGGCACCGCCGTCGAAGATGTCGAACGCCGTTCTCGCGGCGTGGATCATCGGCGGCTTCATCGTGCTCGCCGCGATCATCGCGGGCGTCATCATCGCGCTGGGCTGAGTCCCGGCGCGGTCAGTCCGCGAGGTGGCGGGTGTGCGCCCACCGGGTGAGGGCGTTGCGGTTGCTCTGCTGGGTCTTGCGGAGCACGTTCGAGGCGTGCGTCTCGACGGTCTTGACCGAGATGAACAGGTCCTCGGCGATCTCCCGGTAGGTGTAGCCGCGCGCCAGCAGGCGCAGCACCTCCAGCTCGCGCGGGGTGAGGGAATCCAGCTCCGGGTCCAGCGCGGGCTCCGGCACGGGCGAGCGGCCGGTGAAGGAGTCGAGCACGAAGCCGGCGAGCCGCGGCGAGAAGACCGCGTCGCCCTCGGCGACGCGGCGCACCGCATCCGCCAGCTCCTCCCCCGAGATCGTCTTGGTGACGTAGCCGCGCGCGCCGGCGCGGATCGTGGCGATCACGTCCTCCGCCGCGTCGGAGACGCTGAGCGCGAGGAAGACCGGCGCCTTCTCCAGCTTCGCGCGCGGGGCGCCGTCGGTCACGCCGCGCAGCACGGCGACGCCGCCGCCGTCGGGCATGTGCACGTCCAGCAGCACCACGTCGGGGCCGGCGGCGAGGATCCCCGCCACCGCCTCGCCGACGGTGCCGGCCTCACCCACCACCTCGATGGAATCCTCACGGGCCAGTTCGGCGCGCACGCCGGACCGGAACACGCCGTGATCGTCGACCAGGAACACCCGGTAGCTCACGCACTCTCCTCCGCTGTCTCCGGCGCGACCGTCTCGTCGCCCTCGGCGAGCCTCGCCATCGACAGCCGCACCTCGGTACCCCGGCCCGGGGCGGTGCGGACCGCGACGCTGCCGCCGCGGCGCTCCATCCGGGACCGGATCGACTTGGCCAGGCCCTGCCGGTCCGACGGTACCCCGTCGAGGTCGAATCCGACGCCGCGGTCGCGCACGAAGACGGACACCGACGCCTCGTCGACCTCCGCGTAGGTGTCGATGCTCTCGCAGCCGGAGTGCTTGGCGGCGTTCACCATCGCCTCCTTGGCGGCGCCGAGCAGGGCCGTGAACCGGTCGTCGACGCCGAGCTCGGCGCCCTCGACGTCGCCGACGGTGATGACGTCGACCGCGACCGAGTGCGCGTCCTCGACGTCGGCCGCGGCGGCCTTGAGCGCCGCGGCCAGGGACTGCGCCGGCGCCTCGGAGCCGCCGAACAGCCACTCCCGGAGCTCGCGCTCCTGGCTGCGGGCGAGCCGCTTGACGGCGGCACCGTCGGCGGACTGCTTCTGGATGAGGGCGAGCGTCTGCAGCACGGAATCGTGCAGGTGCGAGGCGATCTCCTCGCGCTCGATGGTGCGCACCCGGGCGGCGCGCTCGGCGCCGAGATCGCGCCACATGCGCACCCAGATCGGCACGGTGAGCAGCGCGACGCCGACCAGCGTGAGCACGACGGCGGCCAGCGCCGTGGGGATGGCGGCCACGTCGACCCGCCCCAGGAAGACCACGGCGAGGCCGACGATCACCAGCGTGACCCCGCCCAGCATCCGCAGCCCGGTGATGAGCCGGGAGCCGCCCGCATGTGTGGACGCCGGTGTCCGCGAGGCGGAGTCGGCCTCCCGCCAGACGAGGGCCGCGCCGATCCCGATCACCAGGACGGGGACCACGAAGCCCGCGCTGGTATTGCTCGCGACGGAGGCGAGGGTCGCGGCGCCGACGACGCCGAGGACCGCCAGCGCGAGGCCCTGGCGGCGCTCGGCCGGGTCGGGATGCTCGGTGTCGGTGCCCGGGCGGCACATGAACCACAGCAGTGCGTACATCACCACGCCCGCGCCCAGCAGCGCGAGCAGGGTGAAGGCGATGCGGACCTTGGTGGCGTCGACGCCGACGTGATCGGCGATGCCGCCGCACACGCCGCCGATCACCGCGCCGCCGTTGCGCCGGTACAGGCGGGGGTACGACGGTGCCGGGGCCGGCTGGGCCGGCAGCGGGACGACGGCCGGCCGCGCGACGGCGGGCGCGGGCGCGCGGAACGGGGCGGCCGACGCCTGCTCGGCACCCTGCTGCCACCCCTGCTGCCAGTTCTGCCAGCCCTGCTGCCACGCCTGCTGGCGAGCCTGGTTCCGCGCCCACCGGCGCTGTGCTCGTCTGCTCATGATCCCTCGATGGTGGCACGGATCCTCGCCCGCGGGTATCGGGGAAGCCCCTGAAAGATCACCCCTCACCCCGAGGCGCGCCGCCGCGATTTCAGGGTAGATCCCGATGGACCGGGGCGGCCGCGGCCCGCAGGATCGAAGGCATGGATACGACAACCCTCTCCAGCCAGCTCCGGCAGATGTGGGAGACCAGGCCGCTCCGGGCCCGCAACGCGCCGATCGCCGGCGTGTGCACGGGCTTCGCGCGCCGCTACCAGGTGGACGTCGCGCTGGTCCGCGCGGCGTTCATCGGGGCGACGGTGCTCGGCGGACTCGGTTTCGTCGCCTACATCGTCGGCGTCTTCGTGCTCCCCAAGGAGTCCGAGTACGCGTACGGCACGCCCGTGCAGCGTTCGGGCCCGCCGACCTTCGTCCTCATCATCGCGGCCGTGATCGCGGTGACCTTCGGCAGCGGTATGAGCTCCTCGTGGCCCGGTGCCGGACTCATCAGCCTCGCCCTGCTGGCGGCCGGGTGGTACGCGCTGCACCAGCGCCTGCCCGTGCCGCCGCCCGGCACCGCGGTCTCCACCCGGCTCGCGCCGGCGGCCCCCGTCGGGGCGTGGCAGCCGCCCGCGGCCCAGTTCGCCTGGCAGCCCGTGTGGACGCCGCCCGCCGATCCCCGGGCCACGGCGACACCCGCCCCCGAGGCGCCGAGGGCCGACGCACCGGCTCCGGAGCAGGCGCCGGAAGCGAGCCCCGCGGACGCGACCTCGCAGACCCCTCCGGCCCCGGCACCGTCGGAGCCCCTGAACCTGCGGAAGGCGCCGGCTCCCGAGGCCCCGCGCGTGCAGACGCAGGTGACCGAGGAGATCCATCCGCCGCGCTGGGATCCGCTGGGCGCCGCGCCCTTCGCGTGGGACCTGCCCGAACCGGCCGCGGCGCACGCCCCGGTCCCGGTGGAGCCCAA
Source organism: Tsukamurella hominis (assembly GCF_965137015.1). Classification (NCBI taxonomy): domain Bacteria; kingdom Bacillati; phylum Actinomycetota; class Actinomycetes; order Mycobacteriales; family Tsukamurellaceae; genus Tsukamurella; species Tsukamurella hominis. The sequence goes on along the minus strand of NZ_CBCRZG010000001.1, from coordinate 43,395 downwards.
GCGCCGCACCCGGATCACGCCCGTCACGCTCGGCATCGCGCTACTCACCGCGGCGGCGATCGCGACCGTCGACCTCGTTCTCGGCGTGTCGATCTCGCCCGTCGTCGCCGCGGCGATCGTGCTCGGCGTGGTGGGCACCGGGCTCGTCGCGGGCGCCTTCCGGCGCAGCGGCTACGGTCTGCTCGCCGTCGCGATCCCCCTGGCGGGCTTCGTGATCGTGGGCACGATGGCGCAGAACGTGATGAGCGGTTTCGCCGACGCCCCGCGCGGCGACAAGCAGTTCGTGGTGCCCTCGCCCACCGACCTCCAGGAGCAGTACGTCCTGCAGGTGGGCTCGCTCCAGCTCGACCTGCGGCAGCTCACCCTCGACCACGACCGCACCGTGACCACCCGCGTGGGCGTGGGCGACACGCAGATCCAGATCCCCGCCGCGATGAACGTCAAGGTGCAGTGCCAGGTGTCGGTCGGGGACTCCGACTGCCCGACGGCCCTGAACAGCGTCGTGACCCCCGGCGCCCCCACCCTGACCATCGACGCCCAGGGCAACGTGGGCAATGTGGAGGTGAATCGTGTCCGCTGACAACAGCTCCGGCCGCGAGCGCGGAACGTCGCCCGCTCTCCTGGTCGCCGGGATCGCGGCCCTCGCGATCGCCGCCTGGGGAATCGTGGGCGGCCCCCGCCTCATCGACGCCGGCACCCTGCTCGGGATCCTCGCGATCGGCGCCGTCGTCGTGGCGGGGGTGACCCTGATCAGGCCGCGAAGAGGCTCCGATTCCGCGCCGCCCACTGCGCCAGGCTCATCGCCGGACGCCCACTGAGTTCCTCCACCAGCGAGTTCGCCTCCTGCCGGTACCGGCGGGAGGCGTCTTGCAGGTCCAGGTACCAGCCGGCCATGTCACCCATCTCCGAGCGGAGCGCCTCCTCGGCCGCCTCGCGACTGATCTGCTCGAAGCCGACCTCGCGGCCGATGCCCTCCCCGATCTGCGCGGCCATCTCGACGCGGGTGAGGAAGCTCGGGCCGGTCAGCTCGTAGACCTTCCCGACGTGCGCGGCGTGATCGTCGGCCGCGAGCAGCGCGGCGGCGACCGCCGCGATGTCGTCCATGGAGATCGGCGCGCTCCCCGCGTCCGGGTAGGGCTCGCGGACCACGCCCGCGGCGACCTGCCCCGCCCAGCCGGCGAAGTTCTCCATGAACTCGCCCGGGCCCAGCACCGTCACGTCGATGCCGCTCGCCAGGATCGTGTCGGTGAGCGCCTGCCAGTGCGCACTCCCGGAGGTGGCGACCACGTACCCGACGCCCGCGTCCCTCGCCCGGCGCAGCACCTCGGCGGCGGTGGGCTCGTACGGCGCGAGGTACATCCCGGTCACGCCCTCGAACGCGCCGTCGAGCGTCTCCGGCTTGCCGATGAAGCCACTGAAGGCCTCCACCCCGCTCGGCAGCGCCGCCTTCGCGGGGTTGGTGGTCAGCGCCCGGATGTCCGTGACACCCCTCGCCACCAGCTCGTCGACCACTTTCCGTCCGATGTTGCCCGTTGCACCCGTCACCAGAATCGTCATGGCATCGACGGTACCGGCGGCACCGGTCAGAACGCGTCCGCTATTCCCACTCGATGGTCCCCGGCGGCTTGCTCGTCACGTCGAGCACCACGCGGTTGACCTCTTCGACCTCGTTCGTGATGCGGGTCGAGATGATCTCGAGCGTCTCGTAGGGCACCCGCGTCCAGTCCGCGGTCATCGCATCCTCGGAGCTGACCGGGCGCAGCACGATCGGGTGGCCGTACGTGCGGCCGTCGCCCTGCACGCCCACGCTGCGGACATCGGCGAGCAGCACGACCGGGCACTGCCAGATGGTGCCGTCGAGGCCCGCGGCGGTGAGCTCCTCGCGCGCGATCGCGTCGGCCTTGCGCAGCAGGTCGAGGCGGTCCTTGGTGACCTCGCCGACGATGCGGATCGCCAGGCCCGGCCCGGGGAACGGCTGCCGGCCGACGATCTCCTCCGGCAGGCCCAGCTCACGGCCGACCGCGCGGACCTCGTCCTTGAACAGCAGGCGCAGCGGCTCGACGAGCGTGAACTCCAGGTCCTCCGGCAGCCCGCCCACGTTGTGGTGGCTCTTGATGTTCGCCGTGCCCGCGCCGCCGCCCGACTCCACGACGTCGGGGTACAGGGTGCCCTGAACGAGGAACTCCACCTTGGCGTCCGCCGTGCCGACGACCTCGGACACCGCGCCCTCGAAGGAGCGGATGAACAACTCGCCGATCGTCTTGCGCTTCGTCTCCGGGTCGGAGACACCCGCCAGGCGGGACAGGAAGGTCTCCTCGGCGTCCACCGTGACGAGGCGGGCGCCGGTCGCGGCGACGAAATCTGTCTGCACCTGCTCGCGCTCCCCCTGGCGCAGCAGGCCGTGATCGACGAAGACGCAGGTCAGTCGATCGCCGATGGCGCGCTGCACCAGCGCGGCAGCGACCGCCGAGTCGACGCCGCCGGACAGGCCGCAGATCGCGAGGCCGTTCTCGCCGACCTGGGCGCGCACGTCCTCGATCAGCTGCTCGGCGATGTTCGCCGCGGTCCAGGTGGGCTTCAGCCCGGCGATCTCGTACAGGAAGCGCGTGAGCACCTCCTGCCCGTGCGGGCTGTGGAGGACCTCCGGGTGGTACTGGACGCCCGCCATCCGCTTGCCGACGTTCTCGAACGCGGCCACCGGGGCGCCGGGCGTCGACGCCACCGTCGAGAAGCCCTCGGGCGCGACCTGCACGGCGTCGTTGTGGCTCATCCACACCGGCTGCTCGGCCGGGAGCCCCACGTGGAGGACACCGTCGCCCTGGGGGGTGAGGGTGGTGCGCCCGAACTCGCGCCCGCCCGTGTTGGCGACGGTGCCGCCGAGGGCCCGGGCCATCATCTGGAAGCCGTAACAGATACCGAAGACCGGGACGCCGAGGTCGAAGACCGCGGGATCGAGGTTGGGCGCGTCCTCCGCGTACACCGACGCGGGGCCGCCCGACAGCACGATGGCGGCGGGGTTCTTGGCGCGCACCTCCTCGGCGGTGATGGTGTGCGGCACCACCTCCGAGTAGATCCGCGCCTCGCGGACGCGGCGCGCGATCAGCTGCGCGTACTGCGCGCCGAAGTCGACGACCAGAACGGGGTTGGGTGAGGAGTCCGTCACCCGGCTCAGTCTAGTCGCGGGCGGGGCCGCGCTCCGACAGCGGGCGGGACATCAGGGCACGTCGACGAGCTCCCAGAGCGGCACGTGGGCGTACCAGGGGAACTCGTCGGGCGTGACGCGGACCCGGCGCCCGGCGAGGATCGCCTCGTTCTCGCCCCGCGCGTGCGGGGAGAGGACGTCGATCGCCGCCTCGGCGACCCGGTGGACGTCGGCCTCGTCGAACCGGGCCCAGAGCACCCGGCACCGTCGGTCGGCGGACGGGGTCCCGGGGTGCTCGATCGCCCACTGCCGCAGCAGCGACGGGTCCTCCGGGGAGCTCGCGAACTCGAACCGGGCCGAACCCGCGCCCAGCCGGTCGGCGATGGACGCGGTGACGCGCGGCTCGTCGTCGGGCCGGATGAGGACGGTGACGAGGGGGAATCCTGCGGACATGCGGTCACGCTACGGCGGAGGCACGACCGCCGTCATCAGGGTTTCTCCGGGTTCCGCCCCGGATAACGCGGGGTCTAGGCCTCCCGGCGGCGGACGATCTCGGCGATCCAGATCGGCGCGAAGGGCGAGGTGCAGCCCTTCGACACCGGGTAGTCCGCGAGCACCTGCAGGTCCTCGCCGATGGCGACGGCGCGGGCGCGGCGGGACTCGTCCTCGATGCCGATCGTCGCGAGCGTCTCGTTCATGGCCCACTGCAGCTTCGGCTCCGCGTCGCGCATCTCGCGGGCGATGGTGTCGAGGAGGGCGTCGCGATCGAGGTCCGCGGTGGTCACCGCGTGCGTCGTGAGCGCCCAGCCGGCCGCCCGGACGCGCGGATCGTCGGCTCCCCACCACCGCTCGCGCAGGGCGGGGGCGTGCGGCGACTTCTTCACCAGATAGTTCAGCAGCCAGTCGTGCGCCTTGTCGCTGCGCGCAGTACGCAGCATCGCGTCCAGCTCGTCCGCGGTGAACTGCTTCGGCTTCGCGATGAGCAGGGCCACCAGCTGCGCCGCGACGTCGCCGGAGTCCCACAGCTCGCCCGCCAGCTCGCGGTCGGTACCGAGCGACTTCGCCAGCGCCCGCAGCTTCGTCAGGTTCACCCCGTGCGGGTCGCCGTGCCGCTCGTTGACGGCCCGAGCCTTCGGGTCCTCCAGCGCCGCCAGCTCGGCCACGATCTCATCGACTCGCGTCATGTCCCGAGGTTAGCGCTGACGAAAGTCGAGTCCTGCGGGCAGGCGAGGCGAATACTGCCTCGGTGCGCCGTTGAACTCGACTTTCGGAAACCGTGACCGGCTCAGGCCTGCGACTCCTGCGCCGGCCGCACCTTCGGCAGGGGCAGCAACAGCTGGCCGGGCGCGCCCGCGGGCACGGCGGGCGACTTCGGCGCGGTCGGGGCGATGCGCTGGTAGCCGGTGCCCTGCGCGGGACGCGGGTCCTGCTCGCCCTTGTTCGGCCACAGCGCCGCGGCGCGCTCGGCCTGCGCGGCGATCGACAGCGACGGGTTGACGCCGAGGTTCGCGGAGATGGCGGCACCGTCGACGACGAACAGCGACGGGTAGTTGTGGATGCGGTGGTACGGGTCGATGACGCCGGTCTCGGGCGTCTCCGAAATCGCTGCACCGCCGAGGAAGTGGGCGGTCATCGGGACGTTGAAGATGTCGCCCCAGGTGCCGCCGGCCACGCCGTTCAGCTTCTCCGCACCGATCCGTGCGGCCTCGTTGCCCGCGGGGATCCACGTCGGGTTCGGCGCGCCGTGGCCCTGTTTGGAGACCATCCGCCGCTTCTTCGAGCCGGGGATCTTCTTGGTGTAGGTCGTGATCGAGTTGTCGAGGCTCTGCATCACTAGCAGGATCAGCACGCGCTGGCCCCAGTCCTTCTGCGTGAGCAGCAGTTTGAGGTCGGTCGGCTTCTTGGCGAGCCCCTTGAGGAAGCCGCCGAGGCGGGTGCGCTTCTCGCCGCCGTCGACGAGGAGGGTCTGCAGCAGGCCCATGGCGTTGCGGCCCGGGCCGTAGCGGACGGGCTCGATGTGGGTGTCGGGCGTCGGGTAGAAGGAGCTGGTGATCGCGACGCCCTGCGAGAGGTCCTGCGAGGGGTCGGCGACCGTACGCGCCGAACCCAGGATCGACTCCGAGTTGGTGCGGGTGAGCACTCCGAGCCGGTCCGACAGCTTCGGCAGCGCGCCGGTGTCCTTGAGCGAGTGCAGCAGCGTCTGCGTGCCCCAGGTGCCGGCGGCGAAGACCACGTTGTCGGCGGTGTAGACGGTGCGGTTCTTGCGCGCGACGGCACCGGTGCGCACCGTCGACACCTCCCAGACGCCCTTGCGGCCCTCCCGCAGCGCGGTCACCGTCGTCATCGGGATGAACCGCGCGCCGCCCGCCTCCGCGAGGTGGATGTAGTTCTTCATCAGCGTGTTCTTGGCGCCCACGCGGCAGCCCGACATGCACTGGCCGCACTCGGTGCAGCCCGTGCGGGCGGGGCCGGCGCCGCCGAAGAACGGGTCGGCGTCGGTGCGGCCCGGCTGGTTGAAGTACACGCCGACCGGGGTCTCAGTGAACGTGTCCGCGACACCCATCTCCTCCGCGATCTGCTTGATCACGCGGTCCGACGGGGTCTCGTGCGGGTTCTTCACCACACCCAGCATGCGGCGGGCCTGGTCGTAGTACGGACTCAGCTCGTCGTCCCAGTCGGTGATGTGCTTCCACTGCGGGTCGTTGAAGAACGGCGCCGGCGGCTTGTACAGCGTGTTCGCGTAGTTCAGCGAGCCGCCGCCCACGCCGGCGCCGGCGAGGACCACGGCGTCGTTGAGCAGGTGGATCCGCTGGATGCCGTACAGGCCCAGCTTCGGCGCCCAGACGAACTTCTTGAGGTTCCAGGTGCTCTCGGCGAAGTCCTCGTCCTCGAAGCGCTGACCGGCCTCGAGCACGCCGACGCGGTAGCCCTTCTCCGTCAGGCGCAGCGCCGTGACGCTGCCACCGAACCCGGACCCGATCACGAGCACGTCGAAATGGTCGCCCGACTTCTGCCCGACTGCCTTGGCCATCTGGAACCCCTCACCCGTCCGTGGCGGACATGTGTCACCGGACCGCGGCTGAAACGGCCCTACTGACGGGTAACGGTACTACTAAACCCCACTCAATAACAGGGCTTCGCGTTCAGTACGCGACGTTGAGGCCCACCTTCTGGAACTCCTTGAGCTCGCTGTAGCCGGCCTTGGCCATCGACCGGCGCAGGCCGCCGACCAGGTTCAACTGGCCGTTCGGCTCCGTCGACGGGCCGGTGAGGATGGTCGAGAGCGACGGGGCGGTGCCGGCGGCGGCGCCCTCCCCCGCATCGAGCCCACCGAGCTGCGCGGGCGCGACCGCGCCGCGCGGCATCGACGGGTGCGCGGCCACCGACGGCCAGTACCAGCCCTTGCCCGGCGCCTCGGCGGCGATCGCCAGCGGCGCGCCCAGCATCGTGGCGTCGGCGCCGCACGCGATCGCGCGGGCGACGTCGCCGGAGCTGTAGATGTCGCCGTCGGCGATCACGTGCACGTACCGGCCGCCGGTCTCGTCGAGGTAGTCCCGGCGGGCCGCCGCCGCGTCCGCGATGGCGGTCGCCATCGGGACGCCGATACCGAGCACCTCGCGGGTGGTGGTGGCGCCCTCGGCGGAGCCGTAGCCCACGATGACGCCGGCGGCGCCCGTGCGCATCAGGTGCAGCGCGGTGCGGTGATCGCTCACGCCGCCCGCCACGACGGGGACGTCGAGGTCACCGATGAAGGTCTTCAGGTTGAGCGGCTCTCCCGCCGACTCCTCGTTGGAGACGTGCTCGGCGGAGATGATCGTGCCGTGGATGACCAGCAGGTCGATGCCCGCCTTGACCAGCACCGGCGTCAGCTCGCGGGCCCGCTGCGGCGAGACCCGCACGGCCACCGTCACCCCGGCGTCGCGGACCCGGCCGACGGCCGCGGCCAGCAGCTCGGGATCGAGCGGCGCGGCGTGCAGCTCCTGCAGGCGGCGGATCGCCGCGATGCCGGTGATGTCGGACGCGGCGAGCTCGACGACCCGCTCCAGCTGGGCCTCGGCGTCGCGGTGCCGGGAGAACAGGCCCTCCGCGTTGAGCACGCCCAGGCCGCCCAGCTTGCCGAGCTCGATCGCGAACTCCGGCGAGCCGATCGCGTCCGTCGGGTGCGAGAGGATCGGGGTGTCGAAGCGGTACGCGTCGAGCTGCCAGGAGGTGGACACCTCCTTCGAGGAACGGGTGCGCCGCGAGGGGACGATGTTCACGTCCTGCAGCTCGTAGGTGCGCCGGGCCGTGCGGCCCATGCCGATCTCAACCATGTCGCGCAACGCGCTCAGTCCTTCCGGTTCCGGAGCGACCGCTCCGAATGTGCCTGTTCAGCAGGGTTCTAGCGCGTGTAGTTCGGCGCCTCGACCGTCATCGTGATGTCGTGCGGGTGCGATTCTTTCAGACCCGCCGCCGTGATCTGCACGAACTGGGCGCGGTTGAGGTCCTCGATGGTCTGGCTGCCGGTGTAGCCCATGGCCGCGCGGAGGCCGCCGGTGAGCTGGTGGATCACGGAGCCGAGCGGGCCGCGGAAGGGCACGCGGCCCTCGATGCCCTCGGGGACCAGCTTGTCCTCCGAGAGCACGTCGTCCTGGAAGTAGCGGTCCTTGGAGTAGGACTTGCCCTGGCCGCGCCCCTGCATGGCGCCGAGGCTGCCCATGCCGCGGTAGCTCTTGAACTGCTTCCCGCCGACGAGGATGAGCTCGCCGGGCGACTCCGCGGTGCCCGCGAGCAGCGAGCCGAGCATCGCCGTCGACGCACCGGCCGCGAGGGCCTTCGCCACGTCGCCCGAGAACTGCAGGCCGCCGTCCGCGATGACGGGCACGCCCGCCGGCGCACACGCCGCGGTGGCCTCGAGGATCGCCGTGATCTGCGGGGCGCCGACGCCGGCGACCACGCGGGTGGTGCAGATGGAGCCGGGGCCCACGCCCACCTTGACCCCGTCGACGCCGGCCGCGACCAACGCCGCCGCTCCGCCACGGGTGGCGACGTTGCCGCCGATGAGCTGCACGTCGTCGCCCAACTCGTGCTTGAGCTTCTCGATCATGTTGAGCACGCCGCTCGAGTGGCCGTGCGCGGAGTCCACCACCAGCACGTCGACGCCGGCGTCACGCAGCGCCATCGCGCGCTCCCACGCCTCGTCGCCCGCGCCGACCGCGGCGCCGACCAGTAGGCGGCCGTCGGAGTCCTTCGTCGCGTTCGGGTGCTGCTCGGTCTTGACGAAGTCCTTGACGGTGATGAGGCCGGTCAGCTTGCCGCTGCCGTCCACGATGGGCAGCTTCTCGATCTTGTGCCGGCGCAGCAGGCCCAGCGCGGCCTCGGCCGTGACGCCCTCCTGCGCGGTAATCAGCGGCGTCTTCGTCATCACCTCGGCGACGGGGCGGTCGAAGTCGACCTCGAAGCGCATGTCGCGGTTGGTGATGATGCCGACCAGCGTGCCCTTCTCGTCCGTGACGGGCAGGCCGGAGATGCGGAACCGGGCGCACATCTCGTCGACCTCGCGGAGCGTGTTCGACGGGCTGCACGTCACCGGATCGGTGACCATGCCGGCCTCGGAGCGCTTGACCGTCTCGACCTGCTGCGCCTGCGCCTCGATGGACAGGTTGCGGTGCAGCACGCCCATGCCTCCGTTGCGGGCCATCGCGATGGCCATGCGGGCCTCGGTGACGGTGTCCATGGCGGAGCTGATGAGCGGCACCTTGAGCGTGATCTCGCGGGTGAGCTTGGTGGAGATGTCGACCCCCGACGGGATCACGTCGGAGGCGGCGGGGACGAGCAGGACGTCGTCGAAGGTGAGGCCGAGCATCGCGACCTTCGCGGGGTCGTCGCCCCCGATGAAAACGTTGCCGGATGTGGGCGCGGGAGAGGCGGAGCGCGTCATGTATCCATGGTACGCGGCGGATTCCTGCACTCGTACAGCGCGTGTGACTGGCCTTCCCCGGGCATTTCTGCGTACCGTGGGGACGTGCGCAACAATCTTCCCCCCGGCCTCCCGCCGGATCCGTTCGCCGACGACCCGAGCGATCCGACGGCCGCGCTGGACTCGCTCGACCCAGGTCAGCCCCTCGATCCCGCCGAACGACTCGCCGTCGAGGAGGACCTGGCGGACCTCTCCGTCTACGAGGCTCTGCTCGCGCACCGCGGCGTCCGCGGCCTGGTGATCTGTTGCGACGACTGTCAGGAAGATCACTACCACGACTGGGACATGCTGCGCGCGAACCTGCTGCAGCTGCTGGTCGACGGCACCGTCCGGCCCCATGAGCCCGCCTACGATCCGGCGCCCGACGCCTACGTCACCTGGGACTACTGCCGCGGCTACGCCGATGCGGCGATGAACCTCGCGAACGAGGAATGATCCGGCGATAGCGCACTGAAGCACATGACGAAGGCCCCCACCGCTGCGGTGGGGGCCTTCGTCGTCCTGCGCTGCGACGCCCGTCAGCGGGGGAACCACTCCTCGGGCACGATCGTCAGCACCGAGGTGGACGCGGCCGTCGTCGTCGTGGCGGTCGGCCGGGGACGCGGGGTCGTCGTCGTGGTCGTCGGTGCAGTCGTCGTGGTCGTCGGCGCGTCACTCGTCGGCGTGGTGGTCGTCGGCTCCGTCGATGTGGGCTCCGGCGTCGTCGTCGGCACGGTCGTCGTGGGCGTGGTCGGCCGAGTCGGGTACGTCGGCCGGGTCGGGTACGTCGGGACCGTCACCGTCGGCTCCGTCGTCGACATCGGCGGGACCGACGGCGAGGACGTCGGTGACGGCGGTCGCGTCGACGTGGGCAGGTCGGTGGACCCGACCGGCAACCCGGCACGCGCCTCCGCGGCACGGATCCGCTCCTCGAGCGCGGCGCGATCCTTGTCGTTCTTCACCTTCGCAGCCTGCTGTCGGGCACTGACCAGCGCGGCCTGCGCCTCCGCCTGGTTGCTGGAGTCGATCGCGTTGTCCGCGCTCTCGAGCTGCGCCTTCGCCTCCGAGGTGGCGATCGTCTGCGAGGCGGCGTCGGAGAAGACGACCTCCTTGACGCTCCACAGCGCGCCGTCGCCCGGGCTCGCGGAGTTCACGAGCACCGTGCCGCCGCCGAGGAGCGCGACCGCGGCGGCGGCCGCACCCGCCACCAGGCCGAAGCGCTTGCGCCGCGAAGGGGCGTCGCCGATCGGCGTGACGTCACCGTCACCGTCGCCCGACGGTGCGCCGTCGCCCGACGGTGCGAGGGGCGGGGGCGCAGGACGAGCGGGCCGCGCCGGCCGGAAGCCCCGCGTGCGGCGCCCCGCCCCAGTGGCGGCGACCAGCTCGTCCACCGACGGGCCGGCCGGGACCGGCGTGGTGACGATCTCGTCGCGCCAGTCCGCGAGGAGAGACGCGAGCGCGAACTCGGTCTGGTCCGCGGTGGTGACGGCCCCGCCGGCGGCGAGCGCCTCGATCAGATCGTCGTCGCGGCGGACCGCGGCCACGTCGACGGGTGCCCCGTCGTCGGTGACGCGGTCGATGAAGCCGGTGTCGTCGGCTCCCAGATCGCGGGGCGCACCGGGCCGCATCGGGCGCATCGGCGGACCCAGACGGTGAGCGGCCGTGCGCTCGGGGTCATGCGGGTCGAAGCGCCCGTGGTTCTCGCCCCGCTTGTCGTTGTCGTCGGCCATGTCAGTTCTCACCTTCTTTCGCGATCTGGTTCTTCAGCTTGGTCAGCGCGCGATGCTGGGCCACGCGGACGGCACCGGCGGTGCCGCCCACCGCCTCCGCGGTCTCCTCGGCCGACAGGCCGACGACCACGCGGAGGATCAGGATCTCGCGCTGCTTCTCGGGGAGCGTGCTCAGCAGTCGGGCCATGTCCCGGCTCGCCTCGGTGGCGAGCGCGTGGTTCTCGGGCCCGCCTTCCAGCGACGCTCTCTCTGGAATCTCGCCGACGGGGTCGGATTTGTTACGCGAGGCGTTCCGGAAGCCGTCCGCGACCTTGTGCGCGGCGATGCCGTACACGAACGCCATGAAGGGACGCCCCTGGTCCTGATAACGGGGCAGCGCCGTCATCACAGCCATGCACACCTCCTGCGCGAGATCCTCAGCCGACAGCGAGTGACGCTCGCCGCCCCCGACCCGGGCGCGGCAGTACCGCACGACGAGAGGTCGGATGGTGTCGAGAACATCTGCGAGCGCGGACCTGTCGCCCTGCGCTGCTTCGCGCACGGCCCGGTCGAGCTCCTCACCTGTCAGATTCATCGCCAGCCTGCATTCCGCCGTTACACCCCTGCCAGATCCGCGCCATCACGAATCCATTCCTCCTCGACAGCAGCGACGATCCGCGCCGCCTCCGCCCCCGGCTCCTCTCCTGACGTGCCACTCATCATTTTCGCACCGGCCCACCTTAGAGGATTCAACACCGACTCGGTGGCGACCCGGTACGCGTTCTCGACGAGTTCCGCGGCCCGGTCGGCCTCCCCCGAGGCCATTGCCGCGGCACCCGCGATGAGGAGCGTCTTCGCGTGATGACGCGGTCGCCCCACCCCGGGATCGGCCGCGAGCAGGGCGTCGACGGCGCCGGCCGCCCCCGCGGTGTCCCCCGAGTACACGGCCAGCTCAGCGGCGACCCAGTCCCTGCGCAGCCGGGCGCGGGGCACCGTCCACCACGGATTCGACGACGGCGCCGCAGCACCTTCCCCGGCACTCCCCGCCGCACCGGTGTCGTGCGCCGCGAGATGCTCGTCGGCACGCGCCAGGAGGCGAGCGCTGAGCGCGTACCGCCCGGTCCCCAGCGCATCCGCAGCGAGGCCCACCGTCGCATCGATCGTCAATGCCACGCTCATGCCGTACACAGGTTGTTCACACCCTGTGTATGCAATCGCCAATGCGGCGCCGTCGGGAACCGTGGCGGCGCGGTGCCGGCCGGACTGTCGCAGCATCGACGCCTCGAGGCAGCGGGCGGCGGAGCCGAAGGGACCGTCGGACACCCGGGCGGCGAGGACCCGCGCGGCGGCGAACCTCCCCGCGCCCGCGAGCGCCACGGCCCGCAGCCACGCCCGGCCCTGGGGACCGTCGAGCGGGCCGACGGGACCGCAGTCCGCTCCGAAAGCCGCCCCGAGGAGCGCCTCCGTGGAGGCGCCCGAGTGTCCAGTTTCCAAAGATTTAACCTTCCAGAATTTGCAGGCGTGACAATGGATCACCGGCACCGTTCAGGGACGCTGACGTTACCGGCGTGTAAGACGATTCCGGCTCCAGATCCGCCGCCCAACGCACCATCGTTACGGTGTACGACAATTCAAAACATAGCACTACCAGCACGAACACACAGCAGGACACTCGGTTCACAGTCGCAATTCCTCAGGTGCACACCGATGTAATGAATGAACACGACGTTAATTCTCACGCTGATCGAATCACCCCCCGGATATCCCGGAACGGGTTGACCTTCGTCTGGCGAACTGCCTACGGTGAGCACGCGAGAGGAACAACGACGTTTCCACGCCCGCGAGAACGCCGAGTGTCTGGAGAATGCGCATGCCTCAACCCAACGAGCTCCCCGGTCCCAACTCGGACTTCTGGGACTGGCAGATGCATGGCGTGTGTCGCGGGGTCGACAGCTCGGTGTTCTTCCATCCCGACGGCGAACGCGGCCGCGCCCGTGCGCAGCGCGAGCGGCGCGCCAAGGAGCTGTGCCGCACCTGCCCCGTTCTCGCCCAGTGCCGCGCCCACGCGATCACCGTCGCCGAGCCCTACGGCATCTGGGGCGGCCTGTCGGAGTCGGAGCGCGCCGCACTCGCCGCGAAGTCGCGGGTGAAGACCAGCCGCATCGCCGGCTGACGCCGAACGCAGGGAGCGCCCCCGACCTCGCGGTCGGGGGCGCTCCCGTTGCTCGAGCGGCGCTCGGGCTACGCGCTAGTGCGCGTGGCCCGCGTGCGCGTCCTCCGGCTCGTCCGCCGGCTTGTCGACGACGGTGGCCTCGGTGGTGAGGATCATCCGCGCCACGGACGCGGCGTTCACCACGGCGCTGCGGGTGACCTTCACCGGGTCGATGACGCCGTCGGCGATGAGGTCGCCGAAGACCAGCGTGGCGGCGTTGAAGCCCTTGCCGGTCTCGGTCACCTGGTTGACGATGACCGCACCGTCCTCGCCGGCGTTGGTGGCGATCCAGTACAGCGGGGCGGTCAGCGCGCGCCGGAAGGCACGCACACCCAGCTTGACGTCGCCCTCGGCGCCGTCCTCGAGGTCGGCCAGCTGCGCGCTGACCTTCACCAGCGCGGTGCCGCCGCCGGAGACGATGCCCTCCTCGACCGCGGCGCGCGCGGCGGAGACGGCGTCCTCGACGCGGTGCTTGCGCTCCTTGAGTTCGGTCTCGGTGTGCGCGCCCACGCGGATCACAGCCACGCCGCCGGCCAGCTTCGCGAGGCGCTCGGAGAGCTTCTCGCGGTCCCAGTCGGAGTCGCTGTTCTCGATCTCGGCCTTGATCTGCGCCGCGCGCTGCTTGACGTCCTCCGAGGAGCCGGCACCGTCGACGATGGTGGTGGCGTCCTTGGTCACCTCGACGCGCCGGGCGCTGCCCAGCAGATCGATGCCGGCCGTGGCCAGGCTCAGGCCCAGGTCGGTGTTGATGACGGTGCCGCCGGTGACGATGGCGAGATCCTCGAGGAAGGCCTTGCGGCGATCACCGAAGAACGGCGCCTTCACGGCGACGGCGCGGATGGTCTTGCGCAGGGTGTTGAGCACCAGGGTCGACAGGGGCTCGCCCTCGACGTCCTCGGCGACGATCAGCACCGGCTTGCCGGTCTCGAGGATCTTCTCGAGCAGCGGCAGGAAGTCGGGCAGCGACGTGATCTTGTCGCGGACCAGCAGCACCAGGGCGTCGTCGAAGACGACCTTGCGCTCCTCGAGGTCCGTGACGAAGTTCGGGGAGATGTAGCCCTTGTCGAACTGCACGCCCTCGGTCACGACGACGTCGGTCTCGACGCCCGAGCTCTCCTCGATCGTGACGACGCCGTCGGCGCCGACCTTGGTCATCGCGGAGCCGATCATCGCGCCCAGCTCCGCATCGCGCGAGCTGACGGTCGCGACCTGCGCGATCGCCTTCTCGCCGTCGACCGGGGTCGCCTGCGAGACCAGGATCTCGGCGGCCTTGTCCGCCGCCGCGCCGATGCCCTTGCCGAACTCGATCGGGTTGGCGCCGGCCGCGACGTTGCGCAGGCCCTCCTTGACGATCGCCTGTGCGAGCACGGTGGCGGTCGTGGTGCCGTCGCCGGCGATGTCGTTGGTCTTGGTCGCCACGGACTTCACCAGCTGGGCGCCCAGGTTCTCGACCGGGTCCTCCAGCTCGATCTCCTTGGCGATGGTCACGCCGTCGTTGGTGACGACGGGGCCGCCGAAGGCCTTCGCCAGCACCACGTGGCGGCCACGGGGGCCGAGGGTGACCTTGACCGCGTCGGCGAGCTCGTCGACACCGGCCTCCAGGCTGCGGCGCGCCGACTCGTCGAATGCGATTTGCTTAGCCATGTTTCAAAGCTCCTCAAGCTCTGCGGAAACGGCCGGACCGCCCCCTCCCCGGCGGTTTCCCAGGGGCGGGGCGGTCCGGAATTCGCACGTGTGCGCCGTTACTTGCCGATGACGGCCAGGACGTCGCGCGCGGAGAGCACGAGGTACTCCTCGCCGTCGTAGTTGAACTCGGTGCCGCCGTACTTGCTGAACAGCACGGTGTCGCCCTCGTTGATGCCGGTGGGAACCCGGTTGCCCTGCTCGGTCACGCGGCCCTCGCCCACGGCGACGACGGTGCCGGTCTGCGGCTTCTCCTTGGCGGTGTCCGGGATGACCAGGCCCGACGCGGTGGTGGTCTCGGCCTCAGTGGCCTTCACCAGGATCTTGTCGTCAAGCGGCTTGATGTTCACGCTCGCCACAGTTCGCCTCCATGTGTGGAAAATCTTCTGTCATGTTGGGTGGCCCGAAAGTCACAGCCGTCGTCGCGGGTGCCGGCGTCACCTTGTGCGCGCGGAGTTCCCCGCACACACGAACCACTTAGCACTCTACCGATGGGAGTGCTAGCACTCAAGGGCGGCGTTCGGACAATTCAGTGGGTGAGATGCTCCACCATCAGAACCTGCAGTTCACCGACGAGGAAGCCGAGGATCGCGCCCACCATGATGAGCGTCTTCTCGTCCGCCTGGAAGGCGGGGCGGAGCACGCCCTCGAACTCGTCGGGGGTCATCGCCGCCATCTTCTGCACCATCGTCGTGCGGATGTCGAGCTTCGCATCGAGGTAGTCGTTGGCGTCGGCGAGCATCACCGGCATGGACCCGACGAAGTCGTCCGCGCCCGCGCGCGACATCGGCCCGATCTGAGCCATGTCGAGGCCGCCCGCGACCCTGCCCACCTGCCCGCCGACGGCGCCGCCCACCATCCCCACCGCGTCCGCGACCACGCCGACCAGATTCCCCGCCGTGAGCGGGCCGACTCCGACCTTGTCGAGCCCGAGGTTCTGCGCGTTGCTCCGCAGCGCCTTCTCGACGCTGGGGATCTCGTCCTCCATCGCCTCGCGCAGCACGCCCGCCACGACGGTCACCAGCTGGTCGCGCTGCGGCCCCGTGAACAGCGAGCGGACCAGCCGCTCCGCGGTGAGCACGCGCGTGGCGATGAGCGCGCCGTACTCCTCGGAGACGGGGACGCGGTGCTTCTGGAACAGGCCCTGCCACGGGATGAAGCCGAGGTACTTCTTCGGCTCCTTCGGGTTGAAGATCAGCCGCAGCGCCGCCCAGTCGGTGAACCAGCCGGTGAAGAGGCCGAACAGCGGCATGATCCACGGATTGCGGAAGAGCGCCCAGCAGGCGGCCTGCAGCAGGCCGATGAAGAAGCCGAAGACGAGGCCGCTGTTGCGGATGAACGCGAACTCCCGCCGGCCCACGTCGAGGAACATCTTCTCCAGCACGTCGGGGTCGGCGAGCACCTCCCGCGTGACCATCTCCTTGAGGTCGAAGACCTCGTCGATGTTCTCCCGGATCGCCGCGACCAGCTTGGGCACGAGATCCCGCGCGATGACCTGGGCGCGCTGGATCACGAGGTCCTGGGCGGTCGTGGGCAGCAGGTTCCACAGCGCGGGCTGGTATTCGGCTGCCACCTCGGGCACGATCCGCGCGACCTCGCGACGCAACTGCCGCTCCATGCGATCACCCAGCTCGTCCGCGTCGACCTTCTCGAGGATGTCCGACGCCGAGACCAGCCGGTCGGTGAGGGTGTCGCACAGCACCTCGACCATCTGCGGCGCCCGCTTCGGGATGATGCCCTGCCACCCGAGCTTGCCGATGCCCTTGAACTGATGCGGCCGGAACATCATCCGGATCGCGACCACCTTGGTCCCGTAGCCGATGAGCGCCGCGATGATCGGCATGGACACGTAGACGAGCCAGTTCCGTTGAACGTCAGCAGTGATCTCGGCCCAGGTCTGCATGGCGGACACCCTACGCACGACAATCGGTGAACGTGATGTGAATCACATGAGGGCGTGCCACTCCGCCAGGCGCGTTCCCGTCATCCGACGGTGCGACGTGCCCGGTCCGACCGGGCCGCGTAGGCCGCGCCCACCCCCAGCAGGGTGATGCCGACCAGGAGGAAGGCGATCACGCGGACCGCGCCGTCGAGGGCGGCGAGGTCGAAGAGGAAGAGCTTGGCGACGGCGCCGCCGATGAGCGCGAGTCCGGCGACGTTCCCCGCCGTGCCCCCGTCGTGGCGCCGCTGCAGCAGCAGGTACGCGCCGGTCGCGATCCAGGCGACGGTGGCGACACCGTGGCCCCACCGCGCGCCCTCGACACCGCCGACCGCCCAGCCGACATTCGCGAGCAGCGCGGTCGCCGCGCCGAGGGCCGCGACGCCGCACGCCACGCCGACCGGATTCCGGGACTCCTCGGGCACCTGCGGAACGAGTCGCCACGCGGCGACGACGGCGAAGACCAGCGCGAGGACCGCGGCCGCGATCGCGGGGGCGGTGCCCGCGCCGCGGCGGACGGCGTCGTCGAGCAGGGTCACCGTCGCGCCGTACCGCTCGAGCGCGACGGCGAGGCCCAGGCCGCCGAGCGCCGTGCCGGCCCAGCAGGCCGACGGTTCGCGGCCGGCCGCGATCAGCGCGCCGGTCCCGAGGGCGAGCAGCACCGCGGGTAGCGAGGCGGCGGGCACGCAGAGCACGGCCCCGATGAGAGCGGCGCCGGCGGCGACGCCGAACCACACGCCGCGAACCGCGGGCGCCGTGCCAGGCATCAGGCCGAGCGTGATCGCCGCCGCGGCCAGGGCGAGAGCGGCGAAGGCCGCCGCCCAGACGGGGACGCCGACCATCGCGAGCAGCACGGGTGCCGCGGAGACGATCCCGGCGGTGACCAGCGGCCAGCACCTGCCGGCGCGGGCGTCGGGATCGGCGGCGGCGACCAGACCGACGACGGCGCCGAGCACCGTCGCGCCCAGGATCGGGAGGGCGTCGGCCGATCCGGCGCCGAGGGCGAGCGCCGCGAGGGTGAGCGAGCTGCCGGCCGAACGGACCACGTGCAGCCACGGCCACGCGGCCGGACGGGAGACGCCGATCGAGGCGATGGCGAGGATCAGGGTGAAGCCGCCGAGCAGGTAGGCGTTGTCGGCGAGCGGCGGCGCCAGCAGGTAGACGGGGGCGTAGAGCGCGATCCCGAGCCACTGGCTGCGCCACCGCTGGGCGAGCGCGAGCCCGCCGAGGGCGATGAGGCCCGAGAGGCTGAGACCGACGACCGGCGGGACCCACTCGTAGATCCCGGTGACGGCGACGGTGTCGAGATAGGCCGCGGCGATGCCCGTGGCGGCGAGCGCGGCGGACCCGATGCTGCCGCCGGGACGGCGGTGCAGCCAGAGCGCGGCGCCGAGGAGGCTCGCGGCGAGCGCGGTCCCGAGGCCGACGCGGACCGCCGGGCCGAGGAGCCCGGCCTGCGCGGCGAGGACGAGGAGCAGCGCGACACCGATCAGCGTCACGAGCACGCCCGCACCGGCGAGCACCCGCGCGACGGTGAAGACGGGCGGCCGCACCGGCCGCGCGGGTGCGGGAGCCGGGAAGGGCATCGGCGGAGGCGGCGGCACCGGGCGCGGCTGGGGCGCCGGCACGGGCGCCGGCGCCGGCCGCTGCGCCTGGCTGATGAGAACGGGGGCGGCGACGGGCCGCTGCAGCACGCCGAGCTCGGCCTGCATCCATTGCAGACGGCGGACGGTGATGTCGAGTTCGGTGGCGAGCCGGGCGATCCGGGCGTCTGATTGCGGGGCGTTCTGAGGCATGCCCTTACGCTGCCGCGCCGGACTGCGGCGCGGCAGCGTAGGACTACTCAGTCGAGGGCGGTACTTCCCACCTCGGCCCCCACCCCGGGAGCGGAGTCGGGACCGGGGACGGCGGCACCGTCGGGCCGGCCCGGGCGGGCGAGGGCGAGGACCGTCACCGTGCCCGCGAGGCCGACGAGGGTGAGCCCGACGACCACGGCGATCGCGGTGGTCATGCCGGGGAGCAGCTGCCCCGGCAGGGCCTGGGCGCCCGCGCTGGTGGTGATCGCGGTGACGACGGCCATCATCACGGCGCCGCCGACCTGGATGAAGGTGTTGAGCAGGCCGGAGGCGAGGCCCTGCTCGTCGTCGTCCACGCCCTCGGTGGCCTGCGAGTTCACGGCCGGGAAGGTGAGGGCGAAGCCCACGCCGAGCAGCAGGATCGTCGGGAACAGGAACAGCCAGTAACTGGCGCCCGCCTCCGCGCGGAGGAACCAGACGTACGCGCCGAGGAAGGCGGTGAGGCCGACGGCGACGAGCACGGTGCTGTTCACCCGGTCGAGGACGGCGTCGATCTTGGTCGCCGACGCCACCACCAGCAGGCCGGCGGGCAGGAAGGCCAGCGACATGGCGACGGGGCTCCAGCCCAG
This sequence comes from Tsukamurella hominis, assembly GCF_965137015.1. Lineage (NCBI taxonomy): Bacteria > Bacillati > Actinomycetota > Actinomycetes > Mycobacteriales > Tsukamurellaceae > Tsukamurella > Tsukamurella hominis. The sequence continues at coordinate 24,347 of NZ_CBCRZG010000001.1, read as the reverse complement.
CGAGTCCTGCACGTACAGCGTGACCAGGAACTGGAAGGCCGCGTACCCGCCGAACATGACGAAGCCGGCGAGGTTGGCGTGCACCAGCCGGACGGAGCGCAGGATGCCCAGCCGGACCAGCGGGTGCCGGTGCTTGGCCTCGATCACCACGAAGGCCACCGCGAGCAGCGCGGACACGGCGAACAGGGTGAGCACCGTGGGCGAGGCCCAGCCGAGGTGGGGCGCCTGGACCACCGTGTAGACGAGGATCAGCAGGGCGCCGGTCGAGGTGAGGGCCCCGGCCACGTCGAAGCGCTTGAACGCGAAGGTCTCCGACGGTGCGGTGCGCGGGATGACCTTCCACCCCAGCACGACCAGCGCGAGGGCGACCGGGCCGGGGAAGAGCAGGGTGAGCCGGTAGGAGACCTCGGTGAGCAGGCCGCCGAAGACCAGGCCCATCGAGAAGCCGGAGGCTCCGGCGACCGTGTAGATGGAGAAGGCCTTGTTGCGGGCCGGCCCCTCGGCGAAGGTCGTGGTGATGATCGACAGGCCGGCGGGGACGGTGAAGGCCGCGGCGACGCCCTTGATGAAGCGCAGCGCGATCAGCGCGGTCGGCATGTCGACGAAGGCAGTGGCGACGGAGGCCACGCCGAAGACGAGGACGGCGCCGAGGAAGACGGGGCGCCGGCCGATCAGGTCGGCGGCGCGCCCGCCGAGGAGCAGCAGGCCGCCGTAGCCGAGGACGTAGCCGGAGACGATCCACTGCAGGGACGACGGATCCATGCCGAGGGCGGCCTTGATGGAGGGCAGTGCCACGCCCACCATCGAGATGTCGAGGGCGTCGAGGAACAGGGCGCCGCAGAGGACGAGCAGGAGCAGCCAGGTCCGGGAGGTCCAGCCGGAGGCGGTGGTGACGTGGAGTTCTTCCCTCCCGGGGGTCGGGTTCGACGGTGCTGTCGGGGGTTCGTGTGTCGTGGTCACTCCGGAGACTCTATGCGCACGCATTAAATGTGTCTACATTTAATGCGCAGGAATATTTTGCGCCGGTCCGGTGTAGACTGCGGGCATGAGCGTCAAAGGCGACGTCGCCCCGGTCGACACGATTCCCTGCACCCCCGCGGACGACGCGCTGGCCGAGCAGTGGCACCGGCTGATGCGCGACTACGCCCGCATGACCTGCGCGCTCGACCGCGCGCTCGCGGCGCACGAGCTGACCTCGTCGGAGTTCGAGGTCCTCGAACAACTGGAACTGGCCCGGGCGGGCGACCGCGCCAAGGTGCGCATGGCCGAACTGGCCGAGCACGTGCACCTCTCCCAGTCGGCGCTTTCGCGCCTCGTGGCGCGCCTCGAGAAGGACGGCCTCGCGACCCGCAGCATGTGCGAGAGCGACCGGCGGTCGGTGTTCACCGCCATCACCGACGACGGCCGCGCGCGCTACGACGCGGCTCGGCCGACCCAGCGCGCGGTGTTGCGCGCCGAGTCGGCCGAGTGCGAGATGCGGGAGTACCTCTGCGGCGAGGAGTGACCCTCGGCTCGGAGTGACCGGAACGGTCAGCCGTCGAGGCCGGCCACCGCGCGGTCGATGAGATCCGCGATCTCGCGGGGATGCGAGGCCAGCGAGGCGTGGCTCGCGTCCAGCTCGATCACCTCGCGCGCGCCGATGCGCTCCGCCATCCGGCGCTCGTTGTCCGGGTGGATCATCCGGTCCTGCGTGGACACCTGGTACCAGCTGGGCTTGTGCCGCCACGCCGGATCCGTCACGGTGTCACCGAAGGTCGAGCCGAGTGGGGCCTTCTGCGTGACGGCCATGACGAGCGCCGCGTCCTCGTCGAGGTCCTGGGCGAAGCTCTCCCGGAAGCGGTCCTGCGCGATCCACAGGTAGCCGTCCGAGTCGGGGGCGATCGCGTCGACGGCGGCCGGCGGGTGCTGCTCGGTGATCGCTCCGGGACTCTCGCCCGCATCGGGCGCGAAGGCCGCGACGTAGACCAGGCCCACGACGTTGGGCTGGTTGCCGGCCTCGGTGATCACGGCGCCGCCGTAGGAGTGGCCGACGAGGAGCACGGGGCCGTCGACCTGCGCGACCATCTTCCGCGTGCGCTCGGCGTCGTCGGCGAGGGACGTGAGCGGGTTCTCGACGGCCCGCAGCTCGGGGTAGCCGCGGCGACGCAGCTCGACGATGAGATCTCCCCAGTGGGCGGCCCCGCCCCAGAATCCGTGGACCAGGACGATCGTGGGCTTCGTCATCGGTAGTGACCTTTCGTGTGCAGTGGCTTATCCTTGCCCTGTCCACGCTAGAAGGATGCGAAGTCAAATACCATGCCTGATTCACCCTCTTTCTTTGCCGATCGTCCAGACGACGCACCGGACGCGCTCAGCGCCCTCTTGCGGGCGGTGCATCTGCGGGGCGATCGCGTCCGCCGCGGATCCTCGGCGCGGCCCGTCAGCCTGCGCATCACGGGGCGGCGCGTCGTCCACCTCGCGGTCTCCGAGGGGATGACGGTGCGCGTCGGCGGCACGACGGTGGCGCTGGGCCCCTCCGACATGGCGCTGCTCCCCCGGGGCGACGAGCACCAGCTGTCCGGTCCCGCGGGCGCGGACTGGGTCACCGGGGAGTTCACCGCCGACCACGCCGTCGCGGACCCCGTGCTCGCGGTGCTGCCACCGGTGATCCACTGCTCGGGGGCGGCGCCCGACGCGCAGTGGCTGCGCGCGAGCCTGGAACTGCTCCTCGCCGAGACGGATTCGCCGAGCCCGGGCAGCCACGTCATGGCCGCACGGATCCTCGACCTGCTCTTCATCCACGCGCTGCGCCAGTGGGCCGCGCAGGCCGATTCCGGCCCCGGTTGGCTCACCGCAGCGATGGACCCACGGCTCGGACCGGTGCTCACCGCCGTGCACGCGCACCCCGAACACCCGTGGAGCATCGACGAACTCGCACGCGTGGCCAGCCTGTCCCGATCGGCCTTGGCTGCGAGGTTCAGCCGCTCACTGGGCGTGCCGCCCGCCGCGTACGTCGCCGCACAGCGCCTCGACCGCGCTGCGGAGCTGTTGCGCGACACCGATTCCTCGGTCGCCGAGGTGGGGCGCGCGGTGGGCTACGCGTCGGAGGCGGGCTTCAGCCGCGCCTTCCACCGCCGATTCGGCGCCCCTCCCCTGCGCTGGCGCGCGCACCAGTCGTCCCCCTGAACCGCCGGATCCCGCCGCGTTCCAGGAGGAACGGGGCGGGATCAGTCGCGCGGAGGGATACCGTCGCTGAGCGCTACTTCGCGGCGGCGGGAACCTCAGCGGGAGCCTGCGCCTCGGCCGGGGTCTCCACCTGCGGCTTGGGGATCAGCAGCGCGATGACGCCGGCGAGCAGCGCGGCGACGGCGGCGACCACGAAGATCGTCTCGAAGGCGCCCTGTGTGGGGATCACATGCCCGGCCATCGTCACCGACTTGGCGGAGATGATCGCGGCGGCGACGGCGGAGCAGATCGTGGTTCCCAGCGAGCGCATCAGGGCGTTGAGGCCGATGGCCGCGCCCGTCTCGCTCTGCGGCACCGACGACATGATGATCGTCGGCATCGCGGCGTAGGCGATCGCGACGCCGACCGTGCCGACGATCGACGCGAGCGAGAGCTTCCACGCGGCGTCCATGAGGAAGTACGCGAGCACGTAGCCGCCGGCCACGACGAAGGCGCCGATCGCGAGGGTCACGGCGGGGCCAACCTTCTTGATGAGGACGCTGGATACCGGGGCGAAGATCATCATCATGATGCCGCCGGGCATCATCCACAGGCCCGCTTCGAGCATGCTCTTGCCCAGGCCGAAGCCGGTGGCCGTGGGGTACTCCATGATCTGCGGGACGCAGAGCATCATCGCCATCATGCCGAAACCGATGGTCACGGTGGCGATGTTGGTGATGAGCACGCGGGGCCGCGCGGAGGTCCGCAGGTCGACGAGCGGATCGTCGTGCCGCAGTTCGTAGAAGCCCCAGGCGACGAGCACGATCAGGCCGCCGACGAGCAGACCGAGCGTGGTGCCGGAGGTCCAGCCCCAGTCGTTGCCCTTGGAGACGGCGACGAGGGTTGCGACCAGGCCGACGGCGAGGCCGATCGAGCCGATCACGTCGATCCGGCCGCCGACGCCGGGCGCACCGTCGGGCAGCACGAACAGGACGGCGGCCAGAATGAGCCCGGCGAGCACCGTCGACACCCAGAACAGCATGTGCCAGTCGTAGGTCTGCGCGATCCAGGCCGAGAGCGGCAGGCCGATGGCGCCGCCGACGCCGAGGGTCGCGCTCATGGCGGCGACGGCCGTCGCGGTCATGGCGGGCGGCGTGACCTCGCGCATCATCGAGATGCCGACGGGGATGAAGGCCATGGCCAGGCCCTGCAGCACGCGGCCGAGCAGCATCAGGAGCAGGCCGGTCGAGAGCGCCGCGGCGAGCGAGCCCGCGACGAGCAGCGCGGCGCTGAGGACGAGGACGCGGCGCTTGCCGATCATGTCGGCGAGGCGGCCGCCGATGGGCATGGCGACCGCGGCCGCGAGCAGCGTGGCGGTGATGACCCAGGAGGCGTTCGCCGTCGAGGTGTTCAGCAGCTGCGGCAGCTCGGGCTGGATCGGGATCACGAGCGACTGCATGAGCGCGGCGACCATGCCGCCGAAGCACAGGATGATCACGGTCACGAGTGGGTGGTTCCGGCGGGAGCCGCTCGGTGCGAGCGCGCCCTGCCCGGTAACGGTGCTGGTCACGAGGACCACCTCTCTACGCGGGGAAACGATCGAATGTGTGTAACATACATATCGTTGAACTGTGCAACCATATGCCTCGAGCGCGCACCGTGCAACACGGACATTCCGCCGGCCTGACAGAATCGGCGGATCGATCCTCGAGGAGGAAGCATGGACGACGCGGCGCGCCGCCTCGAGCGGGAGATCAACGCCCTCGGGCGGCACATGCGGGCGCGCCCGCGGTCGATGGAGCTGCACCTCGACCGATCGGCGTACCTGGTGCTGCTGCTCCTCGACTACGCCGGGCCGAGCACGCTCAAGGAGATCGCCACGGAGCTCGAGCTCGAGCAGTCCACCGTGAATCGGCAGGTCAACAAGGCCATCGAGCACGGCCTGCTCGAGGCCGACGGTGCCGTCTCCGGCCCGAAACGCATCCGCGCGACCGCCGCCGGACGGGCCGCGTTCCAGCGCGACCGCGACGTCAAGCTGCGCGGCATCGGGTCGATCATGGCCGACCTCGACGAGAAGGACCGCGAGGCGCTCATCTCCGGCCTCACCGCCCTCAACGCGGCACTCGCCGCGCGGGCCGGGGAGGCCTGAGTACTGAGAGCTGGGGGGCGCCCGACTACAGCTTCGTGAGCGTGACCGAGAGACCGGGGTCGGTCGCGGCGCCGAGGTCGGTGGGCGTCGGGTCGGCGTCGATGACGTGCGCGCCGAGCGCCGCGATCATCACGCCGTTGTCGGTGCACAGCCGCGGCTTGGGCACGCGCAGTTCGATGCCCGCGGCGTCGCAGCGTTCCTGCGCCAGCGAGCGGATGCGCGAGTTCGCGGTGGCGCCGCCGCCGAGCACCATCGTCTCCACGCCCACGTCCTGCGCGGCGCGGATCGCCTTGAAGGTCAGCACGTCCGCGACGGCCTCCTGGAAGGACGCGGCGATGTCGGGCACGTTCAGTGGCCGACCGGCGGCGTTCTCGGCCTCGACGTGCCGCGCGACCGCGGTCTTCAGCCCGCTGAACGAGAAGTCGTGCCGGGCGTCCTGCTGCCGGGTCATGGCGCGTGGGAACCGGATCGCCTTCGGATCGCCCTGGCGCGCGAGCTCGTCGATGACGGGGCCGCCGGGGTATCCGAGGCCGAGGAGGCGGGCGACCTTGTCGAAGGCCTCCCCCGCGGCGTCGTCGACGGTGGTGCCGAGCTCGGTGATCGGGGCGCCGAGGTCGGTCACGTGCAGTAGGTGCGTGTGCCCGCCGGAGACGAGCAGCGCGATGCAGGGCGGCATCGGGCCGTGCTCGAGGGTGTCGACGGCGACGTGTCCGCCCAGGTGGTTGAGGCCGTAGAAGGGCACGTCCCACGCCGCCGCATAGGCTTTCGCGGCCGCGACGCCCACGAGCAGGGCGCCCGCGAGGCCGGGTCCGATGGTGACGGCGAGCGCGTCCGGCCGGTCGACGCCGGCCGTAGCGAGGGCGCGCCGCATCGTCGGGACGATGGCCTCCAGGTGCGCGCGCGAGGCGACCTCGGGCACCACGCCGCCGTAGCGGGCATGCTCCTCCTGAGAGGAGGCGACCTCGTCGGCGAGCAGCCGCGCCGTCTTCGACTCCGGATCCCAGTCGACGATGCCGACGCCGGTCTCGTCGCACGAGCTCTCGACACCCATGACGATCATCGCTGTCCCTGCGCTTCCCGCTTCATCGTGTACGCGTCGGCCCCGGACGGCCGGTAGTAGTTCTTCCGCACCCCGACGACGTCGAATCCGTTGCGCTCGTACAGCGTCCGGGCGGTGTCGTTGTCGGTGCGCACCTCGAGGAAGACGGAGCCGCCGTGCCGGTCGGCCTCGTCGAGGAGGGTGCGCAGGAGCGCGTATCCCACTCCCCTGCCCTGATACTCGGGGTCGACGCCGATGGTGAGGACCTCGGACTCGGGGAAGAAGGTGTTGCCCAGCAGGCCGATTCCGGCGTAGCCGACGAGCCGGCCGTCCGCCGCACCGTCGCGGGCGGCGAAGAAGCGGGTGTGCCGCTCGGGCGTGAACGCCGAGGCGGGCCAGGGGTTGTCGCCGGCGAACAGGACGGTCTCCAGTTCGGCGCAGCGCTCGGCCTCGTCGGGACGCAGTGGTCCGATCGGGATCTCAGGCACGCGCGGCCGTTTCGACGGCGTCGGGGCGGCGCAGGTACAGCGGCACGAGCGGCTGCGGATCCGTGCCGAGAAGGCGCTTGCCGACCGCCACGAGGCCCGCCGGCGTGGGCGATCCCTCGACGGTCCGCGCGCCGGCGACGTCCAGCTCGGCGGGCTTGATGACGCCGGGCCCTTCCGTGCGGACACCGTCGGCGTAGCGGGCCCAGTAGACCTCCTTGCGGCGGGCGTCGGTCACGACGACCACGTCGCCGGTCTCGCCCCGCGTGAGCGCCTCGGCGGCGATGGCGTCGAGGCTGCACACGCCGTGCACCTCGATGCCGAGCGCGTCGCCGAAGGCGGCGGCGGTGGCCATGCCGACCCGCAGGCCGGTGAAGGGGCCGGGGCCGCAGCCGACGATGACGGCGCCCAGGTCGGCGCGCTGCAGCCCGGCCTCGGCGAGGCATTCGAGCAGGTAGGGCACGAGCACCTCGGCGTGACCGCGCGCGTGCGTGCGGTCACGGCGGGCGAGCACGGCGCCGGTCTCGGAGTCGACGATGCCCACCGTGAGCGCCGGCGTGGCGGTATCCAGGGCGAGCACGTACATACCTGCAGGTTACCGCCTCGGCTTCGTGCGCCCGAAATCCGCGAGGGCGCTCACTCCGGGCGCATCAGGCCGCGGACGAACTGGGCGATCACCGCCCGGACCTCGGCCAACGCCGTGTCCCGGTCGTCGGCGCGGGTGACGTACAGGGCGGATTCGTCGAGCATGCCGAGGATCACGTGCGCGAGCGGACGCACGGGCCGCGGGGCCATCCACCCCTTGTCGACGGCCTGCGCGATGAGCGCCTCGATGACGGCGAGCCCGTACTTCTCGCCGCGGGCGCGCCAGCCCTCCCAGCCGAGCACCGCGGGGGCGTCGATCATCGTGATCCGCGTGATGCCGGGGGCGGCGATCGCCTCCATGAAGGAATCGACCGCGAGCAACATGGTGTCGACGGGGTCGAGGTCGCCGGCGGCGAGCACCGCCTGCGCGGCGCCGCTGATCGTCTCCTCCTCGACCGCGTCGAAGACGGCCTCGAACAGTCCGCGCTTGTCCCCGAACTGGTGGTAGAGGGCGCCGCGGGTGACGCCCGCCGCCTCGACGATCGCCTGGGTGCCGACGCCGGCGTAGCCGTGCTCGGCGAACAGCCCGCGGGCCGCGGCGATCAGCGCGGTGCGGGTCGCGGCGGTGCGCTCCGCCTGGGTACGGCGGCCGCCCCGATCTTCACCATTGACTTCCATACAGGTTGCACGTAACTTTCATACCGAGTGTTCGTAACTTCGCTCCGACTCTAGCCCCCGACTCTTCGAAGGGTGTGCCATGCGGTGGTTCTACCTGGTCATGATGGCGATCGGCACCGTGGTGCCGTGGGTCTTCTTCGGCGGCTTCTTCGCCACCGAGGGACTCGACCTCCCCCTGTTCCTCACGAGCCTGTTCCCGAACGGAGCCACGTCGGGCTTCACCGCCGACGTGCTGCTGTCGATCGTCGTCTTCCTCGTCTGGTCGTCGACCGACGCCCAGCGGGTCGGCGTGCAGCGCTGGTGGCTCGTGATCCCGGCGACCTGCCTCGTCGGGCTGTCACTCTCCCTCCCCCTGTACCTCTACCTGCGCGAGACCCACTCCGCCCGGGAGTTTGACGGTGTCGCGCCCGCGACGTCAGGAGTGCCAGCATGAGCCTCGCGTCACTCCCCACTGGCACCGTCGACTTCCACGTCTACGGGCCGGAGACCTCCGACCACCCGCCCGTGCTGTTCGTGCACGGCGCGGTCGTCGACCTGCAGCTGTGGGACCGCGTCGCGGGCACACTCGGCGCGGCGGGCCACCGGTGCTGGTCGGTCACCTGGCCCCTCGGCTCGCACCGCATCGCGTGCCCGAAGGCCGTCGCCGACGGTCCGCGCGGCGTCGCCCGTATGGTCGCCGACTTCATCGAGGACCAGGGCCTGCAGGGCTGCACGCTCGTCGGCAACGACACCGGCGGCGCGGTCTGCCAGTACGTACTGCACGAGCGGCCCGAGCTGATCGGCCGTGTGGTGCTCACCAATTGCGATGCCTTCGAGACGTTTCCGCCCCAGCCCTTCGCGGCGCTCTTCGCGGTACTCCGGCACCGCGCGACGATCCGGCCGCTGATGACGACGATGCGCTCGGCAGCCCTGCGGCACTCGCCGCTCGGCTTCGGGCTGCTCGTCACCGATCCCGACCCGGACGTCACCGCGTCCTGGGTGCGGCCGACGCAGGTGGCCGCGAAGATCCGCGCCGACCTCGCGGCGCTGCTCGCCGGGATCGCCCCGTCCGATCTCGCCCGGGTCTCGCCGACGATGCGCGACTTCCCCGGGCCCGTGACCTTCGCGTGGGGCATGGCTGATCGATGCTTCACGCCCGCTCTGGGCCGCCGGCTCGCCGCCGCCTTCGGGGACGACCGGCCGGGCGGCACCCGGTTCGTCGAGGTCGACGGTGCCCGCACCTTCGTCTCCCTCGACGCGCCGCAGTCCGTCGTGCGGGCGATCACCGAGATCGCCGCCCTCCCCACCCGGTAGCCCGCCCGAGCACCGCCCCGGTCAGAAGGGCGGGGGTTCGTCCGGTGGTGGGTGGAGTGCGGGGTCGCGTCCGGCGAGGACGGTCCCGAGGTGGTGTTCGACGGCGCTGACGTTCTCGCATTCGTCGCGTTCGCGGGCGAGGGCGTCCAGGTGTGCGGCGCGCAGCCGTTCTCGTCGAACGTGTTCCTTCTGGAGTCGGGTGGGGCCGCCCGGTGAGGGTGTCGTCCGTCGCGCGGTGGCTTCGGGTGTGGTCCAGGCGATCCGGGCCAGGTCGGGGAACAGCGCCAGGATGGTGCGGGAGGGGTCGACGATGATCCGCTCGCCGGTGGGACCGATCCAGAGGATGCGGCCGTCGGGCAGACGGGCGTCGGTCCACAGGCCGGCGGTCTTGAGCTGGTGATGGGGCACGCAGAGGGGCTGGCCGTTGCCGGCCGCGGTGGCACCGCCGCGGGCGGGGTCGCGGTGGTCGTACTCGCGAGCGTGGTCGAGCTGGCAGCGCGAGGCCGGGCGGGTGCACAGCGGGAAGACGCAGCGCGGATAGAGCAGCGCGAGGTAGCGGATGAGGTCGGCGGAGAACCGGTAGCCGCCGCTGCCCTGCGCGATCACCAGCGCCCGCGGGCTCACTGCGGTCGTCGGGGTTGGTGTGGGCAGAGCTGTCCCCTGGTCTTCGGCGGCGGGTTCATCGACCCGCTGAGGCGAATCACACTCTGCGGGTGCCGCTTCGGTGACTACTGGGAGACCCGTGTGGCAACAGCGCGCGGCGAGCAGGACACTCGCCGGAGCGCGTCGCGAGAGGTCGAGCCCCGGCGTGCGGAACCACACCGACCGCGGCGGCCGCCGAGCCGAACCCCCGGAAGCCGGTGCGGAAGACTGTTCCTGGTCGTCCGCGTCGTCGACGGCCCCGGTGGCGCCCGCCTCGCCGACGGTCGGCTCAGCGTTGATCAGCTCAGGGTTGCTCGGCTCGGGGCTGCTCGGCTCCGGTTCACTCGGGGCCGCGACGTGTGCTGCGGCGCCCGCCGGTTCACACTCGGTCGTGTCGGGGAGTTCCTCTCCGAAGGGGCGCAGGACCGCGTCATCACGGGCCGCGAGATCACGGGCGTATTGTGCGGTGATCGGGCCGTGCCCGAGCAGGAACCCCGCATCGGTGTTCTGCGAATCGGCGAGGGTCTTCTCGTTCACCACCACATGGATCAACGTGCGGTACCGGGTCACCACCCGCACACCCTCGTCGTCCGAGCCGGTGTCCCCCACCGGGCGGGCCTCCTGCAACGGGCAGCCCGGCACCGCACACCAGCAGCCCAGCGTGACGTACCCGCGCACCAGCATCATCAACCCGTCCACCCGCCGCTGCGCCACCGTCCGCGGGTCCGATTCGCACACCGTGCCGGCGATCTCGTCCACCCGCACCCCGAGCTCGAGCCCCTCGTGCGCCGTCAGCAGCGCGTACGCCGCCGCCATCCCGTCCTCGGCGGGACGGAACGTGACCCGGCGGTCCTCCTCGGCCATCCGCCGCCGACGCTCCGCCGCCACCGGGTCGATCTCGTGCACCAGGTGATCCGCGGCCTCCCGCAACGCCGGAACCGACACCAGCTGCAGCGGATCCGCGGTCAACAGATCCGCGAGCCGCCCATCGAACTCCAGCGCCTGCGCCCCGGTCAGGGCCCGCGCGCGGCTCAGCGCCTCCATCCCGCCCCGCGGGGAGAGCACATGACGACCGATCAACGCGAACACCCGCGGCAGGCGTTCGACGAAACCCACCGCCTGTTCGATCGCCGTCTCCGCGGCCGCCGGCCCGATCCGCAGCGCCGCCGAGATCTCCGTCTTCACCGCCTCATAAGCCAGCGACAGCTCCCGCCGCACCGCGTAGAAATCCGCGCCACCGATCGGATCCGACGCCAGGAACGCCGACTCCCGCTCCCCGTATCGGTCCCGGAACAGCGCATACACCGCCGAGACCGTCCTGCAGAACGCCAGACACTCCGACCGCCGTTGCCGCTCCAACACCGACCCCAACACCCCGGAACCGACCGCGCCGTCGGCCAACCCCGAAGGCACCAAAGCCTTCGGGAGGCTCGCCAAGGCGCCGGATCCGTTCATATTTCAATCGTACTTCTGTTCGAGGTGATCGCAAGTGCCGAACATGGCGGATCGCTCGAACTTGTCGGTGCCGGGGAGCACCATGGAATCATGAGCGAGAACACCGATCCCCTCCCCGACTGGGCGCCGCTCGTCCGCGGCCTGCACACCCGGTTCCGCACCCGTGACTTCACCGCCGGGCTCGAGCTGGTGACCGCGTTCGCCGCCGCGGCCGAGGCTGCGAACCACCACCCCGACCTCACTCTGCGGTACGGCACCGTCGACGTCCTCCTCTACAGCCACGACGCCGGCGGCGTCACCGACCGGGACCGCCGGCTCGCCGCGCGGTTCTCGGAGATCGCGCGCGAGCGGGAGATCACCGCGAATCCCGGGGAGTCGTCGGTGGTCGAGCTGGGCCTCGACACGGCGGACGCCGCCGAGATCGCACCCTTCTGGTCGGCGGTGCTCGGCGCCGAAGTGCAGGACGACGACGGCGATCTGGAGATCCGCGCGCACGGCGCCGACGCGATCCTCTGGTTCCAGCGCACCGACGCGCACGAGCCCCCGCGCCAGCGCTTCCACCTGGACGTCTGGGTCGACCCGCGGGAGGCGCGGGGCCGCATCGACGCCGCGATCGCGGCCGGCGGCCGGCTGGTGTCCGGCACGCACGCCCCCAGCTTCTGGGTGCTCGCGGACGCCCAGGGCAATCACGCCTGCATCTGCACCGTGGCCGGCAGGGACTGACCGAGCCGGGTCAGGCCCCGTCGACCCACTCCCAGGTGACGGTGCGGACGTCGGTGCCCTCAGCCCGCCGCAGGCGGACCATGAGGTGCCGGTCGGCGAGGCGCTCGGCCACGCCCTCGCCCCACTCCACGACGACGACGCAGTCCTCGAGATCGGTGTCGAGGTCGAGCGCGTCCAACTCGTCGAGGCCGCCGAGGCGGTAGGCGTCCACGTGGACGAGGCCCGGGCCTCCCGACGCGCCCGGACGGTGCTCCCGGGCGATGATGAACGTCGGCGACGAGACCCGCCCGGTGACGCCGAGTCCGGCGGCGATCCCGCGGGTCAGCGCGGTCTTCCCAGCCCCGAGCGGACCGTCGAGGATGACGAGGTCGCCCGCGGTGAGCTCGGCCGCGAGCTCCCGGCCGAGGGCCTCGGTGTCCTCGACCTCGGGCAGCACCCGCTCGCCCCGCACCGGCCGGCTCACTCCGGCACCGCCCGTGCGACGAGGTCGGCGATCGCCCGCGCCACCCTGGGCGCGGACTCGAGGATCAGCATGTGCCCCGTCTCCGCGAGCACGATGAGCTCGGAGTCGAGTGCGTCGGCGAGCGCCTTCGACTTGCTCAGCGGCGTCATCCAGTCGTGGTCGCCGCACACCACGGAGGTTTCGATGCGGCGCAGCACCGGGAGCGCGCCGCGCTCGTCGTACTCCTCCAGCGCGGGCATGAAACCCGCGTAGGTGCCGAGCGGCGCCGACAGGCTCATGGTCGACGAGAAGTCCGTCATGGTCGCGCTCCGATCGCCGGGCGCGTAGGCCCCCGCCGTGACGAAGGGCGTCGCGATCGGCTTGATCACCTCGCGGCCCCGGCCGACGACCGAGGGCAGGAAACGAATCGCGACACTCATCACGTCGAGCACCGGATTGCGCAGCGCGGCAGCCAGTCCCACGTCGGTGAGCGCGTGCGACGCGGTGCCGAGCAGCGACGCGCCGACCACCCGCGAGCCGACCAGCTCGGGATGTCCGGTCGCGAACGCGCAGATCGCCATGCCGCCCATCGAGTGCCCGGCGAGCACGACCGGCCCCTCGGGCACGAGGGCCCGCAGGACGGTGGCGATGTCGTCGCCGAGGAGGGCGACGGTGCTCTGCTCCGGCGTGCAGGAGCCGGAGTCGCCGTGGCCGCGGCAGTCGGGGAAGACCATGCGCACGTCGTCGCCCCAGCGGGCCTGCAGCTCGTTCCGGACCAGCACCCAGGACGCGGTCCGCAGCGTGAAACCGTGCACGAACAGCACCGTCACCGGGGCCGTCCGGGGGCCGACCTCGCGGACGTGCAGCGGCACACCGTCGGGGCTCATGACGATCGACTCGCGGTCGGACCGGAACACCAGGTCGTCGGGCGAGACGGGATCGTCGCCCGCGCCGCGGACGCCGAGAACCCGTGCTGCGGCGGCGATCCCCGTCAGCGCGGCGACGGCGACGCCGGTGCCGAGGCCCGCGAGCAGGGCGGGCCCGGGCAGGCGCTCGGGGATGTGGATGCGGCCGCGGTCGTCGTTCACAGTTCCCCCGTGTAGGTCCGGACGGCGCGCCCGCGCACGCCGGTGAGGATCTCGTAGTCGATGGTGCCGACCTTCTCCGCCCAGTCGGCGGCGACGTCGGCGCCGGGCGCGTCGCCGAAGAGGACGGCGGTGTCGCCCTCGGACACCCCGCCGCCGTCGGGCCCGAGGTCGATCACGCTCTGGTCCATACAGACTCGGCCGACCTGCGGGAAGCGCCGCCCGCCGATCGCCACCTCGATGCGGCCGCTCAGCGGGCGCCACACCCCGTCCGCGTACCCGGCGGGGATCAGCCCGACGACGGTGTCGCGCGGCGCGATCCAGCTGTGCCCGTAGCTGACCCCGTCTCCCTGACGGATCCGCTTGATCAGGATCACGGGCGCGGCGAAGGTCATCGCCGGCCGGAGCCCGAAGTCCCTGCCGGGCACCGGGACTCCGCCGTAGAGGGCGATGCCGGGGCGGACCAGGTCGAAGTGCAGATCGGGGCGGGTCAGCGCGGCCGCGGAGTTCGCGGCGTGCACCTGCGTGGGCGTCAGGCCGTGCGCGCGGGCGTCGGCGACGGTGGCGGCGAGCGCATCGCGCTGGACGTCGAGGAACGGGTGCTCCGGGTCGTCACCGTGGGCGAGGTGGGTGAAGACGCCCTGCAACTCGACGGTGCCGGCCCGCTCCGCGTCGACGAGGGCGTCGCGGGTGGCGGCCCATTCGGCCGCGGAGACTCCGTTGCGGCTGAGCCCGGTATCGACCTTGACGTGCACCGTCGCGGGGCGGCCCACGTTCCTCGCCGCGGCCACGACGGCGGCCAGCTGACGCGGCGAGCTGACGCCGATCCGGACGTCGGCGTCGATGGCCCGCTCGAAGCAGGTCGTGCTGAGCCAGCTGAGCAGCGGCACGGTGACGCCGCCCTCGCGCAGCGCGACCGCCTCGTCGACGGTGGTCACGCCGATCTCCGTGGCGCCGCCCGCGAGCACCGCCCGCGCGACGGGCACGGCGCCGTGCCCGTAGGCGTCCGCCTTGAGCACCGCCATCACCGCGGCCCCCGGCGCGTGGTCGGCGACGATCCGCGTGTTGTGCGCGACCGCGCCCAGGTCGATCTGCGCTGTCAGCCGCTCCAGCCCGGTCGCGGGAATCGATGTCTTCATGGCGCTGCTCAGCCTAGTCGCGCAGCACCGTGCGCAGGACGTCCGGCACCGCCGCGCTGATCGCCCCGGCGTGCGTCGGGGCACCGTCGGCGGCGCGGGCAGCGGCGAGACCGTGCACCCGCGCGGCGCAGGCGGCCGCGTCGAGCGGGCCGAGGCCGGAGGCGAGGAGCTTGCCGACGAGACCGGTCAGCACGTCGCCCGACCCGGGCGTCGCGGCCCAGGACGAGCCCGCGGTGTCGGCCACGACGGTGCCGTCGGGGGCCGCGATGACGGTGACGTGCCCCTTGAGCAGCACCGTCGCGTCGAGTTCGCGGGCCGCCTCGCGCGCGGCCGCGACCCGGTCGTTGCCGACGGGGCCCACGAGCCGCGCGAACTCCCCCGCGTGCGGCGTCAGGACCGTCGGGGCGGTCCGGCCGGACAGCAGGCCCGGATGCTCGGCGAGCAGCGTGAGAGCGTCCGCGTCGAGCACCGTCGGGAGGTCCTGGTCGAGGACCCGGGCCAGACGATCCGCGGCCGCACCGTCGACTCCCATGCCAGGGCCCGCGGCCCACGCCTGCACGCGGCCGCTGTCCGTGACGTCGTCGCTCGCGACCACCTCGGGCCAGGCGGCGAGGACCGCGGCGCGGGCGGCGCCGGCGTAGCGGACCATGCCCGATGTCGCGCGGATCGCCGCGCCCGTCGCCAGCACGGCGGCGCCCGGGTACGTCGCGCCGCCGGCGACGACGCCGAGCACGCCGAGGCTGTACTTGTCGTCGGCGGGGCCGGGGACGGGCCAGAGCGCGGCCAGGTCGGCGTCGTCGTAGGCGAGCAGCTCGCCCGCGCTCCGGTCGGAGGGGAACGCGAGGCCGATGTCGATCAGCTCGATCCGGCCGCAGCGGGCGGGGGCGAGCGCGTGCACGGGCTTGAGGGCACCGAAGGCGACGGTGACGGCGGCGGCGACGGCCGGGCCGTGCACGACGCCAGTGCGGACGTCGACGCCCGACGGGGTGTCCGCCGCGACGATCGGCGCGGTGATCCCGGCGACGAGGTCCGCCGCCTCCGTCCGGAGCGCACCGCGCGCACTGATCCCGACGATGCCGTCGACCACCAGGTCCGGACGGCGCGGCACCGCGACGACCCGCCCGCCCGCGCGCTCGAGGGCGCGGAGCCCGGCGGCGTGCGCACGGTCGGGCGCGAGCAGCACCGCCTCCACGGCGACGCCGCGGCGCCGCAGGAACGCGCCGGCGAACAGCGCGTCGCCGCCGTTGTCGCCGGAGCCGACGAGCAGCGTCACCCTGCGGCCCGCGGCGCCGCCCGTGCGATCGATCAGTTCCTGCGCGCAGACGTCCGCGAGGCCGTACGCGGCGCGCCGCATGAGGGCACCGTCGGGCAGGGCGGCGAGGAGGGGCGCCTCGGCCGCGCGTACGGAGTCGGGGTGGTGAAAGTGCCGCACGCCGCCACGGTACGGCAGATCGGCTAACGTGAGCGGCGTGACTGACGCGGGCAAGCTGGTGAAGAAGCTGCAGAAGCGCGGGCCGCACCGCGTGCTCAAGGGCGACCTGGGCGTCGCGGGCCTGCCCGGTGTGATCTACACGCCCGAGAACGGCTCGAACCTGCCCGCGGTGGCGTTCGCGCACGACTGGCTGACCCCGTCGAAGCGGTACACCAAGACTCTGCAGCACCTGGCCTCGTGGGGCCTGGTCGTGGCGGCACCGGACACCGAGGGCGGCGTGCTGGCCTCCGACGGGCGCCTCGCGATCGACCTGGGCACCGCGCTCGACGTGATCACCGAGGTCCGCCTGGGCGACGGCGCGATCACCGTCAACAAGGCCAAGCGCGCGGTCGTCGGCCACGGATGGGGCACCGGGGCGGCGCTCATCGCCGCCGCGGCGGACTCCCGCGTCGAGTGGCTCGCCGCGCTGTTCCCGGCGCCCACCTCGCCGCAGGCGGAGAAGGCGTCGACCGGCACCCACGCGAACGCACTGATCCTGGGCGCGCCCGGCGACGAGCAGTCGATGACCTCGAACGCCGGCGTCCTCTCGCTGCGGTATTCGGGCCCGACAGAGCTGCGGATCGTGCCCGGCGCCGAGCCCGGCGGCCTGGCGGAGGGCATCTCGCTGCGTGGCGCCCTCGGCGCGGGCGGCTCCGACAAGTCGACGCAGAAGATGGTCCGCGCGCTGCTGACCGGTTACCTGCTCGGCGGGCTCGCCGACGACAAGGAGTACAAGGTCTTCACCGAGGTCGGCGCCGATCTCGGCGACAGCTCCTACGTCTGGGACCCGAACGCCGAGCCCGAGCAGCCCAGCGCCCTGCAGCGCCTGCGTAGCCTGGCGTGAGTCCCCGCGCTCGGCCCGCGCCCGTGTTCAGCCCGCGCTGAGCCAGGAGTCCGGCTGCTCCGTGCGCGCGATCACCGGGATCGGCTGCGTGATCGCGGCCGGCTCCGGCGTGACGCCCGCGACGCGCAGCAACTCGTCGAACAGGTCCTGTCGCTCCGCGATGCGGATCGCGCGGGCGTGGTCGTCGGGATGGGGGTCGGTGCTGCTCATCGCATCTCCTCGGCGGCGCTGATCACGTGCCGCTGACGGCGAACTCGGCGCCCGTGCCCTGGTCCGCGGGCTCGCCGGGCGGGCACGGTTCCGCTGCGGGCGCGGGGTTCTGATCGCCGGTGTTCGACGGTTTCGCCGGGGCCGCCGGAGTGGACGGGACGTTCGGCACGACGGGGCTCGGGGCGGCCGACGGGGTCGCACCGCCGCCTGTTCCGCCGCCGCTTCCGGACGGGGACGCCGCCCCGGGCGTTGGGCCGCCACCAGTTCCGGCGCCGTTCTGCGTACTGGGCTTCGCGTCGCCGGGCTTTGCCTCGGCCGGCTTCGCGTCGCCCGCCTTGCCGGCGCCGTCCTCGCCCTTGCCGCCGGCACCGGTGCCGTCCTTGCCCGCTCCGTCCTTGCCCACTCCGTCCGTGCCGTCGACGGGGGTGAGCTTGCCGTCCTCGCCGATCGTGAGTGCGGCCTTCTCGGCGACCGTGCCGTCCGGCTTCTTCGCGGTGACCTCGACGGTCTTGCCGTCCGGGCTGAGGGTCGCGGTGACGGTGCGTCCGAGGGCGTCGACGCCGAGCACCTTCTCGCCCTTGGCGTCCTTGTCGCCGGTCTTGTCGGCGGACTTGTCGCCGGTCTTGTCGGTGTCCTTGCCGTCGCCGGTGGACTTGTCGCCCAGGCCGAGCTGTTCGGCGATCTTCGGGAGCAGCTGCGAGAGCCACGAGGGCGTGCCGCTACCCGTGCCGGCACCGGTACCCGTGCCGGTGCTGGGCGTCGCGGCCGACGGGGTGGTGCTCGCGCCGGTCGTCGTCGGCGAGGTCGTCGTGCCGGTGGTCGTGGGGCTGGTGGTGGTCGTCGGGCTCGTGGACGTGCCGGTCGCGGTGGGGCTGGTGCTGGTCGGGCTCGTGGACGTCGGGGACGTGCTGGACGGCGACGACGTCGTGGGTGACCCGCTGCCGCCGCCTCCTCCGCCACCGCTGGTGACCGGCGACGCCGTGGTCGGGCTGGTCGGGGTCTCGGTGCTGGTCGCCGTGATCGTGCCGAACGACGGTGCCGGGAACGCCGACGCGTCGATGCCCTTGGCCGCAGCCGGCACGGTCGCGTAGGCGGCCTGGACGGCCGAGACCGCGGTCGCGTTGATCTGGTCAAAGCGGGCGAGGTCCTGCGCAAGTTGCGCTTCGAATCGCTCGCGGGAGCCCGCGTTGAGTTCGACCAACGATGCGACTCCCGGTACCACCAGACCCGCGACCCGCATCACGCCTACCCACACGCCGGCGTCCGCTTCCTTCGAAGCGAACTCGCTGAGCGCGTCCGTCTTCGTCTTCACCGCGGACAGGACCGCGCCCGGTACCGATTCCGCCGCGGTCGCGGTTCTCTCGAGGACCGTGGCAACCGGCTCGCTCCGCCTCTGCTGTGCGTCCAGGGTCGTCACGGCGGCGCGTCCGGCATTGTCGGGCCAGGCCGTCTGTACGCTCGTACGCGCCGCGGACTGGTCCGTGACGGCCTGGCGCGCGGCCGTGGCCTGCTGCCGCAGCATGACCGCATCGCCCCGAAGTGATGCGAGATCGATGCCCCGCTCGTTGTCGTAATCACGGCACACGTGATCACGCCAATCGGGCCACGTCTTCTGCGACAACCACTTCGCGATATCGAGCATCGCCTTGAAGTACTGCAAGCAATCCGCACCCGCGTCGAGCATCTGGTCGACGGTCTGCTCCGCCACGGATCAGGCCCCGGTGACCGCGGCGGCGCCGCTGTCGTCGGTGGACTTGTGCGCCGACGCCGAGGTGGTCAGCCCCGCACCGCAGGCACGGGAGCCCACCTGCCACGCGTCGACACTCTTCGCCAGGCTCTCCATCGTGGCGGCGTAGGCGGCACCGTCGGACTGGTACTTCCGCCCGAAGTCACCGGCCTCCGCGGTGAAGCCACGGACGCGGCCGGCGACGGTGCCGAGGTTGTCGGCCACCGTCGAATAGCTGCCGCCGGCCTTCGACACCGCGGCCGGATCGATCTTCGTGCCCATGCGATCCCCCTCGCTCACACGTCCCCTTACTCATTGGACGCACCAGCGGGCGGATCGGTTCCCGAGTCTTCCTCAGATCGCGCCGGCGGCCCGGACCGCGTCCAGCAGTCCGGCGGGGCGGTCGTCGACGGGGAGCGGCTCGACCTGCGCGAAGCCGCAGCCGATGGCGCGGGAGGCACCGTCGGCCTCCTCGCTGTCGCCGACCATGAGCACCTTCTCCGGCGGCAGGCCGAGGGCGGCGGTGGCGGCGTGGAAGACCGCGAGGTCGGGCTTGGCGTGGCCCACCTCGAAGGAGAGGACGAACTCGTCGACGAGGCCGTCGATGCCCTCGCGCTCGAACGCGGGGCGGATGTCGTAGCCGATGTTGGAGAGCACGCCCACCTTCAGGCCCGCCTCGCGCGCGGCGCGGAGGACGGCGGCGGTGTCGGGGTAGATCGACCAGTTGAGCGGGTTGGAGAATTCGCCGTACAGCCGCTCCCGCTCGCCCGTGTCGGCGACGCCGGAGTGCTCGAGGACGTGCAGGTAGGCGCCGCGGTGGTCCGCGGAGGAGAGGTCGCGGGCGTGCCAGGTGCGCAGCGCCTCGCCCTCCATCGGCACCGGAACGCCGACGGGCACCGTCATCCGGTGCAGGAGCTCGCGCTGGGCGGCGTCGTCGAGCTCGCGTCCGTCCGCGTCGTTGAGCCCCGCGAACCACGCCGGGTCCGGCTCCAGCCGGAACAGCGTCCCCGAGAAGTCGAACAGCACACCGGCGTAGCCGGTCCCACCCGATGTCATAGCCACACGCTACCGGTTATGAAAACGTTTCGACAAGCGGTCCCGGAAACAGTGCGGTCAGGAGATGAGACCCGCGAGGCGCTCCGCGGTGCCGCGCGCGACGTCCTCGGTCGGCGCCTCCACCATGACCCGGACCAGCGGCTCCGTGCCCGACGGGCGCAGCAGGATCCGGCCGGCCTCGCCGAGCGCGGCCTCCTCCGCGGCCAGCGCCGCGACCAGCTCCGACGACGCCATCGCCGCGGCCTTGTCGATGACGCGCACGTTCACCAGCACCTGCGGCAGCACCGTGAGCACCGACGCGAGCTCGGCCAGCGAGGAGCCCGTCTGCGCCATCCGCTCCATGATCTTGAGCCCGGTGAGCACGCCGTCGCCCGTGGTGCCGAGCGCCGGGAGCACGATGTGCCCCGACTGCTCGCCGCCCAGGGCGTAGCCGCCGGTGCGCAGCTCCTCGAGCACGTAGCGGTCGCCCACCGCGGCGGTCCGCAGCGTGATGCCCGCGGCCTTCATCGCGAGGTGCAGGCCCAGGTTGCTCATCACCGTCGCGACCAGCGTGTGGTCGGTGAGCTCACCGGCCTCGTCCATCGCGATCGCGAGGATCGCCATGATGGCGTCGCCGTCCACGGTCCGCCCGTTCGCGTCGATGGCGAGGCAGCGGTCGGCGTCGCCGTCGTGTCCGAGCCCCAGATCGGCCTCGTGCGCGAGCACCGCCGCGCGCAGGCCTTCGAGGTGGGTGGAGCCGCAGTCGCGGTTGATGTTCAGGCCGTCGGGCTCGTCATGGATCGCGATCACCTCGGCGCCCGCGTCGCGGTAGGCCTTGGCGGCCACCGTCGAGGCGGCGCCGTTGGCGGCGTCGACGACCACCTTCAGCCCCGCGAGCGGGACGTGCACCGCCGATTCGAGGTGCGCGACGTACCGGTCGACCGCGTCGAAGGCGCGCTTCACGCGGCCGATCGCGGCGCCCGTGGGGCGGGGCGGGGCGGGGTCGTCGAGGGCCGCCTCGATGGCGTCCTCCTGCGCATCCTCCAGCTTGTGCCCGCCGCGGGCGAAGAACTTGATGCCGTTGTCCGGCATGGGATTGTGCGAGGCGGAGATCATCACGCCGAGCGCCGCGTCGTACTCGGCCACCAGGTGGGCGACGGCGGGCGTGGGCATGACGCCCACGAGCAGCACGTCGACGCCGGCGCTGGTCAGGCCCGCGGAGACCGCGGCCGACAGCATTTCCGACGATGCCCTCGGGTCCCAGCCGACGACCGCGAAGGGCCGGTCGCGACCTTCGAGATCGTGTGCACCGAGCACCGCCGCAGCAGCGGCGGACAGCCGCAGCGCCAGGTCGGCGGTCAGATCCTTGTTGGCCAGGCCGCGCACACCGTCGGTCCCGAACAGACGCCCCATGGGTCAGTACCTCACACGTAGAGATGGGTGGAAACGAGACCAGGGCAGGCGCCCGCACGGATGCGGGTGCCTGCCCTGGTGAAAGCCTGCAATCAGCGCTTGCTGTACTGCGAAGCCTTGCGGGCCTTCTTCAGGCCGTACTTCTTGCGCTCGACGGCACGCGGGTCACGCGTGAGGAAGCCGGCGCGCTTCAGCGCGGGGCGATCCTCGGGCGAGACCTCGATCAGCGCGCGGGCGATGGCGAGGCGCAGGGCGCCCGCCTGGCCCGACGGGCCGCCACCGGTGAGGTTCGCGGCGATGTCGAAGGACTCGAGGCGCTCGACGGTGACCAGCGGGGACTTCACCAGCTGCTGGTGCAGCTTGTTGGGGAAGTAGTCCTCGATGGTGCGGCCGTTCAGCACGAAGTTGCCGGTGCCGGCGGTCAGACGCACGCGGACCACGGCCTCCTTGCGGCGGCCGACGGTCTGGATGGGGCGCTCGACGACGACGGGGCCACGGGGGGCGCGGGTCTCGGCCGAGGCCTCGGGGGTCTCCGAGGTGTACTCGTTGGGAACGACCTCGGCGTCGGTCTCGTTGTTCTCGATCGTGTCGCTCACTGCTGCGCCACCTGCTTGATCTCGTAGGGAACCGGCTGCTGCGCGGCGTGGGGGTGGTTCGGGCCGGCGTAGACCTTCAGCTTGCCGCCGATGGCGCTGCCCAGCTTGTTCTTCGGGATCATGCCGAGAACAGCCTTCTGCACCACGCGCTCCGGGTTCTTGGAGCCGAGGACCTCGCCGATGGTGCGCGAGCTCAGGCCGCCCGGGAAGCCCGAGTGGCGGTAGTGCCGCTTGTCGGTGAGCTTGGCGCCCGACAGGGCCACCTTCTCCGCGTTGATGATGATGACGTAGTCGCCGCTGTCCACGTTGGGGGCGTAGGTCGGCTTGTGCTTGCCGCGCAGCAGGTTGGCAGCTGCGACGGCGAGGCGGCCGAGCACCACGTCGGATGCGTCGATGACGTGCCACTGCCGGGTCACGTCACCCGCCTTCGGGGTGTAAGTAGGCACAGGAGATCCTCTGCTCGATGGTTCGGTGCCGGTCCATGCGTGACGAGAGCACTCCCGGCGACCAACGGAGACCCGGGACCCGACTCCGCGTCACCCTCGAGAGGGCAGCGCGGCGCCACACACCAGCGGACCAGAGTACGCGGGTGCCCCGCCGCAGGTCAAAACGGGCGGGTCAGGGTGCTCCACCCCGGTGCTCGTGCCCCGACGGTGCCGCACCTCAGGGTCCGGTAGGGGGCTTTCCCGGATGTGGCCGCGCACCGTCGGGAAATAGCGTCGAGGACATGACCACCCCGACCGTGGAGGCGCCCGCCGCGCCCGCGACCGACGCCCCGCCCCCGCGCTGGACCACCGCTCAGCTCATCGGTTTCCGCCTGCTCTTCACCCTGGGCGGCGGCCTGACCATCCTCTCCGTCTTCGGCAGCCTGCAGTTCGCGCCCGTGATGTCCGTGGTGCAGGGCCCGTTCGCCCGGCTCGGCGCGCTCGTCACCGGCACGGAGCTGCAGCTCCCCGAGCTGACCAGCTCGGGCGATTCGATGGGCATCTGGCAGTACCACATCGGCTGGGCAGTGGTCGCGGTCGCGATCACCGTCGTCTGGACGCTCCTCGACCGGGGCCGCGGCGACTACCGCAGCCTCGGCGGGCTGCTCTGGCAGGTCGGCCGGATCGCGCTGGCCAGCGGCATGATCTTCTACGGCCTGGGCAAGGCTATTCCCACGCAGATGGGGTTCATGCAGCTGCCGACCTACGCGCTGCAGCCCGCCGGCGACATCAGCCGGATGAACATGCTGTGGGGCTTCATGGGCGCCTCGGACGGCTACTCGATCGTCACGGGCCTCGTCGAGCTGATCTCCGGCCTCCTCCTGCTCTCGCGCCGCACCTGGATCCTGGGCGCGCTGGGCTCCATCGTCTCCATGGTGCAGGTGCTGCTCATGGACAGCTTCTACAACGTGCCGGTGAAGTTCCTCTGCTTCGAGTTCCTGGTGATCGCGATCGCCCTGCTCGCGCCGCAGTGGCTGAACCTGATCCGCGCGGGCTTCGGCCGTGCGACGGGGCCGATGCCCGCGATCTGGCCCGCCGCGGGTTCCGACCGGACGTGGCTGCGCCGCACGGGCAAGACGGCGGCCGCGCTCGCCCTCATCGCGATCACCGGGGTCGGCCTCGCCGCCGGGGTCATGATGAAGTCCGCGCTCGCGGAGACGCGCGGCGACGTCGACGGCACGTGGCACGCGACGTCGTTCCGGGTGGACGGCCGCGAGGCGGCCCTCGCCACCGATCCGGCGTGGATCAACGTGGCGATCACCTACCGCGGACGCGGGATGTGGGAGGCCGCGGGCGAGTCGTACAACGCCTTCGTCACCCAGGACTCCGCGGCGCGGGTCACGCCCTGGCTCCTCGACGTCAGCGACTCCGCGCTCACGATCAAGCCGAGCAAGTCCGGCCCCGAGACGGTGCTGCAGTACACGCAGCCGGACCGCGACCGCCTGACGATCGCCGGGCGGGTCGACGGCCGCGAGATCGTCGCCGCCTACGAGCGGCGCCCGATGAAGCGGGACTCCGAGCCGCTGCGGTTCACGCACCCCGTCCCCGACGAGGACGCACCGACCCTCGACTTCCCCTGAGCCCCGTTACATCTGTCACTAGGAGTGGTCGTGAGCCGGACTTACGATGACGGCATGAGCGCACCCCAGAGCCCCCTGGGCCAGTCCGCACCGTCGAACGCCCCCGGGCCGGGNNTGCCGCCCCTGCC